>JAZODH010000012.1:0-42989 GCA_045596925.1 Eubacteriales bacterium
CGGCGCTCGCGATCACTTCGGGATCAAACCCTTTTACTACACGTTTACCGAGTCGGGCGACATTATTTTCGGCTCGGAGATAAAGAGCTTTCTGGAGCATCCCGACTTTGTAAAAAAGGTCAACAAAAAGGCGCTTCGCCCATATCTGACTTTCCAGTATTCCTCAATGGAGGAGACCTTTTTTGAGGGCGTGTTCAAGCTCCCCGCCGCCCACTGCTTTACATGGGCACCCGGTGAGAAAATGAATATCCGCCGTTATTGGGACGTTGATTTCTCCGACAGCGGACGAGATTTTGAGACCTTGAAAAAAGAGCTTGACGAGACCGTAAAAGAATCCGTGGCGGCTCACAGAATAAGTGACGTGCGCGTTGGCTCTTTCCTTTCGGGCGGCGTTGATTCCAGCTACATCACGGCGGAGCTTATGCCCGACGAGACCTTTTCCGTGGGATTTTTTGATTACGAAAAATTCAACGAGACAAACGAGGCAAAGGAGCTTTCCGATAAGCTGGGTATCAAGAATTTCCGTCGGAACATAACGGCGCAGGACTGCTTTGACAACTTTGCCGACATTCAGTACCACATGGACGAGCCTCAGTCGAACCCTTCTTCCGTTCCCCTTTACTTCCTTGCGCAGCTGGCAAAGGAACAGGTGACGGTTGTGCTTTCGGGCGAGGGCGCGGACGAGATTTACGCAGGATATGAGTGGTACGACGAGACCCCCATGATGAGAAAATACAAGAAGCTCCCCGCCTTCCTTCGCCGTTTTGCGGCGGCGGTGGCACGGCGCCTGCCATACTTCAAGGGACACGATTTTATTATCAAGTCCAGCGGCCGCCCCGAGGATTATTTCATCGGTCAGGCTCTGGTTTTCCCGGAAAAGGAAGCTCTTTCGGTTCTCAGAAAAGAGTACAGAGACGCCCCTGCGGTAAAGGATATTACTACCCCAATCTATGCAAGAGTAAAGGGCAAGACCGAGCTGCAGAAAAAGCAGTATCTTGACCTTAACCTCTGGCTTCCCGGCGACATTCTGCTAAAGGCAGATAAAATGAGCATGGCAAGCTCTCTGGAGCTGAGAGTGCCTTTCCTTGACCGCGAAGTTATGGCGCAGGCACAGAGCATTCCCGATAAGTTCAAGATCGCAAAGGGCACCACAAAGTACATTTTACGCGAGGCGTCCAATGAAATTCTGCCCGACGAGTGGGCAAACAGACCCAAAAAAGGCTTCCCCGTGCCCATTCGCTATTGGCTCACGCAGGACGAATATTACGCCCGTGTAAAAGAGTATTTTGAGGCAGATTTTGCCGCGGAATTCTTTGAGCAAAAGGAAATTTTGCGTTTGCTTGAGGAGCACAGGAGCGGAAAGAAAATGAACCAGAGAAAGATCTGGACGGTATTCACCTTCCTTGTGTGGTACAAGAGATTTTTTGTAGAAGAAAGCGTGAAACCAAGCGACGATAAGCCGTAAGCTCAGCTATTTCACGCATGAAACACTTTCAAAATGGGACCCGACCCCATTTTGCCGCCCAGGCGGTCCAAGTGTTTCCCGATTATTTGCCGCATGACGGCGGAATGGAGATTACAATGGAAAACATGAATGTAAACATTATTCCCGTCCTGCTTGGCGGAGACCTTAACAGCTACAACGTGGCACGCGCTTTTCACGAGAAATACGGCGTGATCTCCCACGTTTTCGGACGCTATCCCATCGGTCCTACGCTCAACTCGAAGATACTGAATTTTCATACGGTGCCGAAGATGGACGACCCCGACATTATGGTGACGGAGCTTTGCAATTTCGCGGACAAAAATCCCGACGCGCACCTGATTTTGCTTGGCTGTACGGACGATTATGCTACACTTATCATAAACAATAAACACCGTCTTGAGTCCCGTTATATCTGCCCTTATATCGACCCTGAGCTGTCCGAACAGCTGGTCAGCAAAGCGGTATTTTACGAGATGTGCGACAAGTATGGTATTCCTTATCCCAAAACCTGCGTACTTGACGGCAATTTCAAGCCCGAAGACCTGACCGAGGACGCGCTTGGCTTCAAATATCCCGTCATAGTAAAGCCATCCAGCAGTATTCAGTACTGGAAGCATCCCTTTGACGGAATGAAGAAGGTCTATACCGCCGCCGACCCTGCAGAGGCGGTGGCTATCATAACGGAAATTTATGGCGCGGGCTATCCCGACAAGATGATAATTCAGGATATGATCCCCGGCGATGACGCCAATATGTACGTGCTTACGGCATATTCGGACAGCACAGCGAAGGTAAAGATGACCTGTCTCGGACACGTTTTGCTTGAGGAGCACACTCCCCGCGGACTTGGTAACCACGCGGCGATCATCACAGAGCAGAATTCCGATCTGACCGAGCGTTTCCGCGCTATGCTTGATGATCTCTCCTACGTTGGTTTTTCAAATTTTGACATCAAATTTGACCCCCGTGACGGCAGCTTGCGCGCGTTCGAAATAAATCTGCGTCAGGGGCGCAGCAACTATTATGTTACGGCGGCGGGTATCAATATAGCGGAGCTTTTGGTGGAGGACAGGGTCTTCCACCGTGACAGCGAGTACCGTCCGTGCGAAAATTCGCACCTGTGGCACTGCATCCCCTTTGCGGTGGTGAAAAAGTACGTTCATAACCAAAAGGCATTGGCGGACGCCAAGCGATTGAAAAAGGCGGGAAAATCCACCTCGTCTCTGTGGTATGCGCCCGATCTGCGCTTTAATCCCAAGCGCCTTGTCTGGGTGCTTGAGCACCTGCGCCGACAGCATGGCAAGTACAAAAAATACTGCAAATAAGGAGTGCTGAAATTGGAAAAAAACAGAAAGCTTCTGGGTATTCTCGGGGGGCTTGGCCCCATGGCCACCGTATATTTTTACGAAATGCTCACCGCTCATACCAAGGCGAGCTGTGACCAGGAGCATATTGATATTCTGATAAGCTCTCGTGCTACCACCCCCGACAGGACGGCGTTCATCGTGGGCGAGTCGGACGAAAGCCCCATCAAAGCTATGATAGAAGAAGGTAAGCGACTGCAAGACTGCGGTGCAGATCTGATCTCCATGCCCTGCAATACCGCTCACTATTTTTACGACGAGTTGACCGAGGCGCTGGATATTCCCGTTGTGAATATTCTCTATGAAACGGCGGCGCACGTTAAGCGCATGGGTGCAAGGACGGTGGGTATTCTTGCTACCGAGGGCACTGTAAGATCGGGAGCGTACGCTCACGTTTGTCAGCAGGTGGGACTTTCATGCATCGTCCCCGATGCCGAGCACCAAGCGCTTTTATCCGAGATAATTTACGGTCAGATCAAGCAGGGAAAGCCTGTTGATATGAGAAAATTTGAGCGTGTCCGCGATCATATGATTTCCCGAGGCGCAGAGAGGCTTGTGCTTGGCTGTACCGAGCTGTCTCTCATCAAGCGTGACAATGATTTGGGTGACCTTTTCGTTGATTCTCTTGAGGTGTTGGCGTGCAGGACCATTGCTCTTTGCGGCAAGGAGCCTGTGGGCTTCGACGAATCTCTTATGGCTGACCGCGATATTTTGAAAGCATGAAAATCACCCAGCGGGACACAAATCCCTTTGAATTTTCCGACACTAACAAGCGCTACCACACCTACGATTATTTTATGAAGCACCGATACGGCGGCAAATGCGCCAAAATACCCTTGGACGGCGGGTTTACCTGCCCGAATATTGACGGAAAATGTGGTGTAGGCGGTTGCATTTACTGTTCGGGGCGCGGAAGCGGCGACTTTGCACAGTCCGCCGAGATGCCGATCTCCGAGCAGTTCAAGATTACGGCGGAAAACCTTTCGTCAAAGTGGAAGACCGACAAGTATATCGCCTATTTCCAGGCGCACACCAACACATACGCGCCCGTTTCCGTTTTGCGTGGAAAATTTGAGGAGGCTCTCAAAATAAAGGGCGTGGTTGGGCTGAACGTGGCTACCCGCACCGACTGCCTGCCACCCGACGTGGTAGAATATCTGGCAGAGCTTGCCGAGCGTACCGACCTTACGGTGGAGCTTGGATTACAGACGGTAAATGACCAGGTGGCGCGATTTATAAACCGCGGTCACACCTTTGCGGACTTTTGTGACGGATATGCCCGACTGAGATCGTCGAGCGGTAAAATAATGACCTGTATACACCTTATTTTCGGACTTCCCGGGGAGACCCCCGAGGATATGCTGGAAAGTGTGAGGCAGGTGGCGGTCTTAAAGCCCGACCAGGTGAAAATTCACCTGCTCCACGTGATCGATGGCACAAAATTGGCGCAGTTATACAGGGCTGGTGAGTACACCCCTGTGGATAGGGAGATTTACGTTGAAACCGTCTGCCGCGCCCTGCGGCTTCTCCCGCCCGAAACCGTCATCGGACGGCTGACGGGGGATGGCGCTCCCGATACTCTTCTTGCGCCCGAATGGAGCCGAAAAAAGGTGGCGGTCATAAACGACATTGACAAAATGATGTTTGATCGAAACTGGATTCAGGGGGATCAAATATAAAAGCACTTATGGCAAGTAGCCATAAGTGCTTTTTTATAGAGTTTTATTCCCTCGGCTCAATCGGATTTTTCGCCTTTTCCTTTTTCACCTTGGGAGGCTTTTTTGCTTTGGGTTCCTTTTGGGGTCTTTCTTTTTTTGGTGTGGGCGGAGTCTCCTCTTCTTCGTCTTGAAGATCGGCAAAATCGTCGGCAGGCAGGTCTCCCGCCGCTACCTTCTTGGCGATCCTTTCCGTGGCATTTTCATTGAACAATTCAAGAATTACCGCAAAGAGAGGAATGAAGAAGATGATTCCCACGATTCCCAGCAAATTGCCACCGATCAATGCGGCAACAAGGGTGTAGAGAGGGGAAAGTCCAACGGCTGTGCCCACCACGCGTGGGTAGATGAGCTGTGTTTCGATAAACTGTACCGCCAGGTAGATGATAAGACACAAAAGAGCCTTGTCGGGGGCTACCAGGAGGGTCAGGAATACGCTGATAGCGCAGGAAATGAACGCGCCTATGTATGGAATGATGGCGCAGACCGCCGTCAGGACGCTTACAAGGCTTGCATACGGCATTTTGAAGATCGAAAAGGTCACGAAAATGAGAACGCCTAAGATCAAAGCCTCACTGCACTGTCCGAACAGGAATTTTGAGAAGATGTCCGAAAAGGAACGGCAGAATCTCAATATTCCCTTTGCCCACGAGGGCTTTAAATAGGCACCGATAAGGAGCTTTCCGTGCTTTGCGACCGTCTGCTTTTCAAGGGCGGCATACGCCGCGATTATTATAGCAAAAAGTGCGGTCGTAACGATATTTATGGTAGAGGAGAACACGCTTACAACGTTTACAAAGATGAAATCCGCGCCCGTCGTCAGCTTGTTGGCGATTTCCGAGAAGTTATCAAGTATGGCCTTGAAATTGATCTTGCTTACCAGATCCTGCACCCACTGGATATCAAAATGCTTTAGGCTCAGCTCCTTTATTCTTGCCTCGATCTGGGTGTAAAGGACCTTGACCGAGCTTGTTATTTCGGGAATAAGCAGAGTCAGCACCAAGGTCAGCACTAAGGCGACGCAGATCAGGGTAAAAATAAAGCTGACGGCTGTAAGGGCCTTCTCCGAGGGCTTTTTTCTTGCCTTTGAGAACATTCTGCTCAGTATCTTTTGTATTCCGTTCATTGGGACAATGAGGAAAAGCGCAATTATGGCGCCCACTACCACGGGCAGAATAAGGGTTATCAGCTTTTTTGCATATACTGTGACCGCCGAGAAGTTCATGAGCACCGCAAACAATACGACGCCCGTTACCGTGACGAACAAGGCCTTTTTAGTGTTAGATCCCATTTTTCAACCTTTCTTGATTTTGATCGATAGCGTAGACTTTCCACATATTACATTATAAATCTTTTTTGAAGTCGTGTCAAGAAGAAGAAAGAAAATTAACAAAATTCGAACATTTACGCGACCTCGGCGTGGTAAAATAAAAGGACCGGGAGAAAGGAGGACGCCATGGGAAAAAGGAAAAGTTTTATCCGCCGTATTTGGGAGAGGCGACGCCGTGACAGAGTGTTTCGCATCAAGCTGTCCCTTGTGGTCGGCGGTACGGTCAATCTGGCATACGTGGGAGTGAAGCTTTTTGCAGGAGTTCTGTCCCGCTCGTTTTTTCTCGTGGCTCTCGCCATCTATTACGCGCTCCTTTTTTCTCTGCGGTTCTATTTACTGGGTCACATGAGAAAGCAGGATCCGGGGGACTGTCTTTTGTCCGAGCTGAAGAGGGCAAGAAATTGCGGGGTGCTTCTTTTCGTTATGGGACTTGCCCTGTCGGTCATAGTCTTTTTTATGGTCTATCTGGATCGCGGATATTTGTATCCGGGTATTCTGATATACGTGGTCGGGGGATATACGGTCTATTCCGTGACGACGGCTGCCGTGAGCCTTTTTCGGCACGGCAAGTCGGTCACTCCCGTGGTGGCAACCACAAAGGTGGTGAAATTGACGGCGGCACTGGTTTCCTTTTTGGCGCTTGAGACCGCCATATTGGCACGGATGGGTGGCAGAATATCGCCTCATCTCAGACGGGGGATCCTCGGAGGCACGGGCGGAGGTATTTGCCTTGCCGTGCTTTTCATGTCGGTGCTGATGATATCCTCGGCCTCAAGGAAGCTGAGGCGATTTGAAAACAAAACGGACGGCTGAGCCGTCCGTTTTCTTTATTTAAGATTCTCGCCATAACGCTTGATCTTTTGGGTCGTGGTGCGCTCCAAGGGAGAGCTGAGAATGTCGAATTTCTGTATCTTTTTGTACGCGGGGACAGCGTCGTTTACCGAGCTTACGGCTTCTGTGACCGCCTCCTTGATCTCGGATGCGTCGGGTGCGTGGCCCAGCTTTTCGGTCAAGTAGTCGACGGACGGATAAATCTTCGCTCTTACGCATGGGTCGCCGTGACGATCCTTACCCTCAAGCACCAGACATTCCGCTATGACTTCATGCTCACCCAGTCTGTCCTCGATCTCCTCGGGGAAGATGTTCTTGCCGTTCGCGGTGACGATGACGTTCTTTATTCTGCCCTTGATGTGAACTCCGCCGCGTCGGTCAATAAATCCCAGATCGCCTGTGTGGAACCAACGGTTTTTGATGACCGCCGCCGTTGCCGCCTCGTCGCGGTAGTATCCCAGCATCACGTTGTCGCCCGAGGCGATTATTTCGCCCACGCCGTTCTCGTCGGGGTTGTATATTCGCAGAGTTACGCCGGGGATGGCACAGCCTGCGGTCTCGGGGTCGTAGAAGAAATCGTTGTTCGCGGAGAGAATGGGAGAGGTCTCGGTGAGGCCGTAGCCCTGGATCGTCTTGATGCCCAGCGCGTTAAAATCCTCAATGAGTGCGGGGTCTATCGCCGCCGCGCCAACTACCATCATTCGCAGTTTTCCGCCAAGGCTCTTGCGGACGTTCGAGCAGATGACTTTTCGGATAAGGAACGGCAATTTGCAGAGAGCCTCCGCCAAAGAAAGCTCCTCAAATGCGCGCTTGTATTTGGCGGGACATTCCTTCGCGATAGCCATTCGCAATCTCTTGCTCAGCACCTTGAGAAGCGCGGGGACTACGATGATCACCGTATTGTTGTATTCCTTGAGATTGGTGGCTACGCGGTTAAGCCCGTCGCAATATGATATGCAGGCACCCTGCGCCAGAAGGCAGAGCATATCCACCGTTGCGGCGTAGGTGTGGTGCAGAGGCAGGATAGAGAGCACCTTGTCGTCGGGAAAAACGCGGATAACTCTTGATATCTGATATACGTTTGAGCAGATATTGAACATGGAGAGGCAGACGCCTTTGGACGAACCGGTGGTGCCCGAGGTAAAGATGAGCACTCTCATCTCGTCGGGAGGATAGACGTAGGAATTTATTTTCTTTACGTCCTCGGCGGTGTATTTTACGGGCATATTAAGAATATCGGTAAGATCGTACACGGCGTCAAAACGACGAACGCCCTCAAGCTTGCCCTGAACCTTTTTGTCGGCGCAAATGGCAGTGCATTCCGCCGCGTCGCAAAAATCGGCAATATCGCGGCCCGACAGCTCCTTATCTATTGGAACGACGACGCCGACGGTAGCCGCCGCCAGGTACGCGACAGCCCAGCCACCGCTGTTTTCACCGCAGACGGCGATGCGCTTTCCCTCAAGGCCTTCTCGAATAAAGGATGCGCAAAGGGAAAGATAGATTTCATACGCTTCTCTGTAGGAGATATATCTGTATTTGCCCGTGCCCGTTTTGATCTGGAATGCCGTTCTGTTCGGTGTGTTTTTTGCCGAATGTGCCAGCAGGTCGCGGAAGTTGTCATGTCGGGGAATATTATAGTAAGACGTTGTTTGTGCTTTCATTTGTGACCGTTCCTTTCGGTGAAATTGAATGACGGCATAGCCGTCGGTCGCGGTGTGCCGTGCAAGGTCGGAGCGGAATTTTCTTCTCACAGGACCTATGTAATTATAAAGCAAACTTGTTGAAATGTCAACAAGAAACGAATTTTTGCAAGGAAGTTTTTACCTTTCCTTAATTTTTTTGTCACAGATGCAAGACTTTATGTAGAATTTCGGAAATCGGGCAGAGCAGTGTTTTACAAATTCAAAAACTGCTGATAGGCAGGTCCTCGTTGTCCTCACCCTTTTCGACCGATCTGACGACTACCGTAAAGGAACGGTCGGGGGTGACCTGAACCGTGACGCAGTCTCCGACCTTCTTGCCAAGCAGAGCCTTTCCCAGGGGGGATTCCTTACTGATAAAGCCCTTGGTTGCGTCTTGGCGGAGTGTGGTGACGATCTGTATCTTCTTTGTTTGACCGTTCATTTCGTAGAAAAGCTCAACGAAATCGAAAAGCCCGATCGTTCCCTCGTCGCCGCCGACCTCCACCACCTTTGCGGTGGCTATCATGTTTTTCAGGTAACGGATACGGCTCTCGTTGCGGTTTTTCTCCCGCTTTGCTTCCTTGTATTCGGCGTTTTCGCTGAGGTCTCCGTACTCGCGCGTGCGCTTGACCTCGGCGAGCAGCTTCGGACGCAGCTCTTTTGCACGGTAGTCGATCTCCTCCTGCATTTTCTTTATATCAACTGCTGTAAGCTCGTTGTGCATGGCTTGATTCCTTTCATATTATGTGTTTTTTGTTCAAAAAAATTCGCACATTATCAAAAACAGCGGCGGTACGCCGCTGTGAGACTTCGAAAAAGGTAGGTATATTTTTCGTTCTTGCATTCGTCGGCGTACAAAGGTACGACAGAGTGCAAGAACGAAAAAAGCAAGCTGGCACAAGGCTTTCTCGATGAAAGCCTTGTGCTTTTTGTTTTTTTACAGATGCTATTTGATTTTAATAAATTGTCGTTTATTTTGCTTTATCGCTTGCGGTAGAACAGCTTTTTCAACAGTCTGAAACAGCGGCGGTGCGCCGCTGTTTTTTGATTTATAGGCTCCCTCCGGGAGGGAGCTGGCGCCGTAGGCGACTGAGGGAGAATGCGTTGACGTAAAGTTTATCCGATTTTCGCGTCACGCAGGCTCCTTCCGTCTTTTGCTTCGCAAAATCCACCTCCCTCCCGGAGGGAGGCTTTGGTTGCGATAACGCAATTTGATTACTTGCCGGATGCAAAGATCTCCTCGCCTGCCTGCAAGAGCTTGGCGTCTGCCGCCAGCTTGTCCGGCATGGTGCGCAGGACGAAAAATTCGCCCACGCCGTTCAGCGTAACGTAAGAGCGGCGCTCGGAATACTGATAGAATCGGTAGGTCAGCTCTCTTCCCGTTTCGGTTCTGACGGTAAGCACGAGCTGTGCCTCGCTGTCGTCAAGTGCCTTGAAGGTCTCCATTTCCTCGCGGGTGAGACTGCAGTTGCCCTCGTAGGAGGTGACAAGCAGATTCCAGTAATAATTGCGGAATTGGGGAGTTGAGAGAGCCTTGCCCGTGGCACGGTCCGTGACCACCAGGTCCTTGCCCTCACCCGTCAGGTCAAAGACGGCGTTGTAATCTCCGCTTCTCACGGAAACGGAATCAACGTAATCTATCTTCATCTGGAACATGGGGGATTCCACCCAGTCAAAAAGGGTCCAGTTAATGAAAAACATTACCTCTGAGTCGATCAGATTTATTTGATCAAAAAGTGAAGATGCCACATAGCAGGAGCCGTCCTCATTTGGCGGGCTGATAACGATGAAGTTTTCGTGTCCTTGGTAGAAGAAGCGCATGGAATAGCAGTTGTCCGGATCAATGTTGAAATGCGCCAGCTTCTCGTCGGTAATGCCGAGGGCTACCACCTTCATGTGATCCTCCATCTCGGCGGTATAAAGCGCATTCATAGCCTTTGAGATGGCGGTAGACGAGGGCACAAGCCCTGCGGGATAGATCATTTCGTAGGTTGCGGTTTCGTATTCGGTTCCCTCTCGGTCGGACTGCTCAACGTAGTCTAAGTGGAAGATCATGTCCTTACCCTTCATGAGAACAAGGTCGTGGACCATGAAATAGTCGTTCTGGTTCATGGGTGTGATGACCATGGGGAACACTATCGATTCCACCGTGGAAAGAAGAGTATCCTCCACCGATTTGTCGACCACGTAGACCGAGTTGGGACGACCCAGATACTTGAAATAGTATCCGTTGCCCGTTGCGATCTGATCACCGATAAGGCACTCGTAGATCCTGTATTCGTAGTCGCCGTCGGCAGTCTTGTGACGGGTCTTCATGGTAAATTTTGCGGGCTTGTAGACCGTTCCGTCTTCAAGCGTTTTTTCTTCAAAGCCGTAGTCCTCGCCCTCGACCACGTTTACACGGGTGATGGCAAGAGGGTAGGTACAGCTTGACATGAGGGAGGTTATGTTTTCCTCGTGGACCGCGATTCCCTCGAAGCCCGCTATCTGTGGCTGCCAGTCCTCGTCTCTTGTCATTTCGTAGCTTCCGTGCTCGTTTTCCACCTTGATGGAGACGATGTCCTTGTTTTCAAGTCCGTCGTATACCACTACCTTGGTGGCCGCCATGCCCAGACCCTCGCCGTCCTCGGGGACGACGGTCTCAAGGCCGCCCGTTTCCACGGGTTCAATGGCGGTAAAGGGCTTGATGACCGCAAAGTATGCGATTATCATCACAAGAGAAACGGCGAACATGGCAACCGTAGCAATCAGTTGTTTTCTCATGCACGCTTTCTCCTTACGTAGATAATAGCGATGCCTGCCGTGAATACAACGGCGGCGGGAATTATGGCGAGCATTGCTGTGGTGGTTTTGGCATCGGATGCCGTAAGGCTTTCGATCTGAGTGGTAGCAAAGGGCTTTCTTCCCACGTCAAGATAAACCACCTCTTTTTGCATGATCCTCATCATGGAATAGAGGGATTCGCTGTTTCCGTAGACGTTGGAGGTGAGCTGCTGTCCTGCCGCGAAATCAATTGATCCGCTGACCATAACGTAGGAGTATTCGGTGTTTGTGGAATTGCCCACCTGTCTGCCCTGTGTGGTGATGGTGAGCAGGGGTATCTTGTTGTATTTGTCCGCTTTCTGAACGGTCTGCTGATTTGCCTCGACAAATGCGTCGGCACTTGTTACGAAGATGTCGTTTATCTGTCTTGTGATGCCGTTTGAGGAGTAGTACCCGCTTTGATCATAGCTGTCGGAATGGCGCAGTGGCATAGCGTCGGGGAAGATGATCTTGGGGGCTGTGCCTGCGTTTGTCAGGTCCTGATTTACCTGAGTTCCAAGGGTTCCCTCGCCCGTTACGTACTCTGCAACTACGTTGTAGTTTGCGTAGTCGATAGAGTGGGAGGGATCCTTTACGATGCCTGCACTTAAGCGGTTGTTCTCGTCGGCAAATCTGCCGAACTCGATGCCCCATTCGTACATATATTCCTCAAGGTTGGGTAGCACTGGTGTGCTGGGGGAAACGAAGAGCATAAAGGCGTTTACGCCGTCAAGGTAAGCCTCCAGCTTGTCGATCTCGGAGATGTCAGAGCCTGCGTCCTTCTTTGTGAGGAAGTCGGAGGTGGGGTTGTAGCATACCATGAGGCGGCAATCCTGGGGAATTTCGTCCTTTGACAGGTCGATAAGCTCGTAATCGTAGCCTGCGTTCGTGATAAGCTCAAGCAGGTGGATATCGGTCACAGCCTCGCCGTGGTTGGTAAGCACCGCGCAAACGGGTGCCTCGGCACGGGTGACGGCAATGATGGTGGAAGCAAATTTCGCCTCGGCGTTGTAAGCCCATACCACGTTCTGGTTGTTGAAGGTAAAGAAGGACTCAAGGGCTAACTGTCTGAACTCGCTTCCGCTCTCGATAATAACGTCGGTGGTCTTGATATTGGTGGTGGCGGTGGTCTTGTACTTGCTGACCGCCGAGCGGTTGTCGATGATGTTCACCGTCTCTACCTTTACGTTCTTCAGCTTCTTCTGAAGCTGGAGCGCGGTGTTGTAAACGAGACGGGAGGTGTTGGTGTCGTTGAGCGTATCGGGGTCGGAGCAGAAAAGGATCTTTACTTCCTTGTCGATATCCTTGAGAAGATCGATGCACTGATCGGACACGGTGTAAAGCTCCTCGGGGGTCATGTCGATATACCAACGGAACTTTTCGGCAAATGCGGAGAAGACCACGTTGAAAACGACGACGAGGGTAATAAACGCCGCGGTAAGGGCCACGGAGATTCCGCCGTAGCGAAGTTTTTTGTTGTGATTATACTTTTTCATTTTCTGCCTCCTTTAACCCCAACGTCTCTTGTCGTAGACGCGGATAGTGGCGAAAACGAAGACACTGCAAAGGGAAATGTAGTAGAAGATGGCGGCAAAATCGAACTTGCCCGCGCTGAAGTTTGCGAAACGGCTGAGGATATTTACCCAGTCGATAACGAAACGCACCGCGTAGCTTGAGATTATGGCCTCGTTGTTGATGGAAGCGGGAGCCAGCATGGCGACAAGAGATGCGATAGTAATAACCGCCGCCGCCAGCTGATTTTCCGTCAAAGTCGAGATGAACATACCCACGGCCAAAAAGACGGCGCCGATAAAGAGGATCCCCACAAGGGAGCCGAGTATCTGTGCGTCCGAGGGGCCGATGTGAATGTAATTTGCCTGCTGGCCTGCCTCACTTCTCTCCATGGCCGCCACGGCGTAGAGAGGGAGGAAGTTTATGCAGGAGATGAGAACGGATCCTGCGTACATGGTAAAGGCCGCAAGATATTTTCCCAGCACCATTGAGGTGATTGAAACGGGTGCGGTGAGAAGCATCTGCTCGGTGCGGAGCTTTTTCTCCTCGGCAAAGAGCTTCATCGTGAGCAGGGGGATAAGTACGACCAGCACCAAAATAAGCATACTGAAATAGTTTGCGGTGCTGTATGTGTTAGAGATAAGCGTCGTGTAGCAGAACAGCAGTGCGGATATGGCAAGGAAGATGCCGATATACACATATCCGATGGCGTTGATGAAATACGAGCGCAGTTCCTTTAAATATATGGCGAGCATTTATCTATCGTTTCCTTTCTTTTTGCGTCCTGTCAGTCGTCCCGACGGTCAAAGATGCTTTTCGCGGCAGACTTTTGGGACTGAGCGGTCTTTTCCATGATCTTGGCGGCAACGTCCCGCTCGGCGTCGGTGCCTCGCTTTGTGCGGTTGCGGGGGGATTTTTCGGCTTTCTTCTTGCCTTGTGCATCAACGATGCTGATGAAGATGTCCTCAAGGCTCATGCCGAGGGATTCAAGACCGATGAGCGGCCAGCCGCGCTCGGCAAGAGTATAGAAAAGAGTTTTGCGAATGTCGATTCCCACGTCGCTTTCGATCATGTAAGTAAAGGCGTCGCCGTCACGCTCTGCCAGAGGCTCGGCATAAACGATACCCGGCTTTTCACGGAGCATTGCAAGCACCTCACGCTGAGGACCGCAGATCTTTACGCTGAATCGGCGGCTGGTCTCAACTGCGCGGGTGATGTTCTCGGTCTTCTCGTCGGCTACGATCTGTCCCTTGTTGATGATAATAATTCTGTCGCAGACCGCCTGGACCTCCTGCAGAATATGTGTGCTGAGAATGACCGTGTGGTCGCGTCCCAGGTTTCGGATCAGGTTTCTGATCTCGATTATCTGCTTTGGGTCAAGGCCGATGGTAGGCTCGTCGAAGATTATCACCTTGGGGTTGCCGATAAGCACCTGGGCGATACCCACGCGCTGCTTGTAACCCTTTGAAAGGTGCCCGATGAGCTTGTGGTAAACGTCCTTTATCTTGACTACCTCGCAGATCTCGTCGATGTGCTTTTTGCGGTCGAGCTTACAGCCCTTGAGATCGTAAGCGAAATCAAGGTATTCCTTTACCGTCATGTCAAAATAGAGAGGGGGCTGCTCGGGCAGATATCCTATTCTCTTCTTTGCCTCAAGGGGCTTTGCCAGAATGTCTATGCCGTCGATCTCAATGCTTCCGGCAGTAGAGGACAGATATCCTGTCAGCATATTCATGGTGGTACTTTTTCCTGCGCCGTTTGGGCCGAGGAATCCTACGATCTCGCCTGCGCCCACCTCAAAGGAGATGTCGTCGACGGCGGTGAAATTGCCGTAGTTCTTTACCAGATGTTCGATCTTAATCATGTGGTATCCTTTCGTTTTGCGTTTTTTGGAAATTTATCTTCCTGCGGTAAGTTTTATCAGAAGCTTGATGTCGTCGGGCTGGTCTTTTGCCTCGTGGGCGGCGCGGTTGCGCTTTATCTCGCCGCACTTGGTGCATCTGTGAACTATAACGTAGCCCTTTTTGGCGTCCGGTTCTACACGCACAGGCTCCATAAGCCCGCAGCACTCGTTGGCACGGTCCCCGGGGTTTACGTCAACGTGCAGGGAGCACAGGCAAAAGGGGCAGTGATTCCGGGAGGAATATCCCAGACTTTTGACCTCTTTTCCGCAGCCGGCGCAGACAAATCCGCTGTCGTTTTTCGTAAATCTTTTTACTTCCGTTCCGACCACTCCTTTCGTCAGACACAATGCCCGATTTTAATATATTCGTTACATTCTATCACACTTTTTTGTTTTTTTCAAGACCTTGTCATGTATTTTAACAATTTGCTTTGAATAAAGTGCGTTTGTTCTGTGATTTTTTTATGAAAAGCACCCTAAAATGGTTAAAAAAGTTGACAACGGGGAAAAAATGAGGTATCATATATTATGTATATCTATAACTATATTTTTTGAGAGGACGTAAAAATGAGAAGTATGACAGCCTTCGGGCGCTATAAGGGAGCGCTTGACGGAAAGGATATTACGGTCGAGATAAAAAGCGTGAACAGCCGTTTTCTTGACTGCACGGTAAAAATTTCCCGCGTCTTTTCTTTTCTTGAGGAAAAAGTAAAGACCTATTTGCGCGACAAGGGCGTATCGCGTGGCAAAGTGGACGTTTACATAGGCGTTGAGATGCTTGAGAGCTCGGACGCGCAGATAAACTGCGATATGGGTCTGGCCCGCGGCTATCTTGAAGCTTTGTCGTCACTGCGCGACGAGCTTGGAGTTCGCGACGATATCAGCGTCATGAGCATTGCCAGAATGCCCGACGTGTTGACGGTCAAAAAGCCCGAAGAGGACGAGGAAAAGGATTGGCAGACGGTAAAGTGTGCGCTTGACTCTGCCCTCGAGGTCTTCTTTGAGGCAAGAGAGCGGGAGGGCGAGAGACTGCGACAGGATATTGCTCAGAAGATCGAGTCTATCCGCGCGATGATAGGTGAGGTAGACCGCCGATCAAAGGACGACATCTCCTCCTATAAGACACGCTTGGAGGAAAAGCTTCGTAAAGTGCTTGCCGACAACAAGGTGACCGCAGACGAGAACAGGATACTCACCGAGTGCGCCATATTTGCGGACAAGGTGGCAATCGACGAGGAAGTGGTACGGCTTGGCTCTCACTTCGATGCGTTCTACGACATTACCGCGTCAAAAGAGCCTGCGGGCAGACGCCTTGATTTCCTGCTCCAGGAGATGAACCGCGAGATAAACACCATCGGCTCCAAGTGCAACAGCGCCGAGATCGCCCATATCGTGGTCGACGTGAAGAACGAATTTGAAAAGATCAGAGAACAGATACAGAATCTTGAGTAAAGGAGATTGACACTGTGAAATTCATAAACGTAGGCTTTGGAAATATGGTCGCCGCAGACAGAGTTGTGGCACTTGCCGCATCCGATTCGGCACCCATCAAGAGACTTATTCAGGATTCAAAGGACGCAGGACGTGTTATCGACGTCACCTGCGGCCGCCGCACCCGTGCCGTTATCGTTACCGACAGCGACCTGGTCATTCTCTCCGCCATTCAGGCAGAGACCATCGCAAACCGTCTCGAAAATGATTCCGACGACGGAGACGATGAGGAGGACGAGGATCAATGAGCCGTGGTCTGTTGCTTGTTATCAGCGGCCCTGCCGGAAGTGGCAAGGGTACGGTCATAAAATACCTTATGGAAAAGGAAAAGGATATTGCCTATTCTGTTTCCGCTACCACCCGCGCGCCCAGACCGGGTGAGGTGGACGGCGTAAACTACCATTTCATCACTGTCGACGATTTCAGATCGCGAATTGAGCAGGGCGGTATTCTTGAATACACCGAATACTGCGGAAACTTCTACGGCACGCCGAAAAAGGAAGCCGAGGAGGTTCTTGATGCAGGAAAGAATCTGATACTTGAGATCGAGGTCGAGGGTGCGGGCAATGTAAAACGCCTTTGCCCCGACGCGGTGCTTATAATGCTTCTGCCACCCTCTCACGCCGAGCAGGAAAGAAGACTGCGCGGCCGCGGCACCGAGCCCGAGGACAAGATCCTTGCCCGTCTGGCGCAGGCAAAGGAAGAAATCAAACAGCTTGGTCTCTATGACTACATAGTTTACAACCAAGACGGCGCGGCAGAGGATTGCGCGCAGGACATTTCGTCCATTATCCGCGCCGAGAGACTGAGCCGCCGCCGAAATCCCGACGCCGAGCGGAAGTTCCTCGGTCAGTAAAGCAGAAAATAAAAATTAACATAAAATCATTTAAAGGAGTTTAATTCACTATGATTTACCCTACGATTCAGGACCTGACAAAAGACAAGATCAACCGCTATGAGCTGGCTATCGCTACTGCAAAGTGCGCGCGCATCATCACAGATGAGTACGTACGCGAAAGAGAAACGGCAGAGAAGATGGCTGCGGCAAACAAGGAATCCGACAAGGCTATCCTTAACATGGTAACAAAGGAATACAGAGACGAAAAGGCCGTAAAGTGCGCTATCAAGCGTATGCATACGGGCGAGTTTGCCATTCTCAGCCCCGAGGAGGCAGAGGTAAAGAGAGCACAGCGTGCCGCCGAGGCAGAGCAGAGACGTCTTGAGGAAGAGTCAAGAAGAAACGCTCCCGTGTTCTTCGGCGACGATGACGACGAGGGCATATCCGAGGATATTTCCGAGGAGGACGAGACAGAGGAGATCGAGGAGTAATCTCTCCCTTTGACTATTTTTTAAAACGCGGGCGTGCCCGTGTTCCGGAAGGACAGTATGAACGCACAGAATTTTGCAAAGGTCTATATTCTCGACGCACCTTACGGTGCCGACAGGGCGTACGATTATTTCGTGCCCCTCGAAATGCTTTCTGCCGTGCGGGCAGGGGGCTTTGTCGTCGTGCCTTTCGGAGGAGGAAACAGAAAAAGAATAGGTATCGTCACCGAAATGTCGGGGGAATGTGAGTGCGAGGCGCGCCTTGTAAAGCCGGTCTCCTCGGGCTGCTCTCCCGAGCTTTGCCTGTCTCCCGAGCTTCTTCGACTTGCCCTTTACGTAAAAGAGCATTGCCTTTGTACCCTGGGTGATGTGGTGCACTCCATGATCCCCGTCGCGGCGTTTGCGTCTCTTGAGGAGCAGTACCGCGCCGCGGACGATGCACAGCTCTCGTCAAGGGCAAACGGTCACACCGTAGAGGTGTTTGAATTTATCCGCGAGCAGGGTTTCGTTTCGGACACGCGCCTTAAAAGCGCTTTCGGGGCGGGATACCGCGTCGAGCTTGAAAAGCTCCTGAAAAGCAAAAAGATAGTTCGGGAGATGCGACTGAAGGACAGGTCAAAACAACTTTACGACAAGCGTTACAGCCTGACCGATCAGCCCTTTGACGAAAGCAAGATTCGCTCGGTGTCCCAAAGAGCGGTAATTGAGTTCCTGAAGCTCTCGCCCGATGCGGACGCAACACAGCTCAAGGCCGAGACGGGTGCGTCAAACGCCACTCTGAAGACCCTTGAGGAAAAGGGCATCATATGTTGCTCAAAGACCGAAAAATACCGCAATCCTTACGAGACGGATAAGGCCGGTAAGCGAAGCGAAAACAAGCTCAGCGACGAGCAAAGGGCGGCGGCGGACGCTCTGATAAAAATGTCAGGGGACGGCACGCCTCACGCGGCTCTGCTCCACGGAGTTACGGGAAGCGGAAAGACGGTGGTCATGACCGAGCTGATGGACAGGGTTCTCGACCAAGGCAAGAGCGTCATTCTTCTTTTGCCCGAAATTTCTCTTACTCCCCAAACCATCGGTATCTTCTGCGGTCGATACGGCAGGACTGTGGCGGTCGTCCATTCGGGACTGTCGGCGGGAGAGCGTCTTGACGCTTATACGAGAATTTCAAAAGGTGACGCGAGAGTGGTCATCGGAACCCGCTCCGCAGTCTTTTCTCCCGTGCAAAACCTCGGACTTATCATCATGGACGAGGAGCAGGAGACCACCTACAAATCCGACCAAAATCCAAAGTATCACGCCCGCGACGTGGCGCGCTTCCGCTGTGCGGCGGAAAACGCCCTGCTTCTGCTCGCTTCGGCGACTCCGTCTCTTGAAAGCTACTATAAAGCGATGAGCGGTGCGTACACACTTTTGAAATTAAAAAAACGCTTCGGCGGAGCAGAGCTTCCATGTGTAAAAGTCTGCGATATGCGCTCCGAGCCTCAAAGCGGAAACCTTTCGCCTATCGGAGGTCAGCTTTGCGCCGAGCTTAACCGTGTGCAAAGCGAGGGAGACCAGTCGGTGCTCTTCCTCAACCGCCGCGGCTACAATAAATTCGTCAGCTGCCGAAGCTGCGGAAACGCCATTCGCTGTACGTCCTGCAGTGTTTCCATGACCTACCACACAAGTGACAACACCTACCAAAACGGTTTTTTGATGTGCCACATTTGCGGAAGGAAGATATCACTTCCTCAAAACTGCCCCGACTGCTCATCGGATAAGCTGGTGAGAATGGGGTACGGCACGCAGAGAGTCGAGCAGGAGCTTTCCGAGATCGTTCCCGGTGCGCGAGTTATTCGAATGGATACCGACACGACGGCAAATAAGTTTTCTTACGATAAAATTCTGGGCGATTTCCGCGTTCGCCGAGCGGATATTCTGCTGGGCACTCAGATGGTCACAAAGGGGCACGATTTCCCCGGCGTGAAGCTGGTGGGTGTGCTTTTGGCGGACTCGTCCCTTTACCTTGACGACTATCGGGCAGGGGAAAGAACCTTTTCTATGCTCACCCAGGTCATCGGACGCGCGGGACGAAGCGGCGGAGGCGGACTTGCGGTCATTCAGACCTGTAACCCCGACAGTGATATTATAAAGCTCGCCTGCGCCCAGGATTACGAGACCTTTTATCAAAGAGAAATAAAGCTGAGACAGCAGTTGAAATTTCCACCGTTCTGCGATATTGCACTAATAACGGTCAGCTCGCAGGACGAGCGCGAGATGATGAGCGCCGCCGCAGCTGTCAGAGCGGAATATCTGAAGCTGACAAAAAAAGGCGGCAGGTTCGAGCAGGTCCCGACGGTGGTCTTCGGACCCTTTGAGGCGCCTATATACCGCGCCGAGGGACGGTGCCGAATGAGATTTGTCATCAAATGCAAGCTCAACTCCGAAACGAGAGCTCTTTTTGATGCCCTGCTCAAAAAATTTACGGTCGACCGCCGTGCAGGGGCAAAAACTCAGATATCCCTTGATTTTAACCCGACAAATCTTTGATTTTGGAGGACGTTGAAATGGAGTTTCCGAAAATCTTTGTTTGTGCAACGCGCGAAAAATCCGAATATTACAAGCACGTAAACGCGCCCGCATTCCGTCACAGCTTTGATCTTGATAAAAAGCCCGACCGGGCGGAAATACTTATCTGCGGTCTCGGCTTTTACGATCTTTTCGTCAACGGTGAGAGGATCACAAAGGGACTTTTGGCTCCCTATATCTCAAACCCCGATGATTACACGGTGTTTGATAAATACGACCTGACCGACAGGCTTGTCGAGGATGAGAACGTCATCGGCGCGGTGCTTGGCAACGGCATGCAGAACCCCATGACCGAGACCTGGCAGTTCAACGAGGCAAAATATGCCTCTTCTCCAAAGCTCGCACTTGCCTTTGAGGCAAAGTGCGGAGATGATACGGTGACCTTTGACGCAACGTCATTTAGGTGGGCACCCTCGCCCGTTACCTTTGACAACCACCGCATGGGAGTGCATTACGATGCACGTCTTGAGATGGACGGATGGTGCGAGGCAGGCTTTGACGATTCCGATTGGAAGGAGCCTCTGCTCGCCGAGATACCGCGTGGGCAGGCTAAGCTCTGCGACACCGATCCCATCGTGGTAAAGCAGGAGATCCCCGCCGTTTCGGTGAAGTGCGGCGGACTTGCACCTTACCGGAACAACAAGAAGAACGACATTCCTGCGCCTGAGCAGGACATTGACAGAGAAAACGGACACATTTACGATTTCGGTGTGAATACAGCCGGGATATTCCGACTTGTGCTCAGAAATACGACACCCGGACAGAAGATATCTATTCAGGCCTCCGAAAAGCTTGACTCGGAGGGCAGAGTTGATTATTCAAACATTTCTTTCTACCCCGAGGGCTATTCTCAGCGGGATATCTATATCTGTCGCGGAGCTGCCGAGGAAGTTTTTGTTCCGATGTTCGTTTACCACGGCTTCAGATACCTGCACGTCAGCGGTCTTACCGAGGACCAGGCTGTCCCCGAGACCGTTACCATGCTTCAGGCGTATTCGGACATCGACCCCCGTGCGACATTCTCCTGCTCGGACGAGACGGCCAACACTCTTTACAAAATGGCGCTCAACTCCGACGTTTCAAATATTCACTATTTTCCCACCGACTGTCCCCACCGTGAAAAGAACGGCTGGACGGGTGACGCGGCGGCGTCGGCCGAGCACATGATACTCACTCTGACCGTGGAGCGCACTTGGCGCGAGTGGCTTCGCCATATCGTGAAGGCGCAGGATACTTTAGGCAGACTTCCCGGTATCATTCCTACCGCAGGCTGGGGATTTGCATGGGGCAACGGCCCCGCCTGGGACAGGGCTCTTTTCAATCTGCCCTACTTTGATTACGTTTACACGGGTGACACAACCGCTATTCGCGAGTGCGGTCAGGCTATGCTACGTTACCTCAACTACGTATCGGGCATGCGTGACGCGGACGGCCTTATCCGTCTCGGTCTTGGCGACTGGTCCCCCTTCGGCACTTCCAACTGCCATGCACACAAGGCTGATCTGAAATTCACCGACACCGCAATGGTATACGAAATGTGCCGCGAGGCAGTCATTATGTTTGAGGCGGTCGGCAGACGTCATGAGGCACTTTACGTTTCCTCTCTGAGGGACGAATTGCTCTCGGATATAAGACGCCATCTGATCGACTTTGGCAGAATGAGAACAACGGACAACTGCGTTGCCTCTCAAGCTCTGGCGATTTACCACGGCATATTCTCCGACAGCGAAAAGAGGGTTGCGGGACAGGAGCTTTTAAAGTTGCTTGACGGCGGCAAGGGACTTATCGGCATGGGTTATCTCGGCGCGAGAGTTCTTTTCCACGTGCTCAGCTCTATCGGTGAGGAGGAGCTTGCCTATGAGCTTATTACGAGACGGGAGTTCCCCTCTTACGGATATTTGATCGACTGCGGTCTGACATCGCTTCCCGAGAAGTTCGTGCCAAAGGTTGCCGACATGGCATCCCTCAACCACCATTTCTTCGGCGACATCAATCATTGGTTTATCCGCACGATCCTCGGAATCAACGTAAATCCCGATGAAAACGACCCCAACCGCATTGTTGTAAAGCCTCACTTTATCAAGGGGCTTGAGTGCGCCGAAGGCGAGTACGATGCTCCCGCAGGAAAGGTTAAGGTCAAGTGGACTCGCATTGACGAGACGTCGGTTGACCTTGACGTGCAATTCCCCGAGGGCGTCAGAGGAAGCATTATTCTGCCCGACGGATATACTTACGAGGAAGGCAAGGGTTCTTTCCGTCCTTACGAGAGAAATTCCCTGCGGAACTTTGCGGATATGAGCGTTCGCGAGGTAGTAAAAACAAATTCAAAATACGAATATATTTCAAAAGGATGAATTATGGCAAAGCTTAAAATTGTAAAGATAGGCGACGAGACGCTGAGAAAGACCTGCCGTCCCGTTGACGTGATAACACCCAGAATACTTCAGCTCCTTGACGACATGGTAGAGACCATGCGTGATGCGGACGGCGTGGGTCTTGCGGCACCCCAGGTAGGCGTTCTGCGCCGCATCGTTGTGGTTGAGACCGAGCCGGGCAAGGTGATAGAGCTTATAAACCCAAAGATCATCGCGAAAGCAGGTGAGCAGACGGGAACGGAGGGGTGTCTTTCGGTTCCCGGCAAGTGCGGAACCGTTACGCGTCCTATGCACGTTACCGTCCGCGCTATGAACCGCCACGGCGAGGAATTTGAGATATCGGGCAGTGAGCTTACGGCAAGAGCATTTTGTCATGAGCTTGACCACCTTGACGGCAAGCTGTACGTTGATATGGCAGACGAAATGTTTGACAATAATTGAAACGAATAAATCATCTATCCGAAAGGCAATATAATAAATGAAGATTTTGTTCATGGGAACGCCGGATTTTGCTTTGGCTTCCTTAAAAGAGCTTTGCGAGTCGGGATGTGACGTGGTTGGTGTTGTGACACAGCCCGACAAGCCCAAGGGCAGAGGATATACTCTTACTCCTCCACCCGTTAAAGTGTACGCTTTGGAGCGTGGACTGCCTGTTTATCAGCCCGCGACTCTGCGCGGAGAGGATTTTGCCTCGCTTCTCTCTGAGATCGACCCCGAAATGATAGTTGTGGCGGCATACGGCAAGATTCTCCCCGAGAATGTGATAAACTATCCTCGATACGGTTGCATAAACGTCCACGGATCGCTTCTGCCCAAATACAGAGGAGCAGCTCCCATGCAGAGGGCAATAATTGACGGTGAGGACGAAACGGGAATCACCATCATGTACATGGACGTTGGACTTGACACGGGGGATATGCTGAAAAAGCGCTCTGTTAAAATCGAGTCGGACGACAATTTTGAGGACATTCACGACAAGCTGGCAGACTGCGGAGCAAAATTGCTTCTTGAGGTTATCGACGAGATAGCACAGGGCAAAAACACCCGTGAAAAGCAGGACGAAGCGCTTGCTACCTACGCCAAAAAGATCGAAAAATCCGACTGCCTTATTGATTTTTCAAAGAGCGCACAACAGGTTCACAATCTTATACGCGGACTTTCTCCCATTCCTCTTTCCTTCACCCACACCCCCGACGGCAAGCTGCTCAAGATAGTAAAGAGCAGACTTGTCAGTGCCGAGGGACGGCAGGGCGAGGCAGGCAGGGTCATCTCTCTTGATGGTGACATCGTCGTTGCCTGCGGCGAGGGCAGCGTGGCTCTTTGCGCGGTTCTTCCCGAGGGCAAGGGCAGAATGACCGCCGCCGACTTTATCAGAGGAAGAAAAATTTCCGAGGGAGATATTCTCTCATAATTTGAAAGGATATATATGCTTTTCCCATTCTATTTTGATATGTCTATCATCGTGCTGATACCCGCCATGATCTTTGCTGTCTGGGCATCGGCAAACGTAAATTCAACCTATAAAAAGTTTTCAAAGAAAGAGACCGCCGGCCGAATGACAGGCTTTGATGCGGCAAGAAGAATTCTTGACGCAAACGGGCTTGAGCACGTGAAGATCGAGCAGGTCGCGGGCGAGCTGACCGATCATTTTGACCCTCGCTCAAACGTTTTGCGCTTGTCAAAGGCGGTATATTCGGGCGCAACTGTCTCTTCTGTGGGAATTGCCGCGCATGAGGCGGGGCACGCCGTGCAGTTTGCTCAAGGCTATGGCCCTATGAAGCTTCGATCGGCAATTATCCCCGTGACCAATATCGGATCGACTCTCGCATTCCCCATTTTTCTGATAGGTCTTTTGTTTTCAAACTACGCGCTTGCAACAGCGGGAATCATTTTGTTTTCCCTTACCGCGCTTTTCCAGGCGGTGACACTTCCGGTTGAGTTCAATGCCAGCCGACGCGCAATGGCGGCGCTTGACAGCTGCGGAGTGCTGACCGACAGCGAACAGAATGGTGCGCGTAAAGTTTTGCGCGCGGCGGCGCTGACCTATGTGGCGGCACTTGCCTCGGCTCTGGCGCAAATATTGCGTCTTGTGCTGATAATGAACAGAAACAGACGATAATTTATGGTAAAGAAAAACAACGCGAGAGCCGTTGCGCTGGAAGTGGTGGAGAAGATCGAGGGTGCGGGGCAGTATTCGAACATTGCTCTTGACACGGCGCTGAAAAGAAGCGACCTTTCCCCCGCTGACCGTGCGCTGACCACGGCGCTGGTCTACGGAACTATCGAAAACAAGATAAAATACGACTATATCATTGACGGCATGGCGACGATCCCGCCGTCAAAGATTGAGCGGACCACCAGAAACATTCTGCGAATGGCGCTGTATCAGCTGACCGAGCTTGAGAAGATACCCTGCCATGCGGTGATAAACGAGGCGGTGAACCTCAGCTCGGGGCGATCGAAGGGATTTGTCAACGCGATTTTGCGGAATTTTGTCCGCGCGGATATGAGGTGGGAACTTCCCGCTGACACGATGGGGCGAGTTTCGGTTAAATATTCTGTTCCCGCCGAGCTTTGCGAGGCTATTTCCCGTGACTACGGTCAAGACAGAGCAGAGAATATTATATCGGGACTTTCACGCGCACGCGGTCTGAATCTTCGGGTGAATACTTTGAAGGTAAGCCGAGATGAGCTTCTTTTGAAGCTGGCAGACGCGGGAATTTCCGCGACAGCGTCCGACCTTTCACCCTTTGGTATCGAGCTTGAAGAGTCGGCGGCACTTGACAGGATCCCCGGCTTTGAGGAGGGGCTTTGGTACGTCCAGGATACGGCGTCACAGCTCACCTCCTACATACTTGACCCTCGTCCGGGTGAGCGGGTGATCGACTGCTGTGCCTGCCCCGGCGGAAAGAGCTTCAGTGCGGCGATTTCCATGGAGGATCGCGGCGAGCTTTATTCCTTTGATCTTCATGAAAACAAGCTATCCCTCATTGAAAAGGGCGCGGAGCGCCTGGGGGTAAGCATTATAAAAACCGCAGCTGCCGACGGCAGAGCGGGTGTCGGGGAGCTTTTCGGCACGGCTGACCGCGTTATCTGCGACGTGCCCTGCTCGGGCTACGGAGTTATTGCCAAAAAGCCCGAAATACGCTACAAAAAGCTGTCCGAAAGTGCGAGACTGCCCGAAATTCAGCTTGCTATCGCAGAGACAGCCGTAAAATATCTGAAAAAAGGCGGTGTGATGGTCTATTCCACCTGCACCGTGCTCAGAAAAGAGAATGAAGAGGTGGTGCGCGAGCTTCTTTTGCGCCACCCCGAATTAAGACCACTTGATTTCTCGGTGGGAGGCGTGTCTTCCGAGGACGGAATGTTCACTTTCCTGCCCGACAAACTTGAATGCGACGGATTTTTCGCCGCAAGATTTCAGAAAGTATAAAAAACGAGGTTACATATGACCCGAATTTCCCTTAACGGAAAAACCGATCTGCTTTCCCTCGACCGAAACGAGCTGAAATCGTTTCTTTCGGAGCTTGGAGAGCCTGCGTACCGCGCGGAGCAGATATTTACACAGCTCCACCGCGGAATCTCTCCCGATGAAATGACCAACATTCCCAAAAAGCTAAAAGAATCGCTGGCGCAGGTGGCTTGCTATCCTCTGCCGACGGTGGAGAAAAAACTGACCTCGGCTCTTGACGGCACGGTAAAGTACCTGATGGAACTTTACGACGGCAACTGCGTGGAATCGGTGGTGATGAAATATAACCACGGAAACACTATCTGCATTTCCTCGCAGGTGGGCTGTCGCATGGGGTGCAGGTTTTGCGCCTCCACCATCGGTGGTCGTGTCCGCGACCTTACACCCTCCGAGCTTCTCGGTCAGATTATTGTAGCCGAGCAGGATCTGGGTGAGCGCATCGGCGGAGTGGTCATGATGGGCATTGGCGAGCCTCTTGATAACTTTGACAATGTAATAAAGTTCCTGGAGCTTGTGGGTGACGAAAAGGGGCTGAACATCGGCTACCGCCATATTTCCCTTTCCACCTGCGGTCTTGTGGATAAAATAAAGGAATTGGCGGAGCTGAATTTTCCTATCACTCTGTCCATTTCGCTTCACGCACCCGACGATGAGACCCGTTCAAAGATAATGCCCGTGAATAACAGGTACGGCGTTGACGAGCTGCTGGCGGTCTGCAAGGCGTATTTTGCAAAGACGAATCGAAGAATTTCTTTTGAATACACTCTTATCGCCGGCGAAAACGATTCACCCCAAAACGCGGAAAAGCTGGCAAAGGTGCTCAACTCCGCGCTTCGCACCAGGAGCGAGACCATGCCTATTCACGTGAACCTGATACCCGTCAATCCCGTTGAGGAAACGGGATTTGAAAGCTCGGGCAAGGCGGCGGTGCAGAAATTTGCCGCGGTCCTCGAGAAGCGAGGGATCCGCGCCACTGTGAGACGAAAGCTGGGCTCGGATATCAACGCATCCTGCGGTCAGCTCAGACGGGAGTCCGCAAAAGGAAAAAACGAAAACAACTGACTTTATATAGATTTTTACTCCTCTCCAAAGAAAGGAAGGTACTATAAATGATTCACTTTGGAAAAACCGACGTTGGAATGAAGCGGTCCGGAAATCAGGACAGCTTCGGAATATACGAGCTTGCCGAAAACGCCACCCTGCTGGTGGTCTGCGACGGCATGGGCGGTGTTTTGGGCGGCGAGCGTGCCAGCCGACTGGCACTTGACGCTTTTTACGCAACGGTAAAGGACGTCTGCACCCCCAAAACCGAAAACGGCGTGCTCGATGCCTCGTCCGTTAAAATACCCAATCTCCTTGAAACGGCGCTTGGGGAGGCTAACCGCGCAGTTTTGCGTGAGGCAAAGGCAAATCCCGAGCTTGAAGGTATGGGGACGACCCTTGTCGCTCTCTTTTTCTGCGACGGTACCGCGTATTCTCTGAACGTGGGCGACAGCCGTCTTTACGGAATCGTTGATGGCAAGGCTACACAGATAACCCGTGACCATTCCTACGTCCAGATGCTTGTGGACATGGGCAGAATCACCCCCGAGGAGGCAAAGGACAACCCTCAGAAGAACATTATCACCCGAGCTGTGGGTACCTCGGAGGAGCTGGAGGCGGATATTGCGCCTGTTGACAGCGCACTCCTTTGCGACGACGCGTATTTTCTTCTTTGCTCGGACGGACTTTCAAACATGCTGGGTGACGAAGAACTCGCCCTGATCGCTTGCGGAGAGGGTACTCTCGAAGAGAAGGCGGCAAAGCTTGTCGAAAGTGCAAACGAGAAGGGCGGCACGGACAACATAACCGTTGTCCTGGCGCAGATTTGAGGTGGCGCAGATGAACAACATGGAAGGATATGACAGATACGTCGGGCAGACCTTCGACGGCAGATATCGCATTATAAAGATAATCGGCCTTGGAGGAATGTCGGTAGTATTTGAGGCTTATGACCTGGTGGCACAGAAGATAGTGGCGCTTAAAATGCTCCGCGACGAGCACGCCGCAGACCCCCAGCAGGTCCGCAGATTCGTAAACGAATCAAAGGTCGTTTCGATGCTCTCCCACCCCGGTATTGTTAAAATCTTCAACTATTCGGTCAGAAACGACACAAAGTACATTGCAATGGAATACATTGAGGGCATCACCTTAAAGGACTATATCCAGAAGAGGGGAGTTCTCTCATTTAACGAGATAATCAGCTACACAGAGCAGATTCTTCACGCGCTTGAGCACGCACACGAGAACGGCATCGTTCACCGCGACATCAAGCCCCAGAACATCATGCTCCTGCGCAACGGACTTATTAAAGTCACGGACTTTGGTATCGCAAAGGTCAACGGCGGTGATACCTTTACCATCACCGATAAGGCGATCGGAACGGTCTCGTACATCAGCCCCGAGCAGGCTGAGGGAAAGCAGATCGATGCGCGAAGCGACCTTTATTCGCTGGGTACGCTTATGTATGAAATGGCTTGCGGCAAGCTTCCCTTTGACGATGAAAGCCCCATTTCGGTGGCTCTCATGCACATAAACCGCGAGCCCGTTTCACCAAAGACCATCAATCCCGCTATTCCTCGCGGTCTGGAGCAGATAATCCTTTCCGCCATGGAAAAGGACAGAGCTCTCAGATTCCAGAGCGCGGCGCAGATGCTCCGTCAGATAGCCCGCCTTAAGGCTGACCCCAACATCGTTTTCAAGCCCAATCCAAAGATCCGGGCGGCTCAGAAAAAGGCTGAGGAGAAAAAGGTCAAAGAGGCGAAGATCAAAAAGCGCGGCCGTCAGAGCACATCTATGACTCCCATAATCCTGGGCGTCGTTACAGCGTTTATTACGGTTGCGCTGATAACGGGTGCATACCTTGCATGGAGGCTTTTCTTCTCCGAGGACAATCTGACAAAGCTTGTTATTCGTGATTACGAGGGCATGACTCTGGCTGACGCCAGAAAGGTCATAGACGATCGCTATTTCGTCATCAAGACCGATCCCGAGGACGTTGACAACGAGGACGAATGGATAATCGTTGAACAGGCTCCCGCCGCGGGCGACGAGCGCAAGATCGAGGTAGGAAAGCACAAATGCCGTCTGACCTTTACCCTGAAAAACGAGAACGGCTCGGAGGGTCAGGTCTATCTTTCCTACGAGTCAAACACGGTCACCCGTGTGAAAAACGAGCTTCAGAAATTAGGCTTTAAGGTAAGGTCACAGATAGTTGACGAATACAGCAATACCGTCCCCCGTGGACAGGTCACGAGAACCGAGCCCGCCGCAGGTCAGTACCTGCCCAAGGGCGCGGAAATCACCATCTATCGCAGTCTCGGTCCGTCGGGCGACGCAACGCAGACCGTGTTCGTGCCCAATTTTGACGGCATGAAGGAAGCTGATGCAAAGGCTCTCGCCGAGACGAACGGTCTGACCGTGGTGGTCGAGAACGTGGCTTCCAGCTTTGAAAGGGGACGCGTTGTGGGACAGAATCCCACCCCCAATACACCCGTTGCTCCGGGCAGCTCGGTTACTCTCATGGTGAGCGGCGGCCCCGACGGCGGTTCGGTCACCCTGCCCGATTTCGGCGGGAAATGGGGTGCTAACGCAAAGGCAGAGGCGGAGCTTCTCGGCTTTAACGTGGTAATGGAGTATATTTCCTCCAGCGTACCCAAGGGGATTGTTATTGACCAACAGCCTGCGGCTCATTCATCGGTGTTGCCCGGATCAACGGTCATCATCATCGTCAGCGGAAACGCCGAAGAGGAATCAAAAAAGATCCCCAAGATAGTGGGGCTTACCGTAGATGAAGCGAGCAAATATCTGTCATTTTACGATCTTTCCCTTGGCCGACGCACAGAGCAGTACAGCGACATGCCCGCGGGCACGATCATTGCCCAGTCGCCAAAGGACGGCGTGGCTGTGGGAAGCACCAAGACCGTTGATTACACGGTCAGCCGCGGCATGGCTCCTGCCGCCGAGGATATAGTTATCGACGGATATATGGTTCCCAATATTTTGGGCATATCCTATGAAAGAGCCGTGACGCTTCTGAAAAATAATGCCCTTGAAATGGGTAACGTTACATACGTTTCAAGCAGTTATGCGCCGGGAACGATAATTTCCATCAACGGCGTCCGCCAAGTAGGCAAAACCGTTTACGTCGACTGCAACGTAAGCAAGTAACTTGTATGAGAAAGGCTTTACATGGATAAAGATTCAAAAAACACGGAAAGGAAAGAAGGCACTCCGACCCGCATGACGGCGTTTCAGAGGGCTATGGCGGAAAAGGACGGCAACAGAATGCCGCCTCCGACCCCGCCTCCCGAGACTCCCGCTCGACCTGCCCCAAATCGTGAACAGGTAAGGACCGAGCCGCCGAGAGAGCAGGTCAGACCTATCCCCCTGGTGCCGTCCGATGCGCAGAAGCGCACGACGCTGCCTCAGGGAGCTGTGCGTCCCGCACAGACACCTCAGCGCGTGCAAAAAAACGCGGGAACGCAGACCACAGGGACTTTTACACCGCCACCCGTGGCGGGAGCACCGCGCAAGGCTGCTAATGCAAGACCTGCGAGACCTGCGACCGTGCGGGATGCAGGCGAGCCTTCGAAAAAGCTTTCGTCCCACTCCGCGCCAGCCGTAACGGCGGCGTCCGCGGAGAAACCGCTTATCAAACGGTCCTTTATCGGTGCCTTTTTTGCGGGCGGTGAGGACGGCTACGTCCAAAAGAGGATAAGTCGCAGCAGACGAATTGCTCTTGTTTTCTTTGCCCTTATGTCCCTGGTCTCCTTAGTGCTTTGCACGTGGGGAAGCTATTCGGTCTCAGGGCTGAGCATTCGGGAAAACAGCCAGATAATCCTGGCAAACAAGTCGGATTCGAAGAACTACCGCATAGTTTACAGTGCCGAGGACGCTTTCGGAGCTGACGCGGCGGCGTCATTGCAGTCTCACCTGCTTGCAAAGACGGGCGCGACCTTGAGCATAGTCCCCGACACCGAAGCACCCGCAAAAAACGAGATCAGGATCGGCTACACAAAGCGCGCTCCCGACAGCTACATAACCTCTCTCGGTTCTCTGGGAAGAAACGGCTACGCCATTATCTTCGGAGCTAACGGCGGGGTCGACCTTATTGCCTTTTCAAGCGTTGGAGCCGAGGCGGCTATCATGTGCTTTACCGACGGATACGGTGTTTCCTATCTGGCGGGGAATCTGAATTTTGCTTCCTCGTCCAATCTTGCCTATGTCAGCCGTGACGGCACAGAGCCGGACACCTCTCTTTACGAAAGCAAGCTGACCCTGGGATTCGGCGGCGACGGAAAATTCAAGATGATAGTGTTCTCGGACACCGATATAAATACGAACACCATCTCGGCTATCGAAGCCATGCTTGACCGGGAAAGACCTGATCTGGTCATTTTGAACGGCGACGTTTCAAACGGGATCTCCACCAAAAGTGAGTTGGAAGAGTACCTGAAGGTGCTTTGCGCTCCCATGGAGAGCAGAAGGATCGCCTGGTGTCACACTTTGGGCGAGCAGGACGGCGATGCAGGACTGTCCGCAGCCCTTCAAAGCGAGGTCTATTCTTCATTTAAATATTGCGTTTCAAAGTCCGACTTTGAGAGCTTCGGCGCCAGCAGTTATTTTCTGCCCGTGTTCGCAGATTCCTCAGCAGAGAGAGGCTCTGCGCCTCTGTTTGGAGTGTGGATGCTCGGTCAAACGGGACTTATCTCAAGTTCTCCCATTGCGCCCGGCGGAAGCGACGGCTTCCTTAACTCTGTATCGGGTGAGGGCAAGGATTACGGCTACGTGACCCAGTCTCACGTGGACTGGTTTACCGATTCCGCTTCTATGATGAGAAAGGACAGAGAAAGGGGTATCCCATCTATCGCGGTGACGCACACACCTATTGCCGAATTCAATATTATCGCCGAAAACCCCGACAAGTGCGCCTTTGACGGCGTTATGTCGGAAAAGGTCTCGTCTTCACCCGTTCAGTCGGGACTTTTCGCCGCTTTGCTTGAGGCGAAATCGGTGTCGGGACTTTATTGCGGTCACGATCATCTGAACAATTTCTCGGGAAAATATCTTGGGATCGAGCTTGGCTACGTCGCATCTATCGGTTACGACGGATATGGTCACGGCGGTACTTTTGAGAACAACAATTCTGCGCGCGGCGGCAGGGTCATTGAAGCCACGCTTATGGGTGAGACTGTGAGCGTTTCTTCACGCTTCGCTTTCGCCGCCGAATACGGAGTAACAAGAGAATGAAAGGTTCCTTTTAATGGAATATAAAATCAAAGGAAAAATAATACAGGGCGTGGGTGGTCTTTATACCGTCTCGGACCTGCACGGGCTTTGGACATCGGAGGGGTGCGGCACGGATCAGGTATCCGTTCCCCACACCATCGACTGCCGTGCCCGCGGAGTTTTCAGACACAACAGAATAAAACCCTTGGTGGGCGACGAGGTTGAGGTGACCTTTGAGGACGGAGGAGACGACGAAACGGGTATGAAAAACCTGCAGATCGCGGAAATTCTTCCACGTAAAAACTCGCTTATCCGACCGCCCTTGGCAAACCTTGACACGGTTTTCGTTGCCATGGCGTCAAGCTGTCCCAAGCCTATGCCCGACGCAGTGGATAAATTGCTTTCCATACTTGAATTCAACGGCATCGACGCGGTGGTGGTCATCGGCAAGAGCGAGCTTGACCCCGACGAGGCGGAAAGACTCAAAGCCGTCTATACCCTTGCCGGATACGAAGTTTTCGTTCTGAGCTGCAAGACGGGCGAGGGCTTGGACGAGATAAAGGATTTCGTCCGACAGAATCTCCAGGGCAAGATCGCCGCATTTGCAGGTGCCTCGGGCGTGGGAAAATCCACTCTCATGAACGAGATCTTCCCCGGACTTGACCTTGAGACCTCAAGCGTCAGCGAGAAGATCGAGCGAGGCAAGAACACCACCCGCACCACACGGCTGTTTCCTCTTGAGGGTGGCGGTTATCTGGCGGACACCCCCGGATTCAGCATGCTCGATTTCGAGCGATTTGACTTTTTTACAAAGGAGGATCTGCCCGAAACCATGCGCGAGTTCAAGGAATATCTGGGAAAATGCCGATATACCAAGTGTACGCACACGAAGGACGAGGGCTGCGCTATTCTTGAAGCCATGCGAGAAGGGAAGATAGCAAAAAGCCGCCACGACAGCTATCTTGAGCTTTACTCTGTGCTCAAAGAGAAGAAAGCCTGGAAATAAAAGTATTTCAGCCCCGCCCATTTGGGCGGGTCTTTTTTTGTGTTTGGGAGAAAAGGGGTCGGCTGTTTTTTTGGGGGGTGAAAAAGTCCAATATCGTGCACAGTTAATGCATTGATATTGCTTGTTTTTTTGTGATTTCATATAAAAAACAGCACAAATTCGGTATGACCGCGGAGCCTCGGCCGCCGCGACGGTGCACTGTGTTAAAAATCTTTGTTTTTTGATAAATCTCATTTGTTTTTTAAATTGACTTGACAGGAAAAATCCATTACAATCAAGGAAAAGAGTACAAATACGGTGATTTTTTGATAATTTTATTTCTGAAAAGGAGAGAACGATTCATGGCAAAGAAAATTCTGGCGCTTTTGCTTGTGGCCCTTATGCTCGTTCTTGTCGTCGCCTGCGGAGGCAGTGGTGACAAGGCAGGCGGAAAGGGTAACGATGCAACCGACAACGGCGAGACCACGCGAGACGAGATCGCCGACTATCTTGAGACCTACAAGCCCGAGGACACGGCGGAAAGCTACACGGAGGAAATTGAAAAGACCTACGATTTCGGCGGTTACGAGTTTAAGTTTCTCAATTCCGCACCCGTTTACTCCATGTATATCTACCTTGTGCCCGATGCGACGGGAGATGTACTTGACGAGGCTTGCGTGCTTCGTAACGTCATGGCTCAGGAAAAATTCAACATCACCATCACCGAGGAGACCCAGCCCTACACCGAGATCGCAAGTTACGCCCAGACCCTTATCCAGTCGGGCGAAAACGTCTACGACGCTATGTATATAGGCTGTAAAGACCTGACTCCTCTCGTATCCGAGAGTATGTTCGTGGACCTTCTCGAGATCCCTGAGCTGAACATCGATCAGGTCTGGTGGGACCAGCCCCTTATTGTAAGAAACACCGTGGCCGACAGGCTTTTCTATGCCACCTCCGACCTCAGCCTTATGGCTTTTGACGGCGTTTGGGCCATGTATTTCAGCGAGGGCATGATGGACGAGCTGGGTCTCGACTATCCTTATCCCCTGGTCAAGGACGGCAAGTGGACCATGGAAAGGCTAAACGAATATTCCAAGGAAGCTGCTAACCTCAACGGCGATCAGACCTTTACCTTCAACGTAGACGGCGGTGCCATATACGGTGAGGTTTCCATGTCGGGTCTTGAAAATACGAGACTTTATTCCTTTAATATTGAATACGTCAAGAGAGACGAGGACGGCAGATATCAGTTTACCGCTCATACAGCCCCCGAGTTTACGGCGGCGTGGGAGACACTCATCAACTACCACGGTGCAGAAGACGGACGCTTCGTTTACGGCAACACCACAGACCTGGCGGAGGACGGCTACTATCAGATATTTATTGACGACCGCGCGCTCTTCCTTTCTGCCGAGCTTAAGGGGTGTACCATGCTCCGCGAGTGGGAGGGAACCTTTGGTCTGATCCCTCAGCCAAAGTACAACGAGGATCAGGAAAATTATGAATCAAAGGTGTTCTCAAACGTTCTTTCCTTCTGTATTCCCACCACGAATACCGAACTTACGCGAACGGGTGTCATCGTTGACTACCTTACGTACGAGAGCTACTGTTCGCTGGTTCCCAGATACTACGATATCCACGTAGGTCTGAAGGCTCTGACACAGGACGAGTCCAGAGAGTCGCTGGCGATCATCCGCGGCACGAGAGGTATAGAGGTCTCCATTCCCTTCGATTGGACCTACGATCTTGCCATCGCTCTCCGCGGACTTGCCAAGAAGAACAGCCTGGAGATCGCTTCTACCATCGAAACGTATCAGGAAGCTTGTATCGCGGCCATCAACAAGACCTACGAGGAGTATCCTACACACGGAAAGCAAGGCTGATAACGGTCTCTAAATAATAAAACCCGCCCGTTTACGGGCGGGTTTTTGTGTTGATTTACGTAAGGCTCCCTCCGGGAGGTAGCGAAGCGGCGCGAGGGGGTTGAATGACACCATAGTATGGTGTCAGATCCCGAGCGTGACCGACCCGCAGGGAGACGCTGGCACCGTAGGTGACTGAGGGAGAGCGCGTTGACATAAGGACTATAAAAGTCTTACGTTACGCAGGCTCCTTCCGTCTTTTGCTGCGCAAAATCCACCTCCCTCCCGGAGGGAGGCTAACGGACGACCGATGGTCGTCCCCTACAAGAGAGCGTTCGCTTTGCATAAACCCGTAGGGCGGGTTTTGGTTATTTTTGGCAAAAAAGAAGGTCAGAAATAGTTTCAAGTGCAACGAACAATGGTGGTTATGCACAAAGGGGTTCGGCTGATTTGCAACAATATGCCGAAATTCCAAATATATCACGCTTCGACATAATTTGTTAACAAAATGATGGTATAATTTCCCCGTAAGAAACGATGCAGTGGGCGTACTGTCGCTATTTTGCGGTCGTTTCACTGCTAAACCCCAATAAAAAAGGAGAAAACTATTATGGCAAAGAAACTTTTGGCTCTGTTGCTGGCTGCTCTTATGCTTGTTTCTATTGTTGCCTGCGGCGGCAACGGTGACAAGGATGACAACAATAGCAACGATGCGACCGACAACGGCGAGACAACGGAAGATCCCATCGCCGACTTCCTTGAGACCTACGATCCCAGGGAGACTGCTGAAACCCCTCCGCCCGAACAGGATTTGGAATATGATTTCGGCGGTCACGAGTTCAAGTTCCTCAACTCCGCGCCCGTCTACTCCATGTACATCTACCTTGCGCCCGACGCAACGGGTGACGTACTTGACGAGGCTTGCGTTCTTCGTAACGTCATGGCTCAGGAGAAGTTCAACATCACAATCACCGAGGAAACTCAGCCCTACACAGAGATCGCTGCATATGCGCAGACTCTTATCCAGTCCGGAGAAGACGTTTATGACGCTATGTACATCGGCTGTCAGGAACTGACTCCTCTCGTATCCGAGAGTATGTTCGTGGACCTTCTTGAGGTTCCCGAGCTGAATATCGACAAGATCTGGTGGGACCAGCCTCTCGTTAAGAGAAATATCGTTGCTGACAGACTGTTCTATGCAACCTCCGACCTCAGCCTTATGGCATTCGAGGGTGTATGGGCTATGTACTTCAGCGAGGGTATGATGAACGAGCTTGGCCTCGACTTCCCCTACCAGCTTGTTATGGACGGCAAGTGGACACAGGAGAGACTCAACGAGTACACAAAGGAAGCTGCTAACCTCAACGGTGACCAGTCCTTTACATACGACGTAAACGGCGCTGCTACCTACGGTGAGGTTACAATGACAGGCGTTGAGAGATACCGTCTTTACGGCTTCAATACCGAGTACGTTGCAAGAGATGAGAATGACAGATACCAGTTCACAGCTCATAAAGACGACAGATTCAAGACGTGCTGGGAGACCATCATCAGCTACTTCGGCGCAGGTGACGGTAGATTTATGTACGGTAACTCCACTGACCTGGCAGAGGACGGTTACTTCCAGGTATTCATCGACGACCGCGCACTGTTCCTCTCTGCAGAGCTTAAGGGTTGTACCATGCTCCGCGAGTGGGAGGGTACGTTCGGTCTGATCCCTCAGCCTAAGTTCAACGAAGAGCAGGAATCCTACGAGTCTACAGTATTCATCAATGTTCTTTCCTTCTGTATCCCCACAACAAATACAGAGCTTTCGAGAACAGGTATCATCGTTGACTACCTTACATACGAGAGCTATGTAAATCTTCTTCCCAGATACTACGATATCCACGTAGGTCTGAAGGCTCTTTCCCGTGATGAGTCCAAGCAGTCTCTGGAGATCATCCGTAACACAAGAGGTATTGAGATCTCAATTCCTTTCAAGTGGACATCTGACCTCTCTACTGCGCTTTGCAACCTTGCAAAGAAGGGTAGCCTGGAGATCGCTTCTACCATCGAAACATATCAGGAAGCTTGTATCGCCGCTATCGACAAGACATACGAGGAGTATCCTACACACGGAAAGCAGGGCTGATAATAAAGCCTGAATAATAAAACCCGCCCGCAAGGGCGGGTTTTTGTCTTGTCTTACGTAAGGCTCCCTCCGGGAGGTAGCGAAGCGGCACGAGGGGGTTGAATGACACCATAGTATGGTGTCAGATCCCGAGCGTGACCGACTCGCAGGGAGACGCTGGCACCGTAGGAGACTGAGGGAGAGCGCGTTGACATAAGGACTATAAAAGTCTTACGTTACGCAGGCTCCTTCCGTCTTTTGCTGTGCAAAATCCACCTCCCTCCCGGAGGGAGGCTAACGGACGACCGATGGTCGTCCCCTACAAGAGAGCGATCAATATACACGTATTCGGTAGGGGAGGGGCTTGCTCCCCCCGCGCACCCGCGATCTTTTTACGGCGGGAGTAACCCCCCGCCCTACGGGGTGATTCGTTCGTTTAATCTAAACCCGGTAGGGATCGACGTCCTCGGCGACCCGTTTATGCAGAAAAAAGCGATTTAAAAAACCAACTCCTTAACTGCGCGGTAAAGCGCGTCTGTCTCGCTTTCACGATTGAATATGCCAAAGCTGACTCTTACAGCACCGTCCTCGGGCGTTCCCAGGGCGCTGTGTCCCAGAGGACAGCAATGAAAACCGCTTCGGGTGCAGATGCCGTTTCGATCAAGATGCTCGGAAACTTGATCGGAGGGCACACCGTTCACAGTAAAAAGTAGGGTCGATCCTTGATGCTTGGGCGCGTAGACCTTGACACCTTTGATAGACGAGAGCCTGTCGAGGGTGAGAATGAAAAGATGAGTTGTGTGTCTTTTTATTTCGTCCGTTCCTACAGAGCGGACGAATTTTATTCCTTCACCAAGGGCAGCTATGGCAGGGGTCGGGAGGGTCCCCGCCTCAAGCCTCTCGGGGAGCTGATCGGGCATCTGCGCTTCAAGAGAATTGACTCCGCTTCCGCCCTCAATTATAGGCTCGGGCATGGGCAGTCCTTCACGCAAGACGAGAAGCCCGCAGCCTTGAATACCCATCAGTCCCTTGTGGGCGGGAGCGCAGAGTATATCGATCCCCATTTTTGCCATGTCAATTTCCTCGTGCCCTGCCGACTGCGCTCCGTCGACAATGAACATCATTCCCCGCGCTCGGCACAGCGCTCCTATTTTTTCGACGGGCAGGGTCAAAGAGCAGATGTTCGAGGTTTGATTCGCTATGACCGCCCGTGTGTTTGGGCGTATCAGCTTTTCCATCTGCTCGGTAACATCGGGCGCTGTGGCGTCGAACACGCTGAACCTGATAAGTCCGCAATCCGCCATTGCGCGAATTGGACGGTAGACCGAATTGTGCTCGAAATTGCTGATTATCACGTGGTCTCCCGGGCGTAAGATCCCTTTCAGCGCCATATTCAGCGCATAAGTGTCGTTCAGCGTGAAGACCACGTTTTCCGAATTTCCGCACCCAAGAAAATCAGCTGTCTGCTCCCGTACTTCGTATATCTTCTCGCCTGCGGCGTTTGACAGGCGGTGCGACCCTCTGCCGGGATTCCCACAGTAGGTCGACAGGCATCTCTGCACTTCGCGAAGGACCTGCGGAGGCTTTGGAAAGGTGGTGGCGGCGTTGTCAAAATAGATCATATGGGTGCGTCTCCGCTGTAATAGTCCCGGACAGCGACTCTGTTTTGTTCAAGTACTGCCTTTACCTGAGAAAGCATGCTGCAGGGAAATTCCACTCCGTAGCCGCAACCGCGCTTGCCATCCTTTGAGGTGGTGGCTGCCACCGTGCAGGGAATTGAAGCGCGGGTCAGTATATGCTGAGCCTTTATTGCCCGTGTCTGCGAGCCCAGGGAGGCAGTGCAATTCTGATAATACATATTGTCTCCGTTCTGCCGCTCAGCCGTGCTAAAATAAAACCGCATCTGCGGCATTTAAAAATAGATTCAGAGGAGCGATTTTGCGCTCCTCTGTTAACTATTTTATGCTTTTTCTGGTCTTTTCGTTCAGGGCGCGGCTCAGCGTTTCCTCCCCGAAAAGACTCCATGGAAAGGTTGACGGGTCGGGCAGAGACGTCAGGTCAAAGGTGGCATTTGAACCTGCTTTTACCGACAGACGTACGGCGCAAAGGGCAATGTTATTTGAAGTCTCGCGGCAGAAGCGTCCTCCGTATTTGCCGTCTCCCGCAAGCGGAAGCGCGCGACTTGAAAACTGCGCTCTGATCTGGTGGGTACGCCCTGTGTAAAGCCTTATTTTGACCAGGGTAAGGGGCTGACCTTCTTGTTCGGTCTCCGCTATGACCCTATATTCAAGTGACGCTTCACGCACTCCCGTTCTCTTTCTGTCCACCACGAAGGTCTTGCCTGCCCGCGAGTCACGAAACAGCAGATCGACCAGGGTGTCGGAATGCTTTTCGGGGCGTCCGCAGAGGACGGAGAGGTATTCTTTTTCGGTTATGGTTTTGTCGGAAAGTGCGCCCGACAGCCTGCCCGTAAAGTCCTCGCGCTTTGAAAATACCATGACACCCGAAACATTTCGGTCAAGGCGGTGGACAATACCTACGTAATCAGGCTCGCCCTTTTGACGGCGGTATTCGGACAGTATCCTTACCATGTTCTCACTTGAGCGCCCGTCGTCCTGGGAAAGTACACCCGAGGGCTTGACGCAGACGATCAAATATTTATTTTCAAATAGTATTTGGATCATATTTTTCTCCCGAGGGTGTAATCTTTGACAATATTATACATCTTTTTTTGTGAAAAGTCATGTTTTTGGGAAAAATATTTCTAAATTTAAGTAAAAACTTGACTTTTGGCGTATTATATATTAAAATTATGGTAGAAATTTCCCGCGCGGCGGGTTTTGGAGGATAAACATGAAAGAATTAGGATTACAGCTTTACTCCATTCGCTCAAAAATGGAGACAGAGGAAGACTTCCGCGTTGCAATGAAGACCATTGCCGACATGGGCTACAAGGATCTGCACACCGCGGGCATGCCTACCTTTGACACCAAGACGTTCATCGATGTTATCAAGGAAAACGGTATGAGAATCTGCGGTACTCACTACAACTGGGACAAGATTCAGAATGACGTTCAGGGTACTATTGATCTTCACCGCCTGTGGGAGACTACGAACATAGGTATCGGCGGTTACTTCTCGGGACTTGAATATGATGTCGTTAAGGCATTCATCAAGAAGTTCAACGAGATGGCGGCCATCTATGCAAAGGAAGGCTTCAAGCTGACCTATCACAATCACGCTTGGGAATTCAAGCGCATTGAGGGACACGGCAAGCTCACAATGTGGGATATGCTGGTTGAAGAACTTGATCCCGAAAACACGTCCTTTGTTCTCGATACCTGCTGGGTACAGGCAGGCTGCGGCGACGTTCGCCATTGGATCGAGAAGCTGGCAGGCAGAATCGATATTCTGCACCTCAAGGACTGCTACCCCGTAACCGAACCTACCTCAAAGAAGACCCTTACCACCATGACAGAGGTCGGCAACGGTGGAATCTACTGGGACGGCGTGATCGAGATTGCTCGCAAAACAGGCGTTAAGGCTTATGTCGTTGAGCAGGATACCTGCCCCGGCGATCCCTTCGATTCGGTAAAGATCAGCGCAGATTACTTAAAGAAATATCTTTGATAATAAAAAAAGACGATGGCTCAGCCATCGTCTTTTTTTATTCGTGCTTCAATTCCCGTCCCATAAGCATGGGAAGAACCTGTGAAACTGGAAGCTCGCCTGTGACCACGCTGTAAACGGCCTCGCAGATGGGAAGCTCAACGCCCACCGAGCGTGAAAGGTCAATGGCGGCGGGCAGGGCGTTAAGTCCTTCGACCACCATTCCTACCTCGTTCATAGCATCTTTGGCACTGTAGCCTCGGCCTATGAGAAAGCCTGCGCGATTGTTTCGGCTGTGCTGGCTGGTGCAGGTGACAACTAAGTCGCCGATGCCTGCAAGACCGCTAAAGGTCTCGAATTTGCAGCCCATTTTCAAGCCGAGACGGGTGATCTCGGCAATTCCGCGGGTGATGATAGCCGCTTTTGCGTTGTCGCCGTAGCCCAGACCGTTTGAAATACCGGCGGCCAATGCGATAATATTCTTCAACGCGCCCGAAAGCTCGATACCCTTGATGTCGTCGTTTGTGTAGACGCGGATAAAATCGTTTGAGAAAACCTGTTGGACAAAGGTCGCCGCTTCCTCGTCATGGCTTGCCGCAACTATGGTGGTGGGGAGCTTCAAAGCCACCTCCTCGGCGTGAGTGGGACCCGAGAGAGCAACCAGTCGGCATCGTCCAGCTCCCACCTCGCGGTCGATGACCTCTGTGAGAGTCATGTGAGTTCCTTCTTCAAGTCCCTTTGCTACGTCCGCTATTATGGTGCCGTCGGGGATAAACTCGGCGGCCCTTCTTGCGGTCTCGGCCACGAATGGAGAGGGCACGGCGAATACCAGAAGATCGGTTCCCGTGCAGGCGGTGCTCATGTCGAGCGTGAACTTGACCTGAGGCGGAATCTTCATTCCGGGAAGATTTTTATGAGATCTTATTCCTGAAAGCAAGTGAATTTCCTCGGCGATGGCCGACCACACGGTGACGTCGTGGCCGTTTGCGGCAAGTGCGGCAGCCAAAGCTACGCCCCACGTTCCCGCACCGAGAACAGATATGTTTGACATTGCAGTCCTTCCTGCCGCGCAGTGCGGCACTTATTTAAAATTATACCTGTATATTTTACCATAAAGTTTCCGCTTAGTCAAGGGTAAGGGGGTTATCCCCAAAATTCAGCGAGACTGTTTTCCGTGAGTCGGTAGATAAGCGAGCTGTCAGCGTCGGGCTTTGCGCAGAGCGTTCCCGCCTCATCGGCGGACAGATAGACGGTATAGGTTTCCTCGCTTTCCACGTAACCGCCTGTGGCGCTGTCGGCTTCAAGCTTTTCTCGGACTGTATATGTCACCTTCAGCGTCACGGGGGAAGCGAAATAAAGCTCGTTGTCCGACTTTGTGTAGAAATAGTCTCCCGAGGGCTTTATTGCCGCCACCGATTCTGCCAGGCGGTAGAAATCCGCGTAAGAGTAATCGGTGGTCTTGCCGTTTGCGGTCTTTTCCGCTGTGTGGGAGTAGACCGCGCCGTTGGGATTTTCGTCGGTCACTTGGTCCTCGTCGTTGTAAAGGAATTCGGTGACAGAGGTGTAAAGCACGCTTCCGTCGCCGTTTTTGAATTCCACGGCTTTGATACTGTCAGCCTCGGGGGGGTGGGGAAAATCGAGCACGAGAAATTCGGAGGAGGCAAGCATAAAGCTCTCGCAGACTGCGCTTTCCACCGTGAAAACGTAGGTTGGATGCTGCTCGCTGCAGAAATAGTATGCACCGATGATGCTGTTGAGATTTCCGATTCGGTAGGTCTCGTCGCCGTTTTTGTCGGTAACGGTCACCGTTATCTTTGGCTCGTCAAGACCGTACTGTGCAAGGTCCGTGACACCATCGATGCGGTTGGTGCCCGAAACGTCTATCATATTTTGTGCCAACTGAACTACGATATCCGACTGAATCTTTACATCAGGTGCATCGGAAAGCACCCAGCTGTTGCCGTCCTTTTTGAAAGCGAAGGAGCCGTTTTCGTTTGTGACGGTAAGAGCTGATACCGAGTCGCCGTCAATGTCCGAGGCGTCGTATATGACCTGCTTCTGTGCGGGTGGCTCATCATCGTCGCAAGAGCGGACGAGCAGACAGAGGCAGACCAGAACCAAAAGAACCAGGATCATCAGAAGCAGCTTTGGAGTTTTCTTCATTATCTTCTTCTCCTTAAATACCAGCGAAGAATGCCCCAGAGCAGCACCGCAACGGGCAGAATGGCCGTCAGCAGAGTGCCCCAAAGTGTTGCCTGTGATTCCTCAACTATCAGTCTGGAGT
>JAZODH010000013.1:0-3294 GCA_045596925.1 Eubacteriales bacterium
CCAAGGACAGTCAAGGAGGAAGGTTCCGCCGGGCTTAACGTCGCTGATCATATCGTACTTGCTAAGATATGCATTGTTGTGGCAAGCAACGAAGTCTGCCTTGTTAATGTAGTAAGAGGACTTGATGGGAGAATCACCGAATCTAAGGTGAGAAATGGTGATACCACCTGTCTTCTTGGAGTCATACTGGAAGTATGCCTGAATGAACTTGTCGGTGTGGTCACCGATAATCTTGATGGAGTTCTTGTTTGCACCAACGGTACCGTCGCCGCCAAGACCCCAGAACTTGCACTGAATCATATCGGAGGGAGCAGTATCGGGAGCTGCCTTCTCATCGAGAGAGTGACCGGTGAGGTCGTCCACGATGCCGATAGTGAAGTGGTTCTTCTGTGCGCTTGCCATATTCTCATAAACTGCGAAGATGGAAGCGGGAGTGGTATCCTTAGAGCCAAGACCGTATCTACCGCCAAGAACCTTTACGCCGTCTCTGCCAACCTCATTGAGAGCTGCGATAACGTCAAGGTAAAGGGGCTCGCCAAGAGAGCCGGGCTCCTTGGTTCTGTCAAGAACGGAAACAACCTTTGCAGTTGCGGGAATTGCCTCAGCAAGCTTCTCTGCAACGAAGGGTCTGTAAAGACGAACCTTAACAAGACCAACCTTCTCGCCCTTAGCGGTAAGGTAGTCGATAACCTCCTCTGCTACGTCGCAAACAGAGCCCATTGCGATAATTACGCGGTCTGCATCGGGTGCGCCGTAGTAGTTGAAGAGCTTGTAGTTAGTGCCAATCTTTGCGTTAACCTTGTCCATATACTCCTCAACGATTGCAGGAAGTGCATCGTAGTAGGGGTTGCAAGCCTCTCTGTGCTGGAAGAAGATGTCACCGTTCTCAGCCGAGCCGCGAAGCGCGGGAGTCTCGGGGTTGAGAGAACGATTACGGAATGCTGCAAGAGCGTCCATATCAACCATCTCTGCAAGGTCCTTGTAATCCCAAGCAGCAACCTTCTGAATCTCGTGAGAGGTACGGAAGCCGTCGAAGAAATTAAGGAAGGGTACTCTGCCCTTGATAGTAGCGAGGTGAGCAACTGCGCCAAGGTCCATAATCTCCTGCGCGTTGGTCTCTGCCATCATTGCAAAGCCGGTCTGACGGCATGCGTAAACGTCAGAGTGGTCACCGAAGATGTTAAGAGCGTGGGAAGCTACGCATCTTGCGGAAACGTGAATTACGCAAGGGAGAAGCTCGCCGGCGATCTTGTACATATTGGGGATCATAAGAAGAAGACCCTGGGAAGCGGTGTAGGTAGTGGTAAGTGCGCCTGCTGCAAGAGAGCCGTGAACTGCGCCTGCTGCGCCTGCCTCGGACTGCATCTCAACAACGTTTACGTTCTGACCGAGAATGTTCTTTGCGGGCTCGCCGAAGATATTCTTGTCAGATGCCGACCAGGTGTCGGTCACTTCCGCCATAGGGCTGGAAGGGGTGATAGGGTAGATAGCAGCAACTTCGGTGAACGCATAAGAAACGTGCGCCGCAGAGGTGTTACCATCCATAGAAATTTTCTTTCTTGCTATCATTGGATTGTCCTCCATATAAAAATTTTTATTAACCTATTATAATTGAGTTTCCTCAACCAAACATTATAGCACAAAAATTTTAAAAAGTAAATAGTTTCGATTAATTATTATTCAGCTTTTTCTGATTTTTTTGTTCTTTCCTCAGCCATGCGGATAAGCGGAATAGCGAGAAGCGCCAGGAGCGAAATAATTGCACCTGCAAGGAAAATCTCACGCGCAGGAGCAGTAGCAGCCGTAAGCACGTCGTTTCCTTCAAGCTGTGCACCCGAGCCAAATCTCTGATTAAGTGCGTTTCCGATTGCAGGACCGACGAGCATAGGAATCAGAACGCTTGCAAACATTCTTACGCCCTGCATTTTACCAACCGCCTCGGCAGGAGTATTGTCACGCATTATAGAGCCGTTGAGAGCCGTGCTGAAGATGTTGCCGCATATCATAACGAAGCCTGCTATGCCGAAGAGGATTAAAAGAGCCACCTTGTTCTCCACCGGCACCATAGAGGCAAAATACATGCCAAACAGGCCCACGGAAAGAATAATTGCCGCAAAATACAAGAGCTTGCTCTTGGACGTCTTGTCCGAAAGCTTACCGAGATAGAGATTGACCACAGCACCTGCGATAATTGCAACCGCAAATACGGCACTGTACTCAAGGTCGCTGAAGTCAAGGCAATATTTCATATATATGATAAGATACGACATAAAGGTCTGCATCGCGATACCGAACAGGGCAACCGAAAGCAAAGTTGCGTAAAACGGCAGATGCTTTTTGATAACTGAAGGACGGAAGCCGTAAACGATATCTCGGAAGCCTCCCGATTTTTCCACCGTGGGAGCGTCCTTGAACATAAATACACCCATCACACCGCAAGCGGTGATGAGAACGCCAAGACCGACGAACACCGGCGTATAGCCAAACGCGCCTGTAAGAATTCCTATACCGCCGGCCACGATAAGCAGTCCGAGCAGAGGGAGAATCGACAAAACGCTCTCAACGTAGCCTCTGTACGAGGGCTTGGTGTTGTCAGTCACCCATGCGTTAAACGCCGCGTCGTTGGCAGTCGAGCCAAAGAGTGTCATAACGCAATCGCCTACCACGAAAAGAACCAGGCTGAGTGTGACTAGCTGTGTCGCCGGCTTCGATAGAATCGAGCCGAGGATTTCGGGTGTAAGACATCCGAAGAGAGCGACCGTCACACCCCAGATGATATATCCGATAGAGATAAAGCTTCTTCTGTTTCCGAGCTTGTCCGAGAGCGTGCCGGCTATAAGAGTGACAACGGTGGCAACGATACCGCTGAGCTGTACCATGAGCGTGACAGTCCCAAGACCGCCGTCAGCAAGATTATAATCCTTAAAGCTCTCGTACACGAACGTGCCGAAGAACATATTTTCGACCGACCAGGCAATCTGACCGATCATTCCGAAAAGCAGGAGCAAGAACCAATTCCTGCGAGAGAATTTTTCCATAACGCCACTTCCTTTATTTTTTATTACGATGTATATTATATCAAATTTTCACGCACGTGTCAAGAAAAGCAAAAAATGAAATTAAAAAAATCAAATCCAGAGCTCTTTTTTGATAAAATAGCACGAAATGTATATTTATATTTACATTTACTGTGAATTTGTATGCTTTTTTGCTTTTAACGTAGCCTTCTTTTTGAAATATTGATAAAGACTCTGCAAAAATATTTTTTCTGTTTATTGAATATTTTTAAGGTTT
>JAZODH010000014.1:0-16036 GCA_045596925.1 Eubacteriales bacterium
CAATAGCCCTTATATGACTCCCTTCGCCGGTATTATCCGTATCAGGTTAAAGGGTTCGGACGCAAAGTCCGTCTCAGCCGTCGCGCATGCGAGTTGGCACCCCTGAGGTGAAGACCACCTTGCCCCAATTATATCACCATACGCCGTCCTTGTCAAGACCCGTGCAAAAGAAAAACCGCTAAAATTTACAAAAAGTTGATATATGCTTGAAGAAAATGCTGTAAAATATACTGGTGAGGTGATTTCATGCTTGGATACGTAAGACCATACGAGCCTCAGCTGAGGATAATCGAACAGCAGTACTACCGGGCGGCGTACTGCGGACTTTGTCATGCGCTGGGGAAGTCCTGCGGACAGCTTTCGCGCTTGGGTCTGAGCTACGATTTCACCCTCCTGGTGCTTTTTCGCCTGGCTCTGACGGGGGAAAAGCCCGAATTTGAGAAAAAACAGTGCATTGCCCACCCGTGCAAAAAAAGGCTGACGGTTAAAGGCTGTCGGGCACTTGAATTTTCCGCTTGCGCGGGGACGATACTTGCATACAGAAAAATTCTTGATGACATAGCCGACGAGCGCGGCGCAAAGCGTCAAAAGGCAAAGATGGCAAGATCCATCTTCCGCGGCGGATACAAAAAGGCGAAAAAAAGCCTGCCCGAGCTTGATCTTTTCATTGAAGAAAAGCTCTCGGAGCTTTCCGAGCTTGAGCGAGCCGAAACTCCCTCGGTAGACCTGCCCGCAGGAATTTTCGGGGACGTTCTGGCAACGATCTTCGCTTTCGGACTTGAGGGCGCGGAGAAAAAAATCGCAGAGACCTTCGGACGATGCATCGGGCGGTGGATATACATTATCGACGCCATTGACGACTTCGAAAAGGACAAGGAAAAAGGGCGTTACAATCCCTTTCTCTGCCTTTACGGCGACCGCGAGCTTGACTGTGAGATAAAAAAGGATATCGAAGCGGCGCTCACTACCACCCTCGGCGACGCTCTGAACGCCCTCGATCTCATCTCCTTTGAGGACAGAAACGATCTTGAGGGACTGCTGAAAAATATACTCCTGCTTGGCATGCCCATGAAGGCAAGAAATATAATTTACGGGCAGGACTGCCCGTCCTGCGATATGCAGACAGAACTGAAAGGAAACGACAAATGACAGATCCGTACAAGGTGCTTGGGGTCTCACCCTCGGCCACAGACGACGAAATAAAAAAAGCCTACCGAAATCTGGCAAAAAAATACCATCCCGACAGGTACAAGGACAGCGACCTGGCCGATCTGGCAAGTGAAAAGATGTCGGATGTAAACGCCGCCTACGACGAGATACAAAAGATGCGCGCAGGCGGAGGCGGACGCAGTTCCGGTGGGTACGGAGGGTTCAATACCTCCGGCTCAAACGACACCTACACCGCCATCAGAAATCATATAAATATGGGCAATATTGATGTGGCATATTCCATGCTCCAATCCGTTTCCGTGACCGATCGGGGTGCGGAATGGCAGTTCCTTATGGGATGCGTCTGTGTGAGACGCGGCAACATCTTCGATGCCCAAAGCTATTTTGACACCGCCTGCTCCATGGACCCGACCAACGCCGAATACAGATCCATGCGCGAGCGGGTGCGTACCTACGGCACCAACCGAGGCGGATACGCGCCCTATGGCGGCGGTATGACCACCTGCAGCGCCTGCGATATCTGTAATTCTCTTATCTGCGCCGACTGTTGCTGTGAATGTATGGGAGGGGATCTGATTGGCTGCTGCTGATAACCAAAGACCCGAAATAAAAATCGAGCTTCCCAAAAGAAAAGAGATTAAAAAATCGAAAAAAATAGCCCTGTGCGCGGTCTTTTCCGCGTTGGGCGTGGTGCTTCTTTACATGGGCGCGATTATCGAGGTGCTTGACCTTTCGTCGGCGGCGATAGCATCAATGCTCTGCGTTGTGGTCATCTCGGAGATCGGCGGTGCGTACCCTTGGCTCGTTTACGCCGTGACCTCTCTCCTGTCGTTGCTCCTGCTTCCAAACAAGTTCGGCGCGCTGATCTACGCCTGTATGGCGGGTTATTACCCTATGCTAAAGGCATGGATCGAGCGTCTTCGGTCAAACGGACTGCGGCTTCTTTTCAAGATCGGATTTTTCAACTTGTCAATGACGGTCATAATCGCGGCGGCAAAGTTTATTTTTGCCCTGCCTGGGTTGACAAAAGTCTACATCATCGCCCTTTACGCCATCGGAAACGTCTCCTTCATCGTTTTCGACATTGCCCTTTCCATGCTTATTCGAGCGTATTTTGTGAAGTACAGGAAGATGCTAAGGATTGAGAAAATATTGAAATAAACACAAAAAAGGCTGTCGCTTCAAGCGACAGCCTTTAATGTACAGCAGATTTTGTTTTGTACTAAAAGTTTTAAGGTAAGCCTATTACTTAAGCTCAACAGTTGCGCCAGCCTCTTCGAGCTGCTTCTTGAGAGCCTCAGCGTCTTCCTTGGAAGCGCCTTCCTTAATTGTGCTGGGAACACCCTCAACCTTTTCCTTAGCTTCCTTAAGGCCGAGACCTGTAACCTCACGTACAACCTTGATAACGTCGAGCTTCTTAGCACCGAAGCTTGTCATTACAACGTCGAACTCAGTCTTTTCTTCAGCAGCAGCGCCTGCAGCAGCGGCACCGGGAGCAGCAGCAACTGCAACGGGAGCAGCGGATACGCCGAATTCCTCCTCGAGAGCCTTTACAAGGTCAGCGAGTTCAAGGATAGTAAGTTCTTTAATTTCATCCAAAATCTTGGTGGTCTTTTCTGTAGCCATTTTAAATTACCTCCGTAAAATAAATAAGATATTGTTTTTTGATTTGTTTTTTGACGGGTGCGGGCATCAAGCCTCTGCTACGCCGCCCTCCTTGTCGATCTTTCCCTGAAGGACATAAGCAAGTCCATAGAGAGGAGACTGGAGACTTCCGAGCAACTTGCCGATGAGCACTTCCTTCGGAGGAATGTCAGCAAGCTCATTTACAGTCTTAACGTCAACAACTGCGCCGTCAAGATAACCTGCGAGAATATTGAAGGATTCGATCTTCTCTGCATACTTCTTGATAACCTTTGCGGGAGCGATAGCGTCATCGCCTGCGATAGCGATAGCTGTCATACCTGTAAGGTACTGCTTCATGTCGCCAAGTCCCACCTCGTCACAAGCTCTGCCTGTAAGAGTGTTCTTCATTACAGTGTACTTAACGCCGGCCTTTCTCAGCTCTGCGCGAAGCTTTGTGTCGTCTTCAACTGTGATACCGCTGTAGTTTACCAGAACACCTGCGGGAGAATTCTTGAGCATCTCTGCAAGGTCTGCAACGGTCTGTTTCTTTTGTTCGAGTATTGCATTACTGGGCATTTAGTTTCACCTCCCATTGTGAAAATAAATAAAAAAATCTTTTCCCCCAAAGGCATAGCCCCAGTCGAGAAAAGATAAATAACCACAATATATAAGCGCACAGCTATTGCCATAGCGCCCTCGTTATAAATCGCTTCCTCGGCAGGAGAGCAGTGTTATAAAAACTGCCTTTACGGGAACCTGCTGTCTTAGGTAACAGGGGGATTATATCACGAAACTCCCCCTGTGTCAAGCGTTTTTTGAAAAATATTTTATTTTTTTTCGTTTTCTGCCTTTTTTTCTTCTTTTATTGCCTCAAGCTCGTCCTGCGTATAGTCGGTAGCACCGCGCAGACAGTCAATAAACCTGCAAAGGGCAAACAGCGCCAAGGCAAGCACACCAAGCTGACTCACAGCATATTCGGGTGCAGCCAAAAATCCGTAAAAGTCGCGAGAAAGATATGCGGCAAGAGCAGGGACAGAAGAAACGGTGCAGAAAAAGAAAGCAAGAAAAGAGAAGACCGTAAATCTTCCGCTCTTTTTTGCGCCGATTAGAAGTCCCGTCTCGGCAAGCATATAGAGCATCACCGACATATAAGCCACCTGTAAGAGCAACTTGTCGGGGCTGTTCATGGTAGTTTTGAAATCAAAATACGATTTTGCAAGTCCCGCCGTGGCGTAGAAGATAACGCCAAAGCCGAGGAGCGCGCGGTTTTCCGCGGCGGCACCTTTCGTTGCGCCCATGGCAAAATAGAGGGCGGAAAGCACCGCAAACGCAAGAAAAAGTCCGGGTACGAGCACGTTGCCCTCAACGTAGGAAAGGCAATAGGGCACGAGATATACAGCGTGAGCAAGAAGCAACACGGCCGCCGCAACCGCGCCCACCTTGGAAGCGTATCCCGTAAGTGCGGGCCGGGTCTTCACCTTTGACGCAAAAAATCCCGCAAAAGCGAAGCAAACAGGTGCAATTATGCAGAGCCACTTCAAGACCTCGGGCACAAGCTCACCGCTCTGAAAATATCCCTCAGTCCTGTCGTAATATTTAAAAAGTCCGACGGTGCGGAGCAAGGTGCAGACCGCCGTCAAAAGCGCCGCCGCGCCACTGTATATTATTACCTTTGATCTATTATTCATCTTTTCCGTCCTTTGTATGCAAGTAGAAAATTCTTCTTAAATTATACGGCGGTTTTGAAGAAAAGTCAATACATTTGCGCGCCGAATCCTGCCGACAGGTAAATATTCACGCTTTGTTCACCACTTTTGCCTTCAAATGGGATAATATATAACAAATGAAGCTTCGGAGGAAAACCTATGAAATTTACAAAGATTTTTGCGCTTGCAACAGCACTCCTGCTCTGCATTTTCGCCTTTGCCGCCTGCGGTGAAAAAGAGGAAGGCCCTATCGGCGGCGACCCCCTGTCCCGCGACACAGCTCCCTCAAAAGAGCCTATGAGCGTGGCGGACATGACGCCTTACGAGATAAAGGACGACGTAACTTATTTTGCAGATATCGAAATAATCGATCACGGCAAGATAACCGTCCAGCTTGACCAGAAATCCGCGCCCATCACGGTGGCAAATTTTGCCACTCTTGCATCAAACGGCTTTTACGACGGTCTGACCTTCCACCGCATCATCGAAGGGTTCATGATGCAGGGCGGTGACCCCAAGGCCGACGGCACGGGCGGGTCGGACAGACCAATCAAGGGCGAGTTTATGTACAACGGCGTTGACAATCTGCTCCCTCACCTGAGAGGTACTATCTCCATGGCGCGCCGCGGCGACCCTGCCTACAACAGCGCCACATCACAGTTCTTTATCGTTCACAAAAATTATACCAGCCTTGACGGCAAGTACGCCGCATTTGGACGTGTAACCGAGGGTATGGAGATCGTGGACGCTATCTGCGAAGCCGCCGAGCCTGTGGACGGAAACGGTCTGATCGCGTATTCGGATCAGCCCGTGATAAAAACGATCACAATAAGAGAAGGATAAAATCTCACAAAAGAGCGCCTGCGGGCGCGCTTTTTTTTGAAGTTTTGGTCAAGCTTTTTGGGAAAGTATGCGTTGCGGAGAATGTGGTAATCGTTCGCCCGAAAAAACGGAGGTGTTCAGCCGACGTTTTAGCCAAATTAGTTTGGGGAGTCCAGGCCCCTTTTCAAAGGGGCTTGGCGCGGTGGAGGTCGCGGAGACCTCCTCGCCGTCGCAACGGCGAAACGCTCCTTATCGGCGTTTCTTTTCGCTAAGCTTTTTCTTTGCGCCTGTTTCAGCCAAAGAAAAAGCGGGTGTCAGGCAGAGGTGAGCTTCACCACTGTCGACAGATGAAAACCATTTCCGTCGCAATGTAATTGCGACACCTCTCCCCAAAGGGAAAGGATTCTTTGCACAAGCGGACGAGCACTGCTCGCCCCTACAAAAATAATTAAAGCACTTGACAAAGAGATGAATGTGTGATAAAATACCAAAGCAAACAAAACGAGATGTGGCTCAGTTTGGTAGAGCGCCACGTTCGGGACGTGGAAGCCGCAGGTTCGAATCCTGTCATCTCGACCAATAAATAAAAAGGGAGACTTGTTCTCCCTTTTTATTTATTTTTTGAACATCACGGATTCGAACCTCTCAAATGCTTCAGCATTTGATCGATTTGCGCTGTGATATGCAAGCGATTTCCGCTGAGCTTTGGCGCAAATGTAGGTTCTGAATCCTGTCACACCGATTCGAACCTCTCAAATGCTTTAGCATTTGATCAATTTGCGCTGTGATATGCAAGCGATTTCCGCTGAGCTTTGGCGCAAATATGGGTTCTGAATCCTGTCATCCTCTCACATCTCCTTATCATCCGTCGCAGGATTATCGATAAGCTCTCCGCCCTCGGTAAAACGAGAACCATGGCAGGGACAGTCCCAGGAATGCTCTGCCGAATTGTACTTCAAGGCACAGCCAAAGTGAGGGCAGCGGGGTGCGGTGGGTGTCAAAAGCCCTACGGTGGACTCAAACGCATTTACGGCAAGCTGAGGGCGCAGGACACTGCGGGATGGCAAAAAGACCTCTGCATAAGGATTCGATTTGCCTTGTATCAAGTCACAGAGGATATCAGCGGCCACCATCGAGTTGGTCATGCCCCACTTATTGAAACCGGTTGCAACGTAAACGTCGGGAGTGCTCTTTGAATACTGCCCTATATAGGGAACATCGTCCAGCGTCATGCAGTCCTGATTTGCCCATCTGCCTACGATCCGGCAGTTTTTGTAGTGCTTTTTTGCAAACGCTTCAAGCTCCGCCCAACATCCTCCCTGCTTTCCCGTTCGATGTCCGCCACCACCCAGGAGCAAGACGTCTCCATATCTCCGAAATGACAGCCCCGTATCTTCATCGTCCACGTACATTCCGTCGATGATCGGTGCACCTTCAAGCTCCAAAACGTAAGAACGATGCTGATAGAGCTTCAAAAAATAGCCGCCGTGCTTATTGAGGATCGGAAAATGAGTGGCTACGATCAATTTTTTGTAGGTGATCTCGCCGGAGTTTGTCCATGCCCTGTTGGGCCTCAGTCCTGTGACCTTTGTGTGCTCAAAAATCGGCAGATCCTTTGCTATGCCGTATATGAATTTCAAAGGATGAAACTGTGCCTGCTCCCTGACACGCACCGTTCCTGCCACCTCAAATGGAAGCTCGCCCGCGTCTGAAAATTCCGCTTTGACGCCGAGCCGATTCAACGCCGAAACTTCCCTTTCGATCTTTTTTCGGTCACAGAGGGAATAAACGTAGGAATCCTTGATTTCGTAGTCGCAATCAATATTGCGGCAAATGCGCGCGTATTCCTCTCCTGCACGTATCTGTGACGTCAAATAAAGCCTTGCTTTATCTTCACCGAAGCGTCTTATCAACTTGTCGTAGATCAATCCGTGCTGCAGGGTGATTTTGGCTGTGGTATTTTTCGTTATGCCGCCGCAGATCTCCGCGGCCTCCGCCAGTACACAATCCACACCCGCATTTTTTAATTTATAGGCGCACAAAATTCCCGCAATACCGCCTCCTATGATCAGCACGTCGGTCTTTTTGTCGCCGGTCAACACGTCAAACCTCACGCGTCTCGTATCATTCTCCCAAATTGATTTCATCATATCACCCCCACTTATAATGTAATTAGTGTTTGTTTTTCCCGGTCAAATATGCACCTTTTAAAAACGTAAAGTTTGAGGTCAATCGGTATATTTTATCGAGTGACGGGAAAAATACATATCAGAAAAAAGGTGGAGGTAATACAATGTTTAAACACGAAAAGATACTTTTTCATCCCGTGGCAGTAGAAAAGCCGAACCCGCAGTATGCGGCGCTTTTGCAGGAGCAGCTTGGCGGAGGCAACGGTGAAATGAAGGCGGCTATGCAGTATATGTCGCAAAGCTTCAGGATCAAAGACCCCGAGATCAAGGACCTGTTTCTTGATATTGCCGCAGAGGAATTGGGACACATGGAAATGGTTGCCCAAACCATCAATCTGCTCAACGGGCACGACGTTGATGCCGAAAAAGTGCCCTCGGGAGAAATTCAGACCCATGTTCAACTCGGTCTGAACCCCGGTCTGATTAACGCTTCGGGTTATTCCTGGACGGCCGATTACGTGACGGTTACGGGAGATCTGTGCGCGGACCTGTTAAGCAACATCGCGTCCGAACAGCGTGCAAAGGTGGTATACGAATATCTTTACCGTCAGATCGATGACAAAAAGGTTCGCGAGACTATTGATTTTCTGCTCAACCGCGAGGAAGCTCACAACCAAATGTTCCGCGATGCCTTCAACAAGGTGCAAAATTCGGGTTCCAACCGGGATTTCGGAACAACTCAGGCGGCAAAGATGTATTTCTCTATGTCGGATCCCGGTCCAAACGCATTTGCGACAAATGAAACTGTCCCCGTGTCTTTTAACAAATAAAAGCAAGAATCCCGTCTGCCCAGCAGACGGGATTTCACGTTTAAATTTCAATGTGCCAACGCACTTCCCTCACCAAGCCAAGAGGGGACGCTCGACGTGCCGAACATGACGGCGGCGGGGATATTTAATCCCTTATTTTTTGCCGTCATGACGGTCTCGGATAGGTTACGGCAGTTAAAGAGTGCCGACTGTTTATCTTTGTTTGAGCTGACCTTTCTTGAACTGAGAGTCAGAGTCATGATGCCTGCGCTCTTACCGTGGCGCGCAAGACCAAAAGCAAGCTCCTCGGACACCGATTTTACGCCCACGTCAAGCCAAACACCGCCGATAAGGTCAACGTAATCCTCGCCCGGATAGGCGTCAAAAAGCTCGGTAGCACCCTCGGTCACATACGGGGAATACTGCCAGATAAGACGGTCGCAGCCCGCGGCGGCAAGATAATTATAGGTGTATATCCAAAGCGCCTTGAAGCTCTCGCTGTCCGTGCCCTTGCTTGCAGGGCTATACCAATATTTGCTCTGATTATGCGCCTCAAAGGGCTTGAAGATCACAGTGATCCCGTTGTCGCTCAAGGCCTTCAAAAAGCTCGCCGCGCACTCAAGCTGGCGGAGGAATTTTTTGTTGAGATCACTGCCCTCGGTTACAAGAGAGAGCCAGTTATCCTTTGTTTTCAGGTTTCCCGTAACCTTGTCGCCAAGCTCCCAGCCACCCGTGGGATTTTCAAAATAGGCACTGATCGCAACGATACCGCCGCCCTGTGCAAACTCGGCGATCTGGCAGACCGTCTCGCTCAGCTCGCTCGGGGTCAGCTCGTCAATATGCAGTCCATAGCTGAACAGGTCAAGGCTGAGCACGTCGGGAGCCTTGCCAACCGCCAAGGTAAAGTCCTCTATCACGTAATTGGGGCTGGCATGTGAGCCTCCCTGCTGACCGACCAGAAATTTCTCGCTGTCCGAGGCGTATTCGTCAAGGCACGCGAGTATTTCATCCCTCGTCATGTAAACAGGATTTGCGCCGGTATTGCCCACATAGTTATCCTGAATTGCAATATTTCCTTTTGCTGACTTCTTTGACAGATTCTCAAAAAAGTCCTTTTTGAAATACTCAACGGCGTACTGCGCCGTGTCGACGCTTCCGGTAACGTAAAGGTTGCCGTCGTATTTCAGTTCAATGGAAAAACCGTTGGCAATAAGGCCGGAATTGTCGAAAATAATATAATTTCTATTCTCGGAAATCTCCTGTTCCACGGGCAGAAGAACTCCGTACACGTTCTCGGCTATGTATTCGGGCAGACCCGAAATGTCCACCTCGGAAGAGGCGTAAAGTCGGAAATCGGCAATATCTACTCCGTCGATGGTCAACGAATCGAACATATAATCGTGAGTATATTTGTACCCCTCGCCTGCGGGAATATCAAGGCAGCCGCCGTAGACGTTGATAAAATGCGAGATAAAAAAATCCACAGCCTTCGCGGTGGCACTGTCGCTTCCTCCCACGATGATTATCTTCTCGTCAACCTTTTTGATCACGAAATCTCCAAAAGCCAATCCCTTTTTCGCCTGTATGCTCGCCGCTCTTTCGGTATCACCGATGACGATCTCCCGATCGTGCTCCACCTGGTCACCGCCTATCCAGTCGGTGGACGAGGTCAGGTCGATGTCAAGCCCGCTCTTGACGGCGTTCCTCAGCTTCAGCATGGCGTCCTTTTCTGCGTCGGACGCAAGATCGGCGCGGATAATATAGTAATCCTCAACACCGTAGAGGGGCTCGGTGCGTATCTGAACGTCGCCGTCTCCCACAACTACCCCGCCGTCGTCGCCAAAGCTGTATCCGTCATCCTTGATGCCGCAGCCGAACAGCAACATGGCTGCAAGGAGCGATCCTATCAATGCAAATAATTTTATGTTATTCATGTTATCTCCCATGCAAAAATCGTCTTTAACAACATTTTACCACCCCGCGCTCCCGTTGTCAAGTGCAGTCACAAAACCTTCACAGAGGTCGTCCCGTGCAATTTTTTTCTTGCTTTTTAATTATATGGTTGAAATTCCTTTGGTTTTGTGATAGAATATAATGGGTATATATTTAACCGAAATGCATTATGATTGGGAGGTGACGCCATGCAGTACGATAACGGACGGATTCTGCTAAAGGTAGACGAGCTGTGCCGTCTTGCGACCCTTCATGGCAGTCTGGGCGTGCCCTCGGGATCGCTAAGACCCTCCGCGGCGGAAAAGATCGCGGGAAAGATCGCCGGGCGCTCTCCCTTTTTCTCGGACATGGTTCCCCTCTCGGCGGATATCTCCTTCGGAGACATACGCTATGAGGTGTCGGGAATAGCCGAGCTGGTCGAGAAGAACAGCAAATCCTGTACGGTATACCTGGTGGCCTCAAAGGCGCACCGCTTCCCCCACGACAACGACCCCGACCGCGCAAAGCTCCTGTGCTTATGCTATCTGGCGTGTCGCCGGTTTGAGCTGGATGAGGTGACGGGAGTCACGGCGACCCCGGCCGACAAAAACGGCGATTTCAAGGAGATCTCGGAGGTCTTTCCCGCCTCCCTGCTCCAAAGAGCTTTTATTTCCTATCTGGCGTCGATCGAGCGATACGCAAGGCTTGAGCTTAATCGCGCCACCGCCGCAAAAAGCGCTCTGCGGGAAATGAAATTCCCCTACGGCGAGATGCGGAAGGGGCAGCGGGAGCTGATAGAAGAATGCTATCGGGCAATTCACGACGGTGCTCGGCTCTTTGCCGCCGCACCCACGGGCATAGGCAAGACCATATCCACACTTTACCCTGCAGTCAAAGCTATCGGAGACGGTCTTTGCGACAAGGTATTTTATCTCACCGCAAAAATGAGCACACGCCGAGAGGCATTCGGAGCTGTCCGCGCCATGGTTGAAGCGGGCGCAGACGTGAGAGCGGTCGTTCTCACGGCAAAGGAGCAGACCTGCTCAAATCCCATGGCCAAAATTTCGGGCATCGGGGTGTCCAGCCATTGCAACCCCGCCTCCTGCCCTATGGCACGCGGATATTACGACCGTGCAAAGGAAGCTTTAAACGAGCTTCTCACCGAATATCGTGGTTTTACACGAAAGATCATCGAGGACGTGGCGGCAAAATACAACGTCTGTCCCTACGAGCTGTCCCTTGATCTGTCCGAGCAATGCGACATAATAATCTGCGATTACAACTACGTTTTCGACCCCTCGGTGTACCTGAGGCGGTATTTCTCCGACTTCTCTGACAAAAAAGACCTGAACTACGTATTCCTCGTAGATGAGGCTCACAACCTGCCCGACCGCGCCCGTGAAATGTACTCGGCCGAGCTTTTCTTTGAGGACTTTGAGGAGCTTTACAGGATACTCCCCGACAAATCCAAGCTGTCCGAGAAGACCGAAACGGTCATGCGGGCAGTATTCCGACTGAAAAGGCTCTGCGCCGACAGCATCACAAAGGACGAGGATGGTCGGGAAAGCGGATTTTACATCGGCACAGACCCGCCCGGCGCAACGCAACAAGCCCTTGAGCTTTACAGCGAGTCCATTGAAAAATGGCTGAAGGTAAGCGAGGAGAATCCCGCCTACAATTCAGCTTATATTCTGGCGGGCAAGATCAGAAAATTCCTGTCTGTCACCGACCACTACGACGAGCACTTTCGAACCTATATCCTGCTTGATCGGGGTCGGATAACCCTAAAACTTTTCTGCCTTGATCCCTCCCACGTTATCGGGCTCAGAATGAACAGCGCCGTTTCCTCTATCCTGTTTTCCGCCACTCTTGCACCTCCCGACTATTTCAGAGACATTCTGGGCGGCGGAAAAGGCTCACGACTTCTCTCCCTGCCCTCGCCCTTTGACCGTTCGAATCTTTGCCTTGTGGCAATGACGGGCATCAGCACAAGATACGACGACCGCGACGGCTCTTACGCAAAGGTCGCCTCCTGCATCGCCGCCTCGGTGGTAGCAAAGAAAGGAAATTACATCGTCTATTTCCCATCCTACGGCTACATGGAGCAGGTAGCGTCGGTCTTCAAAAAGAAGTTCGGCGCGGTGGAGACCGTCATTCAGTCTCGATCTATGACCTTGACCGAAAAGGAGCAATTCCTCGGTCATTTCAAGCCCGATGGACAGCTTCGTGTGGGCTTTTGCGTTCTGGGCGGAGGGTTTTCCGAGGGTGTTGACCTGCCCGGAAGCCGACTTATCGGTTCGATCGTGGTGGGCGTCGGTCTGCCCGGTCTTTCAAACGAGGGCAACATTATAAGAGATTTCTACGAGGTCAAGTACGAGTGCGGCTACGACTACGCTTACACCTATCCCGGCATGAACAAGGTGCTTCAGGCCGCAGGGCGAGTAATACGGCGCGAAGACGACCGAGGTATCGTAGTGCTGATCGACGACAGATATACCGAGCCAAAATACCGAGATCTGTTCCCCGAGCACTGGTCGGAGACAAATTTTGCAAGTTCTCCATCCGAACTTGCAGAAATTATCAAGAATTTTTGGAAAAACGGTGCAAAACCGTCATAATTTGTGAACAATTTGAAAAATTAGCCAATATAATATTGCATTTCCCCCGTTTGACTGATATAATATCGGTTAATGTTATCAGAAACGGTGGATTATACCGAAATAATAAGAAAGGGACATAATAAAACCACCATGGAAAGAATTACTATCAAATCAATTTTTGCAGATCCCGCATCATTTACGGACAAGGAAATAACCGTTGCGGGCTGGGCACGCAACATTCGTACCAGCAACGCATTCGGCTTCATCATGCTCAACGACGGAAGCTATTTTACACCCCTCCAGGTCGTAATTGAGAGCACCGTTATCGACAACTACAAGGAGATCGCGTCTCAAAACATCGGCGCGGCGCTTATAGTAAAGGGTAAGATCACGCTCACCCCCGACGCACCTCAGCCCTTTGAACTTCATGCGACACAGGTCGAGGTCGAGGGTACTTCCACTCCCGACTACCCCATTCAGAATAAGAGACACACACCCGAGTATCTGCGTACCATCGCGCACCTGCGCCCCAGAGCAAACACATACTACGCGGCGTTCAGAGTCCGCTCGGTTGCGGCTTACGCCATCCACAAGTTCTTCCAGGACAGAGGCTTCGTTTACGCGCAGACCCCTCTTATTACAGCTTCCGACTGCGAGGGCGCGGGCGAGATGTTCCGCGTAACGACCCTTGATCCCGTAAATCCTCCCATGACCGAGGACGGCACGGTTGACTACTCCAAGGACTTCTTTGGCAAAAAGGCAAGTCTTACGGTTTCGGGTCAGCTTAATGCAGAGTGCATGGCGCTGGCTTACGGCGGAATCTACACCTTCGGCCCCACCTTCCGCGCAGAGGTGTCGAACACACAGAGACACGCGGCAGAGTTCTGGATGGTCGAGCCCGAGATCGCTTTTGCCGATCTGAAGGACGACATGAAGCTGGCAGAGGACATGGTCAAATTCGTTCTCCGCTACGTTATGGAGCAGTGTCCCCGTGAGCTTGAGTTCTTTAACCAGAGAGTGGACAAAACAGTTCTCGACCGTTTGAATAAACTGATTAACAGCGAGTTCGGTCACGTGACTTATACTGAAGCAATTGAGCTGCTTCAGAAGAGCGGTCAGAAGTTCGAGAACCCCGTAGAGTGGGGAATCGACCTGCAGACAGAGCACGAAAGATACCTGACCGAGCACATCATCGGCGGTCCCGTGTTCGTGACCGACTACCCCAAGGAGATCAAGGCATTCTATATGCGCCTGAACGACGACGGCAAGACCGTTGCGGCAATGGATATGCTGGTTCCCGGCGTGGGCGAGCTCATCGGCGGCTCACAGCGTGAGGAAAGACTTGATATGCTCCTCCAGGCACTCAAGAACTTTGGTCTTGACGAAAAGGACTACTGGTGGTATCTTGAGCTTCGCAAATTCGGCGGCACCAAGCACGCGGGCTTCGGTCTGGGCTTTGAGAGACTTATTATGTACATCACGGGCATCTCCAACATCCGTGACGTTGAGCTTTTCCCGAGAACTACGGGAAATGCGGAATTTTAATTTTGCAATTCAATGCCCTCTCGGGCAGATGCCGAGAGGCGCAAATTTCTTAGAAGAAGGTATTTTCAGATGGAATATTCGTCACTCTCCGTGCAGGAGCTTGAAAAGCAGTGTATAAAACTACAAAAGCAGTACGACCGCTACCGCGAGCTTGGTCTCTCTCTCGACCTTTCCCGAGGAAAACCCGGAAAGGAGCAGCTTGACCTGCTTTCCGGTATGCTGGACGTCATCTCCACCTCAGCCGACTGTCAGTCCGAGGCGGGCATCGACTGCCGAAACTACGGTCTGCTTGACGGTATTCCCGAGGCGAAAAAGCTCTTCTCCGAGCTTTACGGCATTCCGCAGGAAATGCTGATAGTTGCGGGAAACTCCAGCCTCAATCTCATGTATGACTCGGTGGCAAGAGCAATGCTTTACGGCGTTGTGGGCAGTGAGAGACCCTGGTGCCAAGAGGAAAAGGTCAAATTCCTTTGCCCCGCACCCGGCTATGACCGCCATTTTGCCATCTGCAAATCCCTTGGCATCGAGATGATAAACGTGGATATGACCGAAACAGGTCCCGATATGGACACGGTTGAGAAGCTCGTTTCCGCCGATCCTTCCATCAAGGGTATCTGGTGCTGTCCCAAGTACTCGAACCCCGAGGGTATCACTTATTCCGATGAGACGGTCCGCCGCTTTGCGGCTCTGAAGCCCGCGGCTCCCGACTTCAGAATTTTCTGGGATAACGCTTATGCGGTTCACGACCTGTACGCGGACAAAAAGGACACTCTTGCCGATATTTTCGCCTTGGCGCGTGAGTACGGAAACGAGGACATGGTCTTCTACTTCGCCTCTACCTCCAAGATCTCCTTCCCCGGCTCGGGCGTTGCGATCTTCGCCGCAAGCGTGGAAAATCTGAAGCAGATCAAGCCTGTAATGGGCGTTCAGACCATCGGATTTGACAAGATCAATCAGATCCGTCACGTAAAATATTTCAAGAGTGCCGCAAATATTCACGACCACATGGCAGATCTTGCAAAAATAATCCGTCCCAAGTTCGACATCGTGCTCGAGATCCTCTCCGAGCACCTGGACGGTACGGGAATTGCCACATGGACAAAGCCCGTGGGCGGTTACTTCGTCAGCCTTAACGTCATGGACGGCACCGCAAAGGAGACCTACCGTCTGGCAAAAGAAGCAGGCGTGACGCTTACCGACGTAGGCGCTACCTACCCCTACGGCATCGACCCCCGTGACAGCAATATCCGCATTGCGCCCACCTTCCCCTCAAATGACGAGCTGATGGCGGCAATGGAGGTTCTTGTTTGCTGTGCAAAGCTGGCGGCAACGAAGAAGTTGCTGGGGCAGATCTGATAAACGGCATCAAAAGCGCGAGATCGACGGCAAAACGCCGTCGATTCGGCTTTTTGACGCAGTCCGAAAAGAAATTTTCAAAAAAGTATTTACATTTTCTGTTTTTCGTTATATAATGTAATAAAGTCTGTGAACGGAAAGAATCCGACAAGACCCTGCAAAAGAGAGCTGATGCCTTGGGTGCGAGCATTGGTGGCAGGGTGTCGGGCTGTGCCTCCGTGAGACGCCTTGGCGAAGGATTTTTACACTTCTGCGTAGCCGAGGACGGCCTGCCCCGTTACGGCATCACGAGATTGCCCATTCAAGTCGGGCAAGTCGGATCGTAGCCATGTCGTTCTGTG
>JAZODH010000015.1:0-5024 GCA_045596925.1 Eubacteriales bacterium
GTGGGAGGACGGTGGCATGAAACGACGGAAGCCGATGGCGGTGCTGTTACTGTTTGGGATGGTTCTGTCCTTTGCTTGTTGCGGAGGCTCTGAGACAAAGGAACCGACCTGTGCGGAGCTTATAGCTGTGTATGAGGCGTCAGGTTACACGGTCAGCCACAGCCAGCATCATGATGAGGATTTTCCCTACGAGTGCACCGTCAAGGCGCACAAAGGCGGGGACGACTACATTTATTTTTACTTTTATTGGTCGGAGATCGAGGCGAGAAAGGCCGCCGATGTAGACGAATACAACGTCGCAGAATGGATATTTGCTTTGCCCTTTGGAGAGTACCGTTGGCTACGATCGGGGACTTGTGGCAGGATCGAATACAGCTATTACGATACGGATTTAATAAAGCCCTTTCGGGAGCTTGTAAAAGAAAGATAAAACAGACCGCTTTGGCGGTCTGTTTTATCTTTCTTCTTCCTTTTTGAAAAGTCCCAAAAGTCCCGAGATCACAAGCATTCCTCCGAAAATTTTGCGAACGAGATCGGGGTCAAACACATTCAGGAGCAGAGAGCCTACCACCGCGCCGAGCACTCCGAAAAGAGTAAGACAGAGCAATATGCCCCAGTAAATTTTCTGTCTTTTGACGTGGAAAAGCAGAGCCGCCACTGCCGAAAAAATGAAAAATATCAGATTTGTCCCCTGAGCTGTAACCTGCTCCCACCCCGCCCACACGGTAAGATATATGACAAGCGTCCCGCTGCTGCCGATTCCAAGCCCTTGAAGGACTGCGGCAAGGGTCGCCACGAAAAAATCAAGCCAAAAGTTCATTTTTCTTCCTTACAGTATCATTCGCACGCCCGAAAAGATGACGAGCGCGGCGAATATTTTTTTGAGCCATTTGGTGTTGATCCTTCCGAGCAGCAAAGCACCGATTACACCTCCGATAACGGCAGGAAGAAGAAAGGGTGAGGCATCGTACAGTTTCAAATTACCCCTCAGGGCGTATATGACGGCAGAGACCGTCGTCATTGGCAGCATCGCCGCTACCACGTTTGCAAAAACGTCGCGGGCGGAGGCATCCTGCTCCCTCAGAAGCTTTGCCAGAGCATAGGTAACGATTATTCCTCCGCCTGCTCCCAGCAGTCCGTTGGCAAGCCCTGCCGTCACCCCCGAAACTGACAGGAGAAAAAACTCGGGTGAGCGTAGTTTTATTCTCATTTGTGTTCGCTTCCTCCCATTTTGAAAAAAGACTTGAAATTTGCGCCTTTTAGTGTTAAAATATATAATGAATATTTCTACGCTGTCGGTATCGGTGTTATTTTCTGCAATTTGACGCCGTATATTCACGCGACAAAAAATAACTTTCCCGAAAGGAAGTGCACAATGAAGCAGACCTCAAAGAAGAAGCCGGCCGCAAAAAAGACGGCAGGCAAAAATGCGACTAAAAAGAATACTTCGCCTCAGAGGAAGAAGGAGGAGAAAAAGCCCGATTCCTCTGCGCTTATCCATCAGATATTGCCCTACATTTTCGTGCTTTCGGCGGTGTTTATCGCCCTTTGCCTGATACTTGTGAACATAGCGGACAAGCCCGATTCCATGGGCTCGGTGGGCAAGGTCGTCAACGGATTTTTCTGCGGATTTTTCGGTGGTGGCGCGTTTCTCGTCCCTCTGTTGCTTTTGTACCTTGCTTTTGCATGGCGTAAGAGCATTGACAACGAGCAGGTCGGATATAAGATCGCGTTTTCCGTGGTGGCGGTGCTTCTCACCGCTGCGCTTATCCACGTTTGCGCCCTGGAGGAGCACACCTTTGACCCCAAGATCCTCTGGAATTACGGACTTGCGGGCGGCGGTGTCCTTGGTGGATGGCTGGGTCAGCTGTCCTATCTGGGACTCAACCTGGTAGGCTCGCTTATCGTCATCCCCGCTCTGCTTTTGGTGACTGTCATGTTCCTTTTCGGCGTCACGCCCGACCATATCGTGCTTTATTTCCGCTACCGCCGCAAGATGCGCGCGGAGAGGCGGGCGGAGGGCAAGGACCCTGCTTTTGTGAACAAGTCCAAGTATGAGGACGAGGACTTTGCGCCCGTGACGGCTGAGGAGGCCGAGGCAGGCGTGGCGGAGGCGAAAAAGAGCCGCCGACAGAAGAAATACGACGTTGACATCGACCCCGATCTGGAGACGGGTGCAACAGCTTCCGATCTGGGACTTGAATATTCCGACGGCACGGCTGAGCGACGTGCCACCGAGCCGGAGGCTCCCGACGTTGTGCCGATCATAGCGGAAGCGCCCTTTGAGGACGGCCCGGTGAATGAAGTGACCCCCGAAATGAAGGCGGCGGAGGAGGAGTTCCAGCGGGAGCTGAGCGCGGGTCTTGACGCGCTGTTCGGAAATACCGACGCGCGGGTCGAGCCTGCGCCCGAACCCGATCCCTTCCCGACGGAAAAGAAACCCGTTCATGCGGAATCGGACGACGTTTTCCTGCGCAGAAGCAAGTCGGACATTTCCGAGCTTCCCAAAAAGCCCGTCAAGGGCGAGCAGATAAGAGCCGAGATCTATCCTCCCGTGACCCTGCTTGCAGAGGACAAGGGCGGAAAGCAGGAAAATTTCACGGCGGAGCTTCGTCAGACCGCGGAAAAGCTCCAGGAGACCCTGCTTTCCTTTAACGTAAAGACCAAGATCGTAGGCTATTCGAGAGGACCTACAGTAACAAGATACGAGCTTCAGCCCGAGGTTGGAACGAGAGTACGCTCCATTTCAAATCTTGTGGACGATATTGCCCTTAATCTGGCGGCGTCGGGCGTGCGAATCGAAGCACCGATCCCCGGAAAGAGTGCCGTTGGTATCGAGGTGCCCAACAGAACTTCAAGCACCGTTTATCTGAGAACTCTGCTTGAGTCCCCAAAGTTCAAGGAGAGCAAGAGCAACCTCACCGCCTGTCTCGGTGCTGACGTTGCGGGCAATCCCATTATTTTTGACATTGCTAAAATGCCCCACCTGCTTATCGCCGGTGCCACCGGAATGGGTAAGTCGGTCTGTATTAACAGCATTATTATGAGCTTGCTGTATAAAGCTCTTCCCCGCGATGTGAGACTGCTTCTCATCGACCCCAAAAAGGTCGAGTTCGGCGTCTACCGCGATATTCCTCACCTTATCGCGCCTATTGTCAGCGACCCCAAGAAGTCCGCGGGCGCGCTGGTTAAGATGGTTGAGGAGATGGAGCGCCGCTTTGAGCTTATTGAGGAGGTGGGCGTCCGCGACCTCAAGTCCTACAACGAGCTGACCAAGGACGATCCTGACAAGGAATACCTGCCTCAGATCGTCATCATTATCGACGAGCTTGCGGACCTTATGATGACCACTCCTCAGGACGTGGAAAACTCCATCTGCCGTCTGGCGCAAAAGGCAAGAGCGGCTGGTATGCACATTATCGTTGGTACTCAGCGTCCGTCGGTCGACGTTATTACTGGTCTTATCAAGGCGAACATTCCTTCAAGAATTGCCTTTACCGTTGCGTCCCAGGTGGATTCGCGAACCATTATTAATATCGCGGGAGCTGAAAAGCTCATCGGTCGCGGTGATATGCTCTATGCTCCCGTCGGTGCGTCCAAGCCCATGCGTGTGCAAGGCTCCTTTGTCAGCGACAGCGAGGTCGAGGCGGTCTGCGATTACATCAAGACCAACACCGGCAAGGCAGAGTACGATGACAACATCGTCAACGGCATCGAGGAAGCGGCGGCAAGACTTGACGCGGGCAAAAAGGGTGCGTCCGATACGCCCATGGACGGCGACGATCAGGGCGGTGATCCCACGTTGCGCCGTGCCATCGAGCTGGCTGTTGAGAGCGGAAAGATCTCTACCTCTCTCATTCAGCGCCGTATGTCCCTTGGCTACGGCCGTGCCGCGAAGCTCATCGACCGCATGGAGGAAATGGGAATCGTCAGTCCGCAGGACGGTCAGAAGCCCCGCGAAGTGCTGATCACAAAGCAGCAGTTCATGGAAATGGTCGTAAACGATACGCTTGCGTAAGATCGGAGTAACTATGGGAAAATTTATTGTAATAGACGGTCTTGACGGCTCGGGCAAGGAGACCCAGGCGAACCTGCTGGCAAAGCATTTGACGGAGAAGGGTCTGCGTGTAAGAGTGATCTCTTTCCCTATGTACGAGTCGGAAAGCTCCCATCTTGTGAAGATGTACCTGGGCGGCGCGCTGGGATCGAGACCCGAGGATACCAACGCTTATGCGGCGTCGTCGTTTTACGCGGCGGACAGATACATAAGCTACCGCACCGACTGGAAAAAGGACATAGACGACCCCGAAACGGTGGTCATCGCCAACCGATTTACTACGGCAAATGCGGTGCATCAGCTTTCGAAAATGCCACGCGAGAATTGGGATGAGTTTTTGTCCTGGCTTTGGGATTACGAGTATGAGAAGTTGGGCGTTCCGCGCCCTGATCTGGTGCTCTATCTTGAAATGACCCCCGAGATCTCCATGAAGCTGGTGAACTCCCGCTCGCAGGAAACGGGTCGCAAGAAGGACATTCACGAGCTTGATCCCCGTCATCTTGAAAACAGCTACGACGCGGCTATGTACTCGTCGGAAAAGCTGGGCTGGACGAGAGTCCGTTGCTACCGCGACGGTGCGCCCCGACCTATTGAGGAGATCGGTGAGGAGATCCTCTCCGAGGCGGAGAGGATTCTTTAAGGAGAGGTATGCGGAGTGCTTTTGAAAAAGCCCCAGCCCCCTTTGAAAAGGTGGCTGGACCCACTAAACTAACAAACAAAAACGACGGATAAACACCGTCGTTTTTTGTAATCGTGCGATCACGGCAAACCCCTCTGCTCAGACCCGCAAATCCGGTACTGTCGGATTTGCGGATGGGTTTCGTTTCCCGCCCGAGCTTTTAGCAAAATGAAATTTCGAGCCTCCGAATGGGGTGAGATAATTTCACTTTTGCGTGTTGCGAGGGCGAAAGCCTTTCTTCTTTTTTCTCTTTCCGTCTGGTTTCTCTTGTTTCTTCTTTTGCGAAAG
>JAZODH010000016.1:0-36604 GCA_045596925.1 Eubacteriales bacterium
AATCTGTTCGGTCGGGAGATAAATCTTGCCTTTTTTATGTTTTCGTATTTCATTTGTTTTCCTTATTGATGAATAAATTTTCCTTTTTCGGGTGAAAATACCTTTGAAATAAAGGGGTAAACAGATCCCTTTCCGGAGGTAAAAATGGATTTTAAGACCAGCGAAACGAGACTTAATTTAATGCGTGCCTTTGCGGGTGAGAGCCAGGCGCGAAACCGCTACACCTTTGCGGCACTCCAGGCAAAGGAGGAGAATCTGCACGTGGTGGAGGCGGTATTTACCTACACTGCAGGGCAGGAGCTTCAGCACGCAAAGATATTTTACGATTATTTGTCCCAGGTGGCAGGGGAAAACTTGCAGATCGAGGGCGGATACCCTGTGGATATTGCAAAGACCACGGCGGAGCTTCTGCGAATGGCGGTGCACAATGAGTACCAGGAGTACGAGGACGCATACCAAAGCTTTGCCAATACCGCCGAGAGTGAAGGATTCGTGCAGATAGCCGCGTCTTTTCGGAATATTGCTCAGATCGAAAAGACCCACGGCGACCGCTTTAAGATGCTTGCCACAATGCTTGAAACCGATCGCCTTTTTGTATCGGACGTTGCGTGTGATTGGGTCTGCCTTAACTGCGGACACACGTTTACGGGCACTAAAGTGCCCGAGATGTGCCCCGTGTGTCAGCACAATAAGGGATACTTTATCCGCATGGAGTTTGCACCTTACGCCAGGGGGCAGGATAAGTAAAATACACGGGGAGTCATCGACTCCCCGTTTTTGTTAAATGAGCTTTTTGAAGCGCTCGGGTCAATGTCAAGCATTTTAAGAGTTTTCATTTTTTGCTCATGTTTTGTTATTTCAGATCAACTACGGTAACGCCGAAGTCACCCTCGCCGTAAGGCGCGGTCTTGTAAGCGCCCACTCGGCGGTCGCCTTTCAGATAGTTCCAAAGTGCTTTGCGCAGTGCACCCGTGCCCTTGCCGTGAATGAGACGGACGGAATTTATACCCGCGATCAGTGCTTGATCCAGGTACTTGTCTACCACAAACCATGCTTCGTCGCCGTTCATTCCCCGCAGGTCGACTTCGGTCTTGAAGTCCCGAGATACTGCCATTTTGTAATCACGCAGGGACTGTTGCTTTTTCTGTTCGTCGGTTATGGTCACGGCATTTTCCACAAGTTGGAGATCCTTTACCTTCGCCCTTGTCTTCATCATGCCGACCTGCACTTCTACGTTTCCCTTGGCATCGGGATCGGCCAAAAGAATACCCTTTTTGCCGATCGAAACGATAAGCACCTCGTCGCTCTTTTTCAGCGGACGGGGAAGTACGTAATTTTCGTCTCGGCGATCCTCCACGGGATCATATTTGCCCTCGTTTGCGCGGAGATTCTCGCGTATGTTCCGTCTTGCCTGATCGAGATGCGAGCCGAGATTTTCGGAATCACGCTTTTTTTGAAGCTTTTGAATTTCTTCCAAAACGTAGTCAGCCGAAGCTTTTGCGGACTGTACCATTGAAAGAGCGCTTGCCTTTGCCCGTGCAAGCTCGTTTTCGGAATCCCGCAGACGGCGGTTCAGCGTCTTCTCGGCTTCAGCCTTGAAACGCTCGTAATCGGCTCTCATCTGCTCGGTCTCAAGTCGGTTTTTCTCCATTTCAATTCGGCTTGCCTCAAGCTTTTCGATAACGTCCTCAAAGCGCTTGTTGTCGGAGGATACCTGCGCCTTTGCACGTTCGATTATCTGCTCGGAAAGACCCAGCTTTTTTGAGATGGCGAAAGCGTTTGACTTGCCGGGAGTGCCGATGATCAGCTTGTAGGTTGGGCGCAGAGTTTCAATGTCAAATTCGCAGGAAGCGTTTGAAACTCCCTCTGTTTCGAGTGCATAAGCTTTTAGCTCGGAATAGTGGGTGGTTGCCGCGCAGGCCGCGCCCACGCGCCTCACTTCCTCGATGACAGCCACTGCCAATGCCGCGCCCTCAATGGGGTCTGTTCCGACACCAAGCTCATCGAAGAGCACAAGCGAATCGGGGGTGATCTGTTCCATTATAGAGACTATGTTCACCATGTGGGAGCTGAAAGTGGACAAAGACTGCTCGATGCTTTGCTCGTCACCGATATCGGCGAGAATTTTGTCGTAAATGCAAACGCAAGACGGTTCCTCGGCAGGAATATGAAGACCTGACTGTGCCATCATGGAAAAGAGTCCGAGGGTCTTCAAGGTTACGGTTTTACCGCCCGTGTTGGGGCCCGTGATGACCAGAGTGTCAAAGGAGTCGCCTATCTGCACGTCGATGGGGACGACACGGCTTTTGTCAATAAGCGGATGCCTTGCGCGGCGGAGAACGTAGGAACGGTCTCCTGAGAGCTTGGGCTGGATGCCGTCCATTCGCTGTGACAGCTCACCGCAGGCGAAAATAAACGCAAGCTCGGTGATGTTTTTGTAATTTAAACGCAGAGTAGCAGAGATTTTCGAAACCTCGACGGAAAGCTCGTATAGAATGCGCTCGATCTCGTGCTGCTCACGGGACTCAAGCTCGCGCAGCTCGTTGTTCAGATCGACTACCGCAATAGGCTCGATAAAGAGCGTCGCGCCCGAGGACGAGGTGTCGTGCAGAAGTCCCTTGACCTCGTTTTTCGCCTCTGCCTTTACGGGAACGACGTAGCGTCCGTTTCGCATGGTGACGATGTTTTCCTGCAGATATTTTGCGTATGAACCGCCCACGTATTTCTGGAGAGTGTCCTTAATTTTGCTGTTTGTGACGCGCATTTTGCGGCGAATGTCGGAGAGGGTCTGACTTGCCTCGTCAGCTATCAGATCCTCCGAAATTATCGTCCTTGAAATTCTGTCTTCAAGGGACTTGTTTGAGGACAGACGCTCGAAAATTTCGTCGATGCTGGTTTCAAAGGTGATGTTTGAGCGAATATAATCGAGCAGCATTCGCGCCGAGCGGAGCAGGGAAGAAACGTGCATAAGCTCTCTTGCCGAAAGCACCGCGCCCTTGTCGGCGCGCTCGGTGAGATCGTCCATTTCGTGGACGTCACCGAAAGGCGGCGTACCCTTTGCGTCCATTAAACGCCGTGCGTCGCTGGTGCGTCGCAGACGGCGGAGCACCGCGTCGGGGTTGTCGGTCGGCTCAAGGGACAGCGCTGCTTTTTTTGCGCCCTCAGTGAGAGCGCAGTCGGCCAGCATTTCACGTATTTTATGAAATTCAAGAGTTGAGATTATTTTATCGGTTACTAACATATTTTTTCCTTTTATAGCATTGAAAGGTAGAAATCAAGTGTGTCAAAGCCCCGTTCCAGGTGGTGGAGCAGATATTCCTGGGCGACCTTTTCAAATATGCGAAGCTCCTCATCATCCTTTAATTCAAAGGACAGGGCGCGGGCAGGGGGCGCGCTCACGGCAAATCTTATGGCCGCCAGGGTGCTGGGGGTCAAATTTTTCATTATTATCCTCTGCTCGGGGTTGTACCTGTCGGGCTTGTTTATCTCGGGGTGGGATTTCAGACAGGAACGGCAATAAATGCGTCCGTTCATGATGTCAAAGATCGGCTCACGAGGATTTTGCTCTCCGCAGATAAAGCACCCGGTAAGGTCGGGCGCAAAGCCGGAAAAAGCCGCCGCCCGAAGCTCAAACGCCGCTTTGATAAGGGACAGAGGCTTGTCCGAGCTTACCATTGCGTGAAATGAGTTGAGGGTGAGTCGGAGCACGTCGGGCGCGGGCACGTCCTCACCCGTTACGTCGCAGGCGACGTCGCACATATAGCTTGCCAAGGACATTTTCAGAATGTCGGTGGTCAGCCCGAAAAAGGGGGCCGTTACCGATGCCTCGCGCAGATAGTGAAAATCACCTTTTTTGTATAGGGTGTAGTTTCCGTAGGCAAAAACAGAGGTGGCTCCACCCCATTTTGTGCGCACGGACTTTGCCCCCTTGACGGAAATGCTAAGCTTTCCGCGGTCGGGGGTGAGAAGGGTTATTATTTTGTCGTTTTCGCCGTAGTCCACCGATCGAATGACCAGTCCGTCACAGGAAAAAATCATAACGCCCTCCAAAAAGTAAAAATATCAGTCAAATTCCTCCGTGCGATAGCCGAAATTGCCAACCGCCGCGGCGCTCTCGCGCCAATTTTCTTTGACCTTTACCCAAAGGTTCAGATAGACCTTTGTACCAAAGATCTTTTCAAGGTCCTGGCGGGCGTAAGTGCCGATAAGCTTCAGCGCGGCACCGTTTTTGCCCACGATTATGCCCTTGTGCGAGGTCTTTTCGCAGAAAATTTCGGCACGAATACGCAAAAGTGTGCCCTCGTCTTTGAATTCCTCTATGACCACAGCCGTGCCGTGGGGGATCTCCTTGTTTAAGGTCTTGAGTATCTTTTCTCTGATGATCTCGGACGCCAGACGTCGCTCGGGCTGGTCGGTTGCAATGTCCTCGGGAAAGAAGAAGTTTTCAACGTCCGAAAGGAATTTTTCACATTCCTTTAGCACAATGTCCGTACCCTTATCCTTTTTTGCCGCCATGGGAACAAACGCGTCAAAGTCGTGTAACGCCGAATAGGTCTTGATAGTTTCCGCAACACCTACCGCATCTGTCAGATCAACCTTGTTGATCGCCAGAATCGCAGGCACGCCCGATTTTTTCAGATATTCGATCACGTTGTTTTCGACTGTTGTCACGGGCTTTGCCGCCTCCACCACAAGCACCACCGCGTCCGCGTCGTGCATACTTGAATTTGCGGCAGTCACCATGTAGTCGCCCAGCTTGTTTTTTGGCGCGTGCATACCGGGCGTGTCCATAAATACGAACTGCGTGTCACCCTGCGTATGTATTCCCAAAATGCGGTTTCGCGTGGTCTGAGGCTTGCTTGAAACTATGGTTATCTTCTCCCCTAAGATCGAGTTGAGAAGTGTCGATTTTCCTACGTTGGGTCGTCCTACTATTGCAATAAATCCTGTTTTTTTCATCTGTATTTTCCTTTTTTATTTTACCGAAAGCCCCAGAGCTTTCATGATCTGATTTTGCTTTTGGCGCATAACGCGCTCATCCTCCTCGCCCGTCTCGTGGTCGTAGCCGAGGAGATGTAGTGTAGAGTGGGCGGTAAGGAAAGCCACCTCGCGCTCAAATGAGTGACCGAACTCTGTTGCCTGCTCCTGCGCTCTTTCGAGCGAGAGGACGATGTCGCCCAAGGGTACGCTGAAAAGCTTATCATCGGGCAGGTCGTCGTCCCCAAGCAAGGGGAAGGACAGAACGTCTGTTGGACGGTCGATATTTCTGAATTTGCGGTTTATCTGGTGTATTCCCTCGTTGTCAACAAATGTGACAGAAACCTGCGCGTTCCGCTCAAAGCCTTCAAGCGCCAGGGTCTCGACGATAGCCGAGCGGATAAGGATTTTGGTCGCATAAGTGACCTTTATCTTCTCCTGCTCGTTTGAAAAAAATATTCTCAGTGACATTTTTGACTGTCCTTTCCTCAAGTGCGGCGTCGGAAGGTCTTTTGTGCGGACTCTTCCTTTTTTGCTTCAAGGGTGCGCTCGTATTTGTCGTATGCCTGAATTATCTTCTGCACAAGACGGTGGCGCACCACGTCGCGGTCGGTGAAGTGGTGGATCGCGATATCATCTATGCCGTCAAGTATCTTTGTGGCGATGGCAAGACCGCTCTTTTTGCCAAAGGGCAGGTCGGTCTGAGTCAGGTCTCCCGTAACTACCGCCTTTGAGTTGAAGCCCAGACGAGTCAAAAACATCTTCATCTGCTCGGGCGTGGCGTTCTGTGCCTCGTCCAATATGATAAAGGAATCGTCAAGCGTGCGGCCTCTCATGTAAGCAAGAGGCGCGACCTCTATAATGTTCTTTTCAAGCTGTCTCTGATAATTTTCGGGGCCCATCATCTCAAAGAGCGCGTCGTAAAGCGGGCGCAGATAGGGGTCTATCTTGCTCTGCAGATCACCGGGCAGAAATCCCAAACGCTCGCCTGCCTCGACTGCCGGACGGGTGAGGATTATCTTTGCGACTTTCTTTTCGCGCAAAGCCTTGACAGCCATAGCAACGGCAAGGAATGTTTTTCCTGTTCCCGCAGGTCCTACGCCGAGGACTATGGTGTTCTTTTCGATCGCATTTACATACTGCTTCTGTCCCGCCGTTTTTGCCTTGATCGGCTTTCCACGGCTGGTGATGCAGATGCAGTCCTCGCCGGGGGTGACAAGCAAGTCTTCTTTGCCGTCCTCGATCATGTCAAGCACATAGTTTACCTGGCTGTCGCTGACGTCGTCCGAGCGGAGCGCCACCTGCTCAAGATAGCTGATGGTCTTTGCCGCCTGCTCGATCTTCTCTTCTGAGCCGTCGATGATGACCGAGTCGCCGTCGTTGCCCGAGCGTGAGGAGATCTCAACCGAGAGCCTCTGCTCAATAAGACGGATATTGACGTCGTAGCTGCCGAATATTTTCGAGATTATTCCCGGGCGGGAAAAGTTTATTTTTTTCTGCATAAATGTTCCTCCTTTATTGACTGATTTTTTGAGGAATGGCAATATTTTCCGAGCAGACCGCCGTGCAAATCAGGCGCACGCTCTCCTCGGTCATCTCGCACTTGATGTTCTTTGACATAAGGTCGCAGTCGTAAAGCTCCGATGCCATATTGCGGTAAAGCTGTGCAAATGCCATGTCGGAGGCTTCCTTTTGAGTGCGGGTTTTCGTCACTGTTTCGTATTCGGTGATAAGCTCCGTCACCACGCCAAAGGGCAGGGGCGGGAGAGATGGCGGAGAGAGATTCTCTTCCATGTATATTTTAACACACTTTGATGTGTTTTTTCTACTGTTTTTTGAAAAAAATATGTTTTTTGAGAAAAATTTTATGTGTTTTTGTCCGTTTTCGACCCTAATGGGCACTTGCGTCTCGTATTTGATGGGGACTTCCACCGAAAATTCCCGTGATGTTATGGCGAAAATCTCGCCCGATGCCTGTACCAGAGTGTAATTTCCCAGCTTTCCGCCGCGTACTCCGCTGACCAGGATCTCACCCTTTTTCACTGACTGCCCAACCTCAACGCATACCGTTCCGCAGCTCGATTCTATCCGTTCGACTGTCCCGTCCTTTGACGCCACCAAATTGCAGGGAGAATTGTCCTTTTGGGCAAAATGAGCCTCCTCACGAATCTGCACGTATGCCACCGTGCCCGACATATTGATAGACAGCCAGGATATTTTGTCCGATTTGGCAAGGAGCGAGTTTGAGACTCGGTCAACGTCGGTTTTGACCGAGCTTCCAAGGTCAAAACCTGCCGCCGCCAGCTCACGCTTTACAGTAGCGGTGTCAAGCGTTGAGTTTCCGCTTATCCGAATGTCCCAGACCATGCTTCCTGACAGAAAAATGATGCCCAGAGCCAAAGCGAGGCCGATAAAGATCCCGGGGCGTTTTCGGTAGGAAAAAAGAAAAAACGGCAGACCGAAGCACCGCTCCGCAAACGGTATATCTGCCGCCGCGAGCCTTCGTGCCAGCTTCCGTGCCGCACCGTACGAGGTCTCGACGGTCATATCCTCGCTGCCGAGCGCAGTTTTGCTTACGGGAAGCTTCATTTCAAGGCAAAGGCTGAGCAATTTTGGGGCGTTTTCCTGGGATACCGTAAGTTTAGCTCCGCCCAAAAGAGCGTTTTTGATTCTTACAAGCAAACCGCGCCCCTCCTTCGAAATTCGATTCTGTCAACCAGACCGCAAAGCTCGGCGCTCTTGTCGCCAAAGCCTGTAAATTCAAGCTTTTTACCGATTATGATCGTGTCAAAATCCTTGCCCTCAAGCTCTATTCTGTCATGGGAATAAAGCAGTATCCGCCTGCACCCACACACCGAAACCGAGCCTCGCCCACGTATTTCAATGAGATTTCCGTTTGCCATGTCGCAAGGGAAGTCCATGCGTCGACAAAGCATTTCGCCCAAGGTCTGTCTGTCCTCTTTTTCTCTTTTTTTCATGCGCCCTCCGTCGTCTTTTTTGAATATGTTCTTTGACGTTTCCATAAAATGGCTGTAAATAAATATATGCGGCATGAGGTTTTGGCATGAAAAAAACAAACGCGGGCGAGGCTGTTTTGCTCTCCCTTTCGGTGGTCTTGATATATGCAATATTAAAAAAGCCCGACATCGCTATCGGATATATGCGAAGTGGTTTGACGCTGTGCGCGCAGAGGGTGATACCCTCGCTTTTTCCCTTTGCGGTGCTGTCATCGCTTTTTGTTGACATGGGCGGAGCAGATCTGCTGGGCCGTTTTGCGGGAGGCTTTGTCTCAAAGCTTTTCGGGATAAGCCGTTCTTCTGCATTCGTGCCCGTGGCGGGAATGCTCTGCGGTTTTCCCGTGGGGGCTATGGCGGCAGTAAAACTTTACCGCCGAGGGGAGATATGTGAAAAAGAGCTTCAGAGACTGCTTATAATTTCGGGTATTCCCGGCTCGGCTTTTCTCATCAGCGCGGTGGGGATTTCTATGTGGTCAAGCCACGCATTTGGAGTGGCGCTTTACTTTATTCAGATAATTACCTCTGTTTTGATCGGCGTGGCGTTAAATTTCATTTCTCCCTTGAAATTGACCGAAAGACCCAAAGGGGTCACGGAATCGGGCAAAAATTCTGTGGCGCTGTTTTGCGACAGCGTGGGAGATTGCGCTCTTTCAATGCTAAAGATATGTGGGTTCGTTCTGTTTTTTTGCTCGTCGGTGGGGACGCTGTGCGCCGTGCTTGAGGACCTTGGCGTGTCGCCGATCTTAAAAATTCCCGTAATGGGATTTTTCGAGATGACGGGCGCTGTTGCCCTTGCTCCTCAGCTCGGCACGGCAGGCGCGGTGCTGACGGCGCTTTTTGTGGGCTGGGCCGGTCTTTCGGTGCATTTCCAGATACTGTCGGTCTGCCGAGGGATACCCGTCTCCGTCCACTCATATTTTTGCGCCAAAGCAATACAAGGAGTGCTTTCGGCACTCCTTGCATATCTCTATATTCACTTTTTCGGACTTGAATTTTCTTCGCCGTCCGCCCCTGCTTTTTTTGAGCTTCCCACCGAGGTCGGCACGTTTATATCGGGGCTGTTTACCCTGTCGCTTTTACTGCCATTCCTGCGGAAGAAATTCCTTTGAGATCGTTTTCAGAACGTAAGAGCGAAGCTTCTCGATCGAGATAGATCGCCCGTAATGGGATATACCGTGGCTCTTTTCCATTTCGGCAGTAAAATCCTCGAAAAGATAAGTGGAATTTTTGTAAAATCTCTTGTCGTAGTAGTAGACCGTTGGGTGAAGTATCGGCTTGTCAATAAAGATCTTTCCATTTTCTCGCACGATGTCAAAGGTCATCAGACCGCCCAGAAGCTGATAATCGAATTCCTGCTCGGCGGCAAAATTGCCAAGGGAATAGATGCACAAAAGACGATTTCCGTCCTGCTCCACCCACTCAACGGGCTGGATCACGTGGGTGTGGTGACCGATTATTACGTCCACGCCCCAGGAGCACATTTTTCTTGCCAGATCTCTCTGCGAGGCGCTTGTCTTCATACTGTTTTCATTTCCCCAATGCATTGAAACGAAAACAAGGTCTGCCAGCTCACCCGCCGCCTTTGACTGACGTTCGATCAAAGCCTCGTCGATATAAGGAATTTTAATGTCGTACCCGCTTTGCAGTCGGTAGCCGTTTGTGCTGTATGTATAGGACAGAAAAGCGATCTTGATGTTGTCCTTTTCGATTATGCGGAAGTTGTCAAGGTCGTTTTCGTCAAGATAACCTCCGATCACGGTGACGGGCAGGGTGTTCCAAAATTTTATAGTCTCCTCAAGCCCCTTTGAACCCTGGTCGAGCATATGATTTGTGGCAATGTTCACCACGTCAAAGCCGGCTTCGGCTATGTCGTAGGCGATGTCGCGGGGCGTGTTGAAATGAGGGTAGGAGCTGTAGCCGAAGCTCTCTCCTGCCAGAGGTGTTTCCTGATTTATAAAGGCAATGTCCGCAGCCTCGATCACATGGCGCACGTTGGCAAAGATCGGTGCAAAATTGTATGGGCGACCGCCCTCAACGGCACAGCTTTTGGCATCTCTGATAGTGCCTGTGTAGGAGATCATGTCACCAACTGCCGCAAAAGAAATGCGGGTATCGAGATCCTTCGGCTCTTGGGGCTGGACGGGGGACGAGGGCAGATCGGGAGACTCGATGGTGTCCCTGACGCCGTCCGAAACGATGCCCGAGGAGCAAGCGCCGAGAATCAACGAGCAGATAACGGCTAAAAGTAAAATAGAAAGTTTCTTCAATGTTTCACCTTAGTTTTTCTCAAATTTTTTAAAGATAAAACGGGAAAGTATCGTTCCCAGGATACCGAAGGCTATACCAAGGATAATTCCGCCCAGAACGTCTGTGGGGTAATGGACGAAAAGGTAGAGACGGGAAAACGCCACAAGCACGGCTATAACGAAAGCTGGAATACCCCATTTTTTGTTGTGCAGAAAGATTGCCGTTGCGCCCTCAAAGCAAACGAGGGTGTGACCCGAGGGGAAGGAAAAATCCTTCAGCGGCTTTACGAGAAGAGCCTCGCGTATTGCCTCGTAGCCATCAAGATCATAGGGTCTTATCCTCCCGATAAGGGGTTTTAGAGTCAGATTTCCCACAAGAAGTCCGAAGATCATGGCAAAGGCCATGGCAAGCCCCATTTTGCGTGTTTTTTTGAAGCACAGGGCGATAACTGCAATGATTATCCAGAACAGTCCCTTATCCCCGCCAAGCCGAGTGATAATTGGAAAAAAGACGTCAAGAAAAGCACATCTGATGCTTTGGATCGCCTCAAGTATGGCAAGGTCGATCCCCGTAATAAATTCAACCATTTTTGTCTCCTTCAGTTGTTGGTGCTGGCGTAGACCACGCCGTCGCCGTAGTCGATGATGAAATAGTAGGTCACGTCCATGTAGTCAACGTGATCCTCCATGCGGGCGCGCTTGAGCACGTGCTTGAGCTTTACCCGGCAGGAGTAAACGCCCTCTGCGTATTCGTAAAATTCCGTAGCGGACTCGTCCTCAAAGTAGTAGCTGTCGTGGTCGATGACCCACATATTCTGCGAGGTCCTGATGTAATTGTAGATGTCTGTCCCCGTGAGGAAATATGGGTCAACCGCGCGGAAGGTACAGTCGTTTTGCATGAAGGTGGCATAAGCCTTCGCCGCCTTTATCATACGCTCGCCGAAACGCTCCTGCAACTCTTGGCTGTAAACTATTTGCGCCTCGTAGATCCCGTTTTTCAGCTCTACTGCGCTGTCCTCGCCCTTGGGGGTAGTGACCTTTATCTCGGGGGTCTTGTAAAGCCCGGGGACCGTGTAAAGGGTGTAGGTGATGCCAACGCCGCCGTCCCTCATGTACTTACAGCTCTCTGTTTCAATGGGATCGCCGTTTATGTACTGCTCGCCGACAGGCTTGCCGTTCAATGTTACGGTGTATCCCGTAGGTGCTTTTATAGTCACGTCGCCGACGGGAATGCAGTAAAGCTCGATCTCGCCCGGCTTATATGTGGCAAAGCCCTTTTTGCTTTTTTTGTCGCTTTTTTCAATGGTGAACGTAGCGACCTTAACATCCTTTTCACCGTCGCTGTATTTTACGTAATAAGCCTTTTTTGTGTCGTCAAGTCCCACCGACGAGGGGGAATAGGACAGCTCTTTTCCTTTGATGCTTTCTTCGATCTTTGCCGCCATGTCCTCTAACGTGTCAAATTCGGGGGCCGGCACTCCCGTATCACGGAGAATTTTGAGAGCGTCAAAATCTGTGAAGTATTTTTCGAACATATCCTGTGCCGTATGCTCGGGGCGCATGGCCTCAAAGTCCGCAAGATAGGAGCGGAAAATGAACACTGCCGCCACAAGCAGGGCAAGGAGTACTGCCCAACAAACGGCGTAGACCCTGTAAAATACCGATGCCTGTTTTCTTTCTCTCATTGTCAGTCCTCCGTTCCGTCTGAGACGGGTGCGACCATGAAAAACGTAGGCATTTTTCTCGGTGTTGTGAAGGCCTTGTACTTGTTTACAAGACCGCGCTTCTGGTATTTGTCAAGCTTTTCTATGTCGTAGCCATATTTGTCAAAATAATTTTCGTAATACATCATGGCAGAGGACCCGCCGTCAAGCATACCTGCCGTCACCGCGCCGTACTCGACCATTACGTCGATGACGTCGTTGTGGGTGGCGCCGATACTGCTGGCGGTCCTGCCGTCGGTGACAAGAAGAATGATAGCTCCGTCAGCTCTCTGACCGATGGCAGTCCTCTGCGCCGTGCCCGTGTTTCCGTCGGCGCGGTGGAGCGTTATGCTGTCACCGTCGTTTGTTATAAGTGTGTTTCCGCGCTGGAATGACACGGCGTCGCGGATCCCAAGCTCCTCTGCCTTTGCCTTTGTCATAGGCTCGGTAACCACGAGATGGTTGTTTTTGTCAATTCCGATAAAGGTTCGCTTCTGTCCGTCATTCCAGACGCACTCACCTTGTGAATATGTAAGTCCGATGGGATTATCGCCCGTTCCCACTCCGCCCGGGTCGGAAAATTCGCCTGCGTTGATGGCGGCGACCGCGCCGTATTTTGCGGCGGCGTCAAAGATGTTTATACCTTGCTTGCCGCTCTTGAAATCGCTGGAGGTGCCAACGAAAACTCTGGAGGGATCTTTTATTATCATCATGTAGGCGGTGTAGGTGGAGCCTTTTACGGTAAAGAACTGCAGACCGTCCTGAGTTCCTTCCCACTCGTCCTTTTCATCTGTCACTTTATCGTCACCCTTATCCGCATAATCCTGCAGGGAAATGACCTCGCGGCTTACTACCTCGCCTTGGTCGAGGATCTCCTTTACCGTGCTTTTGTCAAGGAAAAGGTAGGGCACCCACTTGGTGGCGCTTGCCTGGTCCGCCGCCTGCACCAGCAGGTCGCGCACCGTCTCACTCGGACCGTGTGCAATAGCAAAAACCAAGGTGTAGACCGAAATTATTACAAAAAGCAGAAGCGAGAAGAAGACGAGCAGCGAGCGGCGGACCACCGTGCCTGCGGTTAAGCGCTTTTTGGGTGTTCTGCGGCTGAATCCCGCATAGTCAAGATAGTCGCTGTTTGAAAAGGCTATCTTCTTTTCCCGCTTGGGGGAGTTCTGGTTCATTTATTTTCCTTTCTTTTTGAGGAAAAGACCCATTCTCTCTGCAGTCTGAAGGACAACAGGAAGAGGATCGATTCGATAACTATTTTAATAAGCGTAACGAGTGCCGCGTTCGTGATTCCCAATGCCGAGGATACCCAATCTATTCCGATACAGGAGATGAGTAGCATGGGGACGGCAAGGACGTAATACTTTACAAGCGTTACGGCGATGCTTCCGTTGTTTTTGAAGACTGTTTTTTTGTTCAGCGCAAAATTTGCCGCCGAGGAAAATACCCTTGCTATCACAATGGGTATAAGTACGGAATATGGAACGAAATATTTCCCGAAAAACAGCTTTATAAGGAAGAATAGCAGATGGTCAAGACACGCCGCCACGGTCGAGCTGGCGATAAATTTCAATATGAGGGAATAAATTTTTATTGAGTCGCGGACAGGTCTGAAATGGGAAGTCTTGTTTTCCTCGATGTAGACCGTTTCGATCAACTGCTCGCTCATTTTTATGCCGAGATTTTTCAGATTGAGAAGCATATTGGTCTCGTACTCAAAGCGGTCACCCTCGATTGTTATCATGTCCTGAAGATACCGCGCGGGAATAGCCCGCAGACCTGTCTGGGTGTCGGAGATCTTCAGACCGCAGGCGAGCCTGAAAACAAGGGACGTGGTCTTGTTTCCGAACCGACTGCGTGCAGGGACGTGAGAAAGGGAAAAATCGCGCACGCCAAGGACCAGAGAATCGGTCTGCGCGGACTTCTCACAGCAGGCAAGCACGTCCTGCGCTCTGTGCTGACCGTCTCCGTCCACGGTCACGACCGTTCTCGTTTCGGGACGGTTTACGATTATGTATTTGAACGCGGTCTTCAGCGCCGCGCCTTTTCCTTTATTGATGCGGTGATTCAGCAGTGTCAAGCCCTCGCGCCCGTCGGGCGAGGGGAATTTTTTGACGTGTTCGTCGTCCGAGCCGTCGTTTACGATAACTATGTCGCAAAAGCCCAGAGAGAGCAGGGAATCCACAACGCCCTGTAGTTTTTCGTCGGGGTTGAGAGAGGGAATTACAACGGTCACGTTTTCGATTTTTGTCAGATGCTCCATTCCGATCCTTCCTGTCCTTTCGGGGTGAATTTTTTTAGAATAAATCCTAAATTTATTATACTATACATGAGGGTAAAAGTCAACCGAAATAAATTTATTTTCAAATTGACAAAAAACACTATACTTTTCGGTAATTTTGTGGTAGAATGTAAAGGAATGTTATTTGAACGCATAAACATCTTCACTATTACTGACGCAATTTGAGTGCGTTTTGTTACACATATCTTGAAAAAACAGGAAAGAAATATGAACGGAAATTCAAATCAAGTAAACAGAGGACCCGAGGGCGGATACAGAGGACAGCGCCCGGCACGGCCCTACGTCCCCCAGGGCAGACCTCAGCAGGGTCAGCGCCCGCAGGGAACGGCTCCTCGCAGTTCCTCCGAATACCGCCGAAGCGCCTCGCCCCGAAGCTATAACACGGGCGGCGGAAATTTCGACGGCTGGAAGCTACTGTTTATAGTACTTTTGGTGGCGGTGATAATCGCGGGAGTGATCTTCGCCGTTGTAAAGCAAAGAGCGTCGAAGCCCGTTTCGGGGGATGACGGCACGGAAAGCTATACCGAAACCTCGCCCGATACCGCGCTCGAGACTCAGGTGCCCGATGACCCTGAGAGAGTAAAATACGCGATCTCCGACGAATACACTATCACGCTGGGCGACCAGGTTGCCTCCGAATACGTCATTATGATCGACCCCGAGCAGGGCAGAGTTGTGGCTGAAAAGAACCCCGACAGCATGATCTACCCTGCGTCCATGACCAAGATAATGACTCTTATCGTGGCATACGAAAACTGTGAAAATCTCTACGACACCTTCACTCTGACCAAGGAGATCACCGACCCGCTGTTCGTGGCAGGCGCATCGGTTGCGGGCTTTGAGGTGGATCAGCCGATCACGATCAAGGACCTGCTTTACGGTGCGGCACTTCCGTCCGGCGGTGACGCCACCGACGCACTTGCTATCTACACGGCGGGAAGCATCGAGGCGTTCGTTGACATGATGAACAAAAAAGCGTTGTCCATGGGGCTTTCAAACACCCATTTTATGAATCCCAGCGGACTTCACCACGACGACCACTATTCAACTCCTCACGAGATCGCGCTTATCCTTCAGTATGCGCTAAATGACCCCTATTTGCGCGAGATAATGTCAAGCAGGACCTATCATGCCCAGGCTACAAACGAACAGAATCCCGACGGAATTACCATGTATAACACCATGTTCTCCCGCCTTGGAAGCCTCGCAGAGACCGACACGGCGAAGATAATCGCAGGTAAGACGGGATTTACCAACGAGGGTCTGAACTGCCTTGCAAGCGTTGGTGAGGTAAAGGCAACGGGAAAGGAATACATAGTGGTTGCGGCAAAAGCTCCCGGCAAGAACGATGCCGCTACCGACACCGCAAAGCTCTATACTCTCATGTTTGGAACGGGAACTTAAAAACAGAATAAAAACCAAAATGTTATTTTCCGTTTTCGGAATTATAAAGTTATTGCGGTCGAGGGCAAAAACCCCGACCGCATAATTTTTCCGAAAACGGAAAATATTTTTTCAAAAACTATTGACAAAGGTCTAAAAGCGTGGTAGAATAGTGCCGTAAGATACCCCAGGGGGAATTTTGAGTCCCCGAGCAAATTAAAAACGAATGGAGTTTAAAATGAAAAAAGGCGAAACAAGAGTTAAGTCGGTGGCGCAGATCGATATAAATGATAAGGAAGGCAAGGAGAAGGCGTTGAAGACTGCCCTGGCTCAGCTCCGCAAGGAGTTCGGCGAGGGAAGTATCATGAAGCTGGGCGAGAACAGCCGCATGGAGGTCCAGGCGGTACATACAGGCTCCCTGTCTCTTGATATGGCACTTGGAATCGGTGGCGTACCCAGAGGAAGGATCATCGAGATCTTTGGTCCCGAATCCTCGGGTAAGACTACCGTGGCGCTCCATATAGTTGCCGAGGTCCAGAAGATCGGCGGCGAGGCGGCATTCATTGATGCGGAGCACGCGCTTGACCCCGTCTACGCGAGAAATCTGGGTGTTGATATCGATAACCTGCTGGTCTCTCAGCCCGACTGTGGCGAGGACGCTCTCGATATTACCGAAACGCTGGTTCGTTCCGGTGCGGTTGACGTGGTCGTTATCGACTCTGTGGCAGCTCTTGTTCCCAGACAGGAGATCGAGGGGGATATGGGTTCTTCTCAGGTGGGCGTTCAGGCGAGACTTATGTCTCAAGCGATGAGAAAGCTGTCCTCCGTTATTGCAAAGAGCAACTGCGTGGTCATTTTCATCAATCAGCTCCGTGAAAAGGTTGGAGTTATCTACGGCAACCCCGAAACAACCACGGGCGGTCGTGCGCTGAAGTTTTATGCGTCGGTTCGTATCGACGTGCGTAAGGCAGAGCAGTTAAAGGACGGCGGCGAGGTCTACGGAAACCACGTTAAGTGTAAGATAGTAAAGAATAAAGTGGCTCCTCCCTTCAGAACTGCGGAGTTCGATATTCTTTACGGTAAGGGAATCAGCCGTACGGGCGAGATTCTGGACTTTGCCGTAATGCTCGATATTATCAAGAAGAGCGGAGCGTGGTTCTCCTACGGCACCGAGCGTATCGGACAGGGTAAGGAAAACGCCAAGAAGTTCCTGGAGACAAATCCCGCAATAATGGCGGAGATCGAGGAAAAGATCCGCGCGGCAAGTGCTGACGGAAGCTTAAACAATGAGAATTTCGATCTTGATGAGGACGAGGACGACGATATCGATTTCAGCTCTCTCAAGCTGGACGAAGAATAATTTTGCCGGTTGAGGCGGGCATTGTCGCCACACGGCGGCACGAGGTGTAAATGGAAATTTGTTTGAAGCGCCTGTCAACGTCGGGCAGCGGAAACGTGGTGCGCCTGGATTTTGAGATCTCCGAGGGGACGCACCTGCAAAGAAACAGTTTTGATATTCTGTCCGAGCAGTATATTGCGCTTCGGCCCGAAAAGGGAACTGTGAATACGGACACTTACGACTGCCTGCTTGAGGCCTCGCAGGTGTGCCAATGCTACCTGAAAGCGATGAATATCCTTTCTTTTGGAGATAATAATTTGTTTTCTCTTAAGGTCAAGCTTATGCGACGGGGATTTTCCTCGGAGGTGGCGGAGAAAACGGTTGCGATGGTGTCCGAAAAGGGCTACGTCAGAGAAGAAAACGTGGCGGCGGCAGAGGTGAAGAAGTGCATTTCCAAGCTGTGGGGCAGAACGAGAATCCTTGCACAGCTCCGCGCAAAGGGCTTTGACAGCGACAGTATCGACCGAGCCATGCTGTTGGTGGAGAATACAGACTTTGCCGAAAATTGCTATCTTTTGGCAGACAAAAAATTCGGTTACGTTCCCGACGAGCCGAACGAGCGTAAAAAAATGGCCGCATTCCTTGCAAGATACGGTTACGGTCCTGACGAAATAAAATTCGCATTCAAAAAAATGAGCTGAAATAAAACCCCGCCGCAGACAGAATATCTGCGGCGGTTTGGTTATTGGACACATTCTTGTTTTTTAAATTCAGTGGGACTGATCCCGAAACGATTTTTGAACGACCTGCTGAACGAATAAATCGACGAATATCTGAGCAGCTCAGCGATCTCGCTCATTGTAAGATGTCCTTCGCGGATCAGCATAGACGCGGCGTCAAGACGCCTCTGGGTATAGTAGTTTATCAGCGTGTCCCCCGTAGTTTTGTGAAAAATGTCGGACAGATAGCTGTAGCTGTAACCCAGGTGCTCAGAAACGGCGGTGAGCCCGTCCATGGTGTAAATATGAGTGCTTATATAGTTCATCATCTGGTAGCATGTCTCGCGCCATGAGCTTACGGTCAGCTTCGTGCTTTTTTTGTCTCCGCTGAAATTTCTGACGATGTAAAGCACCGTCTGGCTCAGCGCGTGGCCCAGGATCTGAGGGGAATGCTCGTCCGAGAGGACCGCCTCGGAGAGCACGTTGCCCATGAGATTTTTTACGTCGTTGTCCGAAAATATCCTGCGGGTGGGGTCGCTGTAAAAGTGCATTATTTTTTCGAACCGCCAGAGCAGATCGGGATCGTCAGGCCAAAAAGACAAAAACTCGAACTTGACGGGATTTTCTATATCGGTTGAGATCGCGTGAATGTCCCCGGGGAAGGAAAGATAAATTTCTCCCGACTTGATGGGGGACGGCGTTCCGTTCGTGATTATCTGCCCCTTGCCCTCGATGATGTAGGTCAGTTCAAACCAATTTCTATGAATATGCTCACCTATCATGTATCCCTTGGTGCTGTGACTGCGGCCGACCTGAAGCAGAAAGATATCGCCGTATTTTTTTGGATCTGAAATGTAATTTTTCTCTATGTGAAATTTTCGGGTTGAATTGTCGCTTGTCATCAGATCACCTCCGCACGGCTATTATACTACAAAATAACTGTCTTGTAAAGAAAAATACAATATTTGTTTGCCGTAAAGTGAGTTTTTTGCGGGAAATCCAAAAAAAATGTTAAAAAACAGGCAAAAACAAACCATTCCATTTTCTTGACGGCGATAGTACAATATACTTACAAAAAACAACAGGAGATGTTCAATCATGGATAAAAATGTTATAGCCGTTATCGGGTGCGGACGAATCGCGAAAAACGCGCATTTCCCCGCATTTGCAAAAATGGATAACGTTCGCGTAAAATACGCCTGCGATATCCTGCCCGAAAAGGCAGAAAAGCTGAAAGAGGAATACCCCATAATCGAAAACGTGATCTCGGATTACAAGGTGGCACTTGCCGACCCCGAGGTCGATGCGGTGTTCGTTCTCACCCCCAATTACGCGCATTACACCGTCACAATGGACGCGCTCCGCGCACAAAAACACGTTTTCTGCGAGAAGCCCATCACAGTAAACTACGCTTTTTCCTGCGAGATGGCAGAGGAGGCAAAAAAGCAGGGTAAGATTCTGAACATCGGCGTTTGCAACCGCTACCATAGGTCTGTCGAGATGCTTGAAGAGATGAACAGACAGGGCAAATTCGGCAACATTTATCACGTTTATTGTTCTTTCCGCTCATTCCGCTCAATTCCCGGACTTGGCGGCGCATTTACAACCAAGGAGCAGTCGGGCGGCGGCGTGCTTATCGACTGGGGCGTGCATTTCCTTGATCTTATCCTCTACGTTCTGGGCGGTGCAAAGCTGAAAAACGTCACCTGCGACGCATACTGCGAGATGGCAAAGGACATGAAGTCATACAGATACAACGATATGTGGGCAGAGGATACTGCGGACGTCGAAAACGGCACCAACGACGTGGACGACTACATCAGCGGTCACATACGCACCGACAAGGCAAGCATTTCCTTCAACGGCGCTTGGGCGCAGAATATCAATAAGAATGAGATGTTCATCGATTTTCTTGGCGATAAGTGCGGCGCGCGCCTGACCTACGGCAAAAAATTCGAGATATATGACGGCAGTACTCTTGAGACGATCGAACCGGAATACGATATTCCCAATATGTACCTTTGCGAAAACAAGGCGTTCATTGAGTCGATCACGACCGGCGAAAAAAATCGCAGTAACATAGAAAACATTCTGGAAAGCGCAAAGCTTTTGGATTCGCTTTATAAATCCGCAGAAATAAAAAGAGAGGTGGAATTTTAAAATGAAAAGCATAGGATTTATCGATCTTTACATCAGCGAGTGGCACGCAGACCATTATCCTCAGTGGATAAAGGAGGCCTGCCAGGAGCTGGGCTATGAGTATGAGGTAAAATACGGATGGGCAGAGCAGGACGTTTCTCCAACCAGCGGGGAGAACACCGATCAGTGGTGCACACGCATGGGTATTGAGCGTTGTGAGACCATGGAGGAGCTGTGCGAGAAGAGCGATGTTCTCGTGATCCTGGCACCCTCCGCGCCTCAAAAGCACCTGGAGTACGCAAAGATCGCTCTTACATACGGCAAGCCCACCTACATAGACAAGCCCTTTTCGGACAGCGTTGAAAACGCAAAGGAGATATTTGCTCTCTCCGAGAAATATTCCGCACCCTTCTTCAGCTCTTCCGCACTCCGCTACGCGACCGAGCTTGACAAGCTTGACGGCTGTGTAGCCGTGTCCACCGTTGGCGGCGGACGTGCCCTTGAAGAATACTTGATCCATCAGATCGAAATGATCGTAAAGAAGCTGGGACTGGGCGCAAAAGCCGTTAAGGGTCAGAGAATTACCGATACGCAGTATACCTTCACCGTAAAGTACGACGATGACCGCCGTGCGGCTATGCATTACGTTAAGGCAAGCCGCCGATTCGAGGTGACTCTGAGCCGTGGTGACGGAGAAAACGCGGTGGTCGAGCAGATCCAGTCGGACGGCTTCCCCGGGCTTATCCGCGATATTCTCACTTTCTTTGAGACCGGACGCATCAGTTTTGATGTAGCAGAGACCCTGGAGGTCAACAAAATTATGCTTGCCGCATTCAAGGCGAAGCACGACCCCGATCAGTGGATCGAGATTTAAGGTATCAGGTATGAAGATTGGCGTTATAACCGATTGCTTCAAGCTTCCCCTGACCGACAGCATAAAGCTGGCGGGACAGATGGGCTTTGACGGTATTCAGGTCTACGCGACCACGGGTGAGTTCAGCCCTGAGACCCTTGACCGAAACGGGAGGAACGAGATCAAAAGTCTTCTCAGCGAAAACCACCTTGAAATAAGCGCCCTTTGCGGAGACATGGGCGGTCACGGTTTTGAGATCGAGGCTGACAACCCTGCACGAATTGATAAAACAAAGGCAATAATCGACCTGGCGCGGGAATTTGACGTGCCCGTGGTGACTACCCACATCGGCGTGATCCCTGCGGATAAGACGCACCCGCGGTACGCCGTCATGCGCGACGCGCTGACCGAATGCGGAAGATACGCCGCCGAGCATGGGGTGACGCTTGCTATTGAGACCGGCCCGGAAAGTGCGAAAACGCTTCTTGCGTTTCTTGAAGATACCGAGGGCGGAGTGGGCGTCAACCTTGATCCTGCAAACTTCGTTATGGTAACGGGTCAGGACCCTGTCGAGGCGGTGGACCTGCTGGGCAAGTACATCGTGCACACTCACGCCAAGGACGGCGTTATGCTTCGTGCCACCGACCCCGAGATCATCTACAACTGCTTTGCAGAGGGCGGCATTGAAGCGCTGAACGTGGCAGATTACTTCCTTGAAACTCCTCTGGGCGAGGGAAAGGTAGATTTTGATGCCTATATCGCCGCTCTGCGTAAGGTCGGCTTTGACGGCTATCTGACCATCGAGCGCGAAACGGGAAAAGATCCCGTTTCCGATATCCGATCGGCGCAGAACACATTGAAAAAGTTAATATAAAAAAAGGCACCGCAAGGTGCCTTTTTTATTTTAAAAACAAATCGCCCAAAGCTGTTTAAGCTTTGGGCGTTGGTGCCGGTGGTCGGGGTCGAACCGACACGGTATCGCTACCACGAGATTTTGAGTCTCGCACGTCTGCCAATTCCATCACACCGGCGCTCAGCCTTATGTATTTTACCACAAATATACTCTAAAGTCAAGTGTTTTTTTGTGTCGGACGAAAAATGATGAAAATATATTGTTAGTGGAGGTGATAGCTTGAATGATTGCCACAATAAACTGAAGTTCACCTATTCACGCAGTGAAATTCAAATTAAAAATGGGACCCAATCCATTTTTGTTCGCTACGCAAACACATTTGAATTTCCGAAAAAAATTGTGCCGCCACCATGGCGGCGGAATGGAGATTAAAATGGGGAAAATTGTTGTTCGGGCGTCAACGGTTTGCGGCGCCTTGCCCCTGGAGGGCGCAAAAATATATATAAACGGAGAGTTTCGGGGGCTTACGGGGAGAAGCGGTTATTCCGAGGTTTTTGATACCGAGGGAGGGGATTGCATCGTGTCGGCTGAAGCCGAAGGATATGAAAAATATCTTTCGGACAGGGTAAAGCTCTATAAAAATGCTGTGGTGGTGCTTTCGGCTATGCTTGAAAGTCAAACAAGGTCAAAAAATCAAGAAAAAACTTGATTTTGAGTAGTTATTCCGCTATAATCGCCTGTAATCGTCTGTCAAGGTCAAAGAAAGTCAAAAACGATGTTTGACTTTCTTTGACTTTCGTTTTATAATAAAGCCAGCAAAGGTCAAAGATGGTCAAAAAACAAACGGAGGTCAAAATGTTAGCAGACAGTATTGCAAAATTGATAGAGGAAATGCTTGAGAGCGGCGGAGGTCAGCTTGAGCTGAAGAGAAACGAAATGGCAAATCAGCTTGGATGCGTTCCCAGCCAGATAAGCTACGTTATCACCTCTCGCTTCACCCCCGAAAGAGGATACATAATCGAGAGTCGTCGCGGCGGAGGAGGGTGTATCCGCATAATCCGCAAGCAGATGCACAAAAACGAATATCTGATGCACTTTTTCTACGCCGTCGGCGACAGCATAGAGGAAAATGAAGCGATGGCATATGCATCAAATCTGCTCGACGGCGAGTTCATCACGCCCCGTGAGTTTGCGCTTATCCGCGCCGCGGTGACGGGAATCACGTCGGTGTCGCCTGCGGTAAGAAGTGTTGTCCGTGCCGACATATTCAGACATATTTTACTTGCATTGATGGAGTAAAATGGAATAGAAAGGAGTAGAAAATATGAAATGCGAAAGATGCAATAAAAACGAAGCAACGTTTTTTTACGAAGAAAACATTAACGGAGAGAAGAAAAATTATTCTCTTTGCGCACGGTGCGCCGAGGAAATGCAGAATAGCGGCGAGCTGAAGACTCTTTCCTCGCCCTTTGAGGAGCTGGGCTTCGCCTCACCCTTTGCCGCCATGGGGGACACATTGCTGGGCAGCTTATTCTATCCTGCCGAGGCGGCAAAGATCGGTTCGGGAGCAAAGAAATGCACTCGTTGCGGCTCTACCTTGCGGGATTTCCGAGAGCGAGGTAAGGCAGGCTGTCCCGATTGTTACGTAACTTTCTCGGCGGAGCTTGAACCTACCGTCCGCTCGATGCACGGAAGCGCCTCCCATACGGGACGAGCTCCTTCAAAGTGGAAGAAGAAGCGCGACCATGCAGGTCGTTTAAAGGAGCTTCGCTCTGCATTAAACGAGGCAATAAGGAAAGAAGAATTTGAGGAAGCGGCGCGGCTCCGCGATGAAATAAAGGCAGTGCAGGGAAAGGAGGAGGACTGATATGGCATGGTACAATCTGTCGGGCGAAAGCCCAGATACTGTTATCAGTACCCGCGTGCGCTTTGCTCGAAACCTGGCGGGATACAATTTTGACAGCACTCTTGGCGAAAAAGAGGCACGGGAAATAATCGAAAAAATATCCGATATTTTCACACCTGCTCTCGGATTTGAGCGCATAGACCTGAACGAAAAAAACAAGCTGGAGGCTCTTTCTTACGTAGAAAAGCATTTTATCAGCCGTGAGTTTGCCGCAAAGAAGTCTCCTCACGCCTTGCTTCTCTGCGAAAAATTCAACACTGCGGTCATGGTCTGCGAGGAGGATCACGTGAGACTTCAGACGATTCTCCCGGGACTGGCACTCAGCGAAGCATACGAGGACCTTTGCCGTTTTGACGATCTGCTTGACGGCAGTGTTGAGGTGGCATACGACGAACGTTTGGGATATCTTACCCATTGCCCCACAAACCTGGGCACGGGTATGAGAGCGTCTGTCATGATGTTCCTGCCCGCACTCACCATGGCAAATCAGATCGGCGGCATCGCCTCTCAGCTCTCAAAGATCGGACTTACTATCAGAGGAATGTACGGGGAGGGCTCGGAAAGCCGAGGCTCGCTCTACCAGATATCAAACCAGGTGACACTTGGGGTCAGCGAGGAGGAAACTATCCGCAAGCTGGGCGAGATCGTGGCGCAGATAAGCAACCGCGAGCGAAAGCTCCGCACCGCCCTCAAGGAAGAACGCTTTGACATGCTGAAGGACAAGGTGCTTCGCGCCGAGGGAACATTGAGATACGCACATATGCTCTCGTCAGCTGAGGCAACCGAGCTCTTCTCGCTCGTGAGACTCGGAATAGCTCTCGGAATCGTCGAGGACGTTGATTACTCTGCACTGAGCAGGATCTTGGTGGAGACATCCCCTGCGACCCTTACGCTGACAAGCGAGGAACGTCCAAAGGACGATGCGGAGAGAGATATTGCCCGTGCCGCAAAAATAAAGGCGGTATTGCCTATGTAAATTAAGAAACGGAAGGATAGAATATGAATCGTTTTACACAAAAAGCGCAGAACACCCTTAACCGAGCTTTGGCTGTTGCTCGGGAAATGGGTCACACATATATCGGCTCCGAGCATCTCTTGCTGGGGCTTCTCGGAGAGCAGGACAGCATTGCCGAAAAACTGCTGACCAAGAACGGAGCCGAGCTTGAGGCGGTAAAGAACGCCGTTGAAGAAATGGTGGGACGAGGCTCTCAGACCTTCGTCAGCGCCGCCGACATGACCCCGAGGACCAAGAAGATAATCGAAGGCTCGGCATACGAATCTATGCGCCACGGGCAGAACTATATCGGCACGGAGCACCTGCTCCTTGCAATTCTAAACGAGAGCGACTGCGTGGCTGTAAAGATACTCACCGAGCTTGGTATTGACACCGCCGACCTTCGGGAGGAGCTGACCAATTATTTCGGCGAGATATCCCGTCCTGCACAGTCCGGCATGGGCGAGAGCGACGTGAAGACCGCAAAAGGGTCAAAGAAGTCGAATATCAAGGGGTGTCCCACCCTTTCGAACTTCGGCCGCGACCTGACCGACCTTGCAAAGCAGGGAAAGATCGACCCCATAATCGGGCGCGACCGGGAGACTGAGCGCGTGATCCAGATACTTTCCCGCAGGACAAAGAATAACCCCTGCCTCATTGGTGAGCCGGGCGTTGGTAAGACCGCTGTTGTGGAGGGACTTGCTCAAAAAATAGCCGACGGAAGCATACCCGAAACGCTCAGGGATAAGACCGTCATCGCCCTTGATATCCCCGCCATGATCGCGGGCGCAAAATATCGCGGTGAGTTTGAGGAACGCATGAAAAACGTAATGGACGAGGTCTCAAAGAACCCGAACATTATCCTTTTCATCGACGAGATACACACCATCGTCGGCGCAGGCGCCGCCGAGGGCGCGGTGGACGCTGCGAACATCATCAAGCCCGCTCTGGCAAGAGGCGAGATGCAGCTCATCGGCGCTACCACTATCGCCGAATACCGCGGTCACATCGAAAAGGACGCCGCCCTTGAGCGCCGTTTCCAGTCGGTTATGGTAAACGAGCCGTCAAGTGAAGAATCTGTCGAGATAATTCGAGGGCTTCGTGATAAATACGAGGCACACCACTCTCTGAAAATCTCCGACGAGGCGATAAAAGCCGCAGTGGAGCTGTCGGTTCGCTATATCCAGGACAGATACCTGCCGGACAAGGCAATCGACCTTGTAGATGAGGCGGCATCGAGGATCAGAATTTCTTCTATCACATCTCCCTCGGACGTAAAGGAGCTTGAGGAAAAGCTGAAGGAGATCTCCCGAAACAAGGAGGAAGCCGTCAGCTCACAGGACTTCGAGCGTGCCGCGGCATTACGTGACGAGGAAAAGAAGCTGACCGAGGAATACGAGGAAAAGAAGTCCGCATGGGAGAAGGCCAGCAGCCGCACAGAGCTGACACTTACCGAAAACGACATTGCCGACGTTGTGACCCAGTGGACGGGCATTCCCGTCAGCCGTCTCCTTGAGGGAGAGGGCGAGAAGCTCCTTCGCCTGGAGGAGACTCTCAAAGCCAAGGTTATCGGTCAGGACAGCGCCATTGAAGTGATTTCAAAGGCGATAAGACGCGGAAGAACGGGACTGAAGGACCCCCGACGTCCTATTGGCTCGTTCATATTCATCGGTCCTACGGGCGTGGGTAAAACAGAGCTGACAAAAGCGCTGGCCGAGGTCATGTTCGGCGACAGAAACGCCATGCTCCGACTTGATATGTCCGAGTATATGGAAAAGCACAGCGTTTCGAAGCTCATCGGTTCGCCTCCCGGCTACGTGGGCTACGACGAGGGCGGACAGCTCACCGAAAAAGTGCGCCGTCACCCATATTCCGTAGTGCTTTTCGACGAGATCGAAAAGGCGCACCCCGACGTGTTCAATATCCTGCTCCAGGTGCTTGAGGACGGTATTTTAACCGACTCTCAGGGACGCCGTGTGGACTTCAAAAACACAGTTATCATCATGACCTCAAACGCGGGAGCGTCGGCAGCCGAGCAGAGCGCGCGCCAGTTGGGATTTGCGGTGTCAAACGCCACCGAGGATGAAAAGGTTCAGCGTGAAAAGACAGTAATGAACGCGCTGAAATCCACCTTCCGCCCCGAATTTATCAACCGAATCGACGATATAATCATCTTCAACCGCCTGACCCATGAGAGCATCTGTGCTATTGCAGATCTGATGCTCTCTGAGGTTGCAAGCCGCACAAAAGCACTGGGGATTACTCTTGAATTTGATCCTACGGTCACCGAGCTTGTGGCAAAGGCAGGCTTTGACGATGCCTACGGAGCAAGACCTTTGCGCCGCGCTATTGTCAGACTTGTGGAGGACACATTTTCTACCGAAATGCTGGAGGGAAAATTCGTCAGCGGCGATATCGCTATGGCAAAAGCCGAGAGCGATTCGGTCGTATTTGAAAAGAGATAAAAAGATCCTGTGACCCAACGGGTCACAGGATCTTTTTATTTATCTGCTATCATTTTATTGACTTCCTCGCGCAACAGCCTGAGGGTTTCACCCGTCGGTATCGTATGAGTGTCGATCTTTCCAAGATGCTTTTCGCAAAGTGCAAGGGTAGACTCTCTGCCTACTTTGCTTTCGAGCAGCTTGAGAGCACGCAGGTCGTCCATTGCCTCAGCCATAAGCTTTTCGCGGACGGAGGGAACTATAGTTTGCTTTCCTCTTGCAAAAATGGGGTAACAAAGATATGAGGTGCCCGGGTAAAGCTTGTAAATGCCGGGGGTTGAAGTGGGAGAACCAAAGCCGAAGCTCAGCTGATCGTAATAGTAGTTGTACGCCCACTGAAGGAATCCAAGGGCGTTGTATTTATACATCTGTACGCCGAGGACACGGGTCGCGGCGGCTGTGTTGGCAATGTTTCTGCTTGAGGTGTCGGTCTCACCGCCCGTGTAATAAAGCCAGAAGGTAGGGCAGCGTTCTGTTATCTCGTCACTCATGTGCCCCACGTGGAAAATAGGGTGGTCCACCAGTCCTTCGGTGTAGTACACAATATCCGACATAGCATCGCAGATCAGATTGCCGCCGAGAAGATCCGCCACCAAATCGTGAGCTTTGCGATAGGACTTGAGGTGCTGCTCTGTACTCGGCTCGTCCGAGATGTGGAAGATCACGTTCTTCTCGATCTTTTCTTCCCTTGCGAATTTCAGAAATTCTGTCAGATAAGACCTTATAAAGCCTACGTATTCCTCTCCTGCGGCGTCGGTATCAAAGCCAAAGAGACGTTTTCCGCTCTTGTCGTATATATTCGGCGCGTGCTCCGCACCCCATTGACTGAACAGGTGACTGTGCTCGAATATTTTGATGCCCTGCTTTTTTGCATGACGGACAAAACGTCGCATCTTCTCGAACCCGAAAGACCAGCCCTCAGCGGTCTTTTCCACGTCGGTAAGCTGAACGTTCATTCGTTCCTCGTCAATGGCTGTATCGAGAGGAGGGGTGAAAGAGGGAAGCAGAAGGGTGTTCTGCCGGTGGGCGACCATGTTCTTTACATGCTCGTCAAAAAATTGGTAAAATGCATTTGAGTAAGGCTTCACACCAAACATGTCGCACACGCAATCAACATGAAACCAGTTGGTGTAATAAGCGGTCTGTTCGGGCAGGGAGTTGTCGATCACAGAAATGGTGATGATCTCCTCCCCAAGCACGGTGACGGGGTCGTATGCGTCGGTAAGAGTAATCTTCACCTTGTATTCGCCTGCGTCAAGCACTTTGCCGTCAGGGTTGACCGTAAACCAGACCGACTGATAAAATTCGTTTGAGGCATTGAGAAGCACCTCGGTGTCCTCTCTGATAAGATCGGGTCCCCACACCGTTTTTATTTTCCTTTTGTCGGGCGCGGCGGGACGCGGCATAAGTATGTCGGGATAAAGTCCGGGGGCGTCCGATTCGTATGCCCGGCTGCCCGGGACAGACCTTGTAGCTACAACTGCCACCGTGTCAACTCTCCATGCGCCCATAGGCAGATCGCTCACTGCCGACAGGTTTACCGGCATGATTTTATCCTTGGAACGATAAAGCGCCTGAAAGGAAAAGCTGTCGTTTTTCAGCATACTGCCGCAGTCGATCGTGCGACTGTCAAGGCTGTCGTTACGGCGGCCGATGATGTTTTTGTATTGAGATGAAACTATTTTAAGAAGCTCAGACATAGGAACCTCCGTTGTGTTACTTTGACACAGATTTTGCGGGTTTTGGTTAACTCATCGCACTGCGATTATATCATAGCGGATAACAAAAGTAAATACCTAATTAAAAAAGACTTGTGATATTGCGGCAAGAAAAACCATTTGATAAAATTCATAAAAAATTCATACATTCGATCTTAAACCGTGGTATAATGAAACGCAATAGCATGAATATAAAAAGACTATTGCGTGAAAATTCTGTTTTCACGCAATTGTTTTGCGTAATGAAAAAAGAAAGGGAACGTAACATGAATTTCGACGTTGTTATTATCGGAGCAGGACCGGGCGGTATTTTTGCCGCATACGAGCTTGCTCTGAAGAACAGTGATCTGAAGATCGCCGTTTTTGAGGCAGGTAATGAGCTTGCAAAGCGCAAATGCCCCATAGACGGAGATAAGATCAAGAGCTGTATAAGCTGTAAGAGCTGCTCTATCATGAGCGGATTTGGCGGTGCAGGTGCCTTTTCGGACGGAAAATATAATATCACCAATGATTTCGGCGGTACGCTTTTCGAGCATATCGGACGTGAAAAGGCCCTTGAGCTTATGCGCTACGTTGACGACATCAACATGAAATACGGCGGAGAGGGCACAAAGATGTACTCCACTGCGGGAAGTAAATTCAAGAAGATCTGTATGCAGAACGGACTTCAGCTTCTGGAAGCCTCCGTTCGTCATCTGGGGACCGATATAAACTATCTTGTGCTTGAAAACATATACAACTTCCTGCGCGACAAGGCGACCTTCTGTTTCAACACTCCCGTTGAGTCTGTTCGCCGCATTGAAGGCGGTTACGAGGTGGTGGCAGGGGATAAGACCGTCACCTGTACGGACTGTATCATTTCCGTAGGACGAAGCGGAAGCAGCTGGATGGAGCAGGTCTGCCGCGAGATGGATATTCCCACAATGTCAAACCGTGTGGATATCGGTGTGCGTGTAGAACTTCCTGCGGTCATTTTCTCGCATCTGACCGACGAGCTTTACGAGAGTAAGATCGTTTACCGTACGGAGAAGTTTGAGGACAGGGTCCGCACCTTCTGCATGAATCCCCGCGGAATCGTTGTAAATGAAAATACCAACGGGATCATCACCGTAAACGGCCACAGCTACGAGGCCGAGGAGATGAAAACCGATAATACCAACTTTGCGCTTCTTGTTGCAAAGCATTTTTCCGAGCCGTTCAAGGACAGTAACGGCTACGGCGAGAGCGTCGCGCGGCTTTCAAATATGCTGGGCGGCGGCGTTATCGTTCAGAGATTTGGCGACCTGGTGCGCGGACGACGCAGTACCAAAAACCGCATAGACGAGTGTGTTGTGCGTCCCACCCTCAAGGCTACACCCGGCGACTTGAGCCTTGTGCTTCCCAAGCGAATCCTTGACGGTATAATCGAGATGATCTACGCACTTGACAAGATCGCTCCCGGCACCGCAGGGGACGACACTCTCCTTTACGGCGTTGAGGTCAAGTTCTACAACATGGAGGTTGAGATCAACGAGCGCCTGGAGACCCGTCATAAGGGACTTTACGTCATCGGAGACGGAAGCGGAGTGACCCACTCCTTGTCCCACGCATCCGCCAGCGGCGTCCACGTCGCAAGACAGATTCTCGGCGAATAAAAATAGGTGTCCCCTTGATGCTTGAAGCATCAAGGGGATTTTTCTCTTGAAAAAAATTTATCCTTGTGGTATACTGAATATAACGAAATTTCGGGAGCGATTATGAAATACACCGATCTGATTTTTGATCTTTACGGAACTCTTATTGATATTCACACAGAGGAAAACGATCTTGTTTGGGAGAAGTGCGCCGTCTTCTTCGGTTTTTGCGGAGTTCACATAACGGGTGCGGAACTGAGAGACAGATTTTTGGAAGAGATGGCTTCCCGCGAAGCCCGGGCAGGGCAGAGCTACGAGTGCTTTCCCGAGATCCCCTTTGAGACGGTCATAAGCCGGCTTTTGCGCGAAGGCGGAGTCACGGAAAACGCCGATTCTCTGGGGATACAGGCATCACAGCTTTTCCGCATTTCGTCTATCGAATATATTCGCCGCTACCCCAAGGTCACGGAGGCTCTGGCTCGCTTGCGTGAAAAGGGCTGCCGCCTGTGGCTTCTCAGCAACGCCCAACGGGTCTTTACCGCCTATGAGCTTCGGCATCTTGGTCTTGACCGTGCATTTGACGGCATCTATCTGTCCTCGGACTACGGCTGCCGAAAGCCCGACATCCGTTTTTTCAATGCGCTTTTAACAGAGCAAAAGATCGATCCTGCCCGTTGCCTTATGATCGGCAACGACCGTCGGACGGACATTGAAGGCGCGAAGATAGCAGGCATTGCGACCCTGTATATGCACACGGCTCTGACCCCTTGGGATCAGGTCCCCGCGGACACAGCCCTCCATCCCGACCGTGCCCCTGCAGAGTGTCGAAATTTCGAATTTGAGGGCGATAATTGGGACGAATTGGTAAGTCTCATTGAAAGACTGTAAAAAGGCAAGGAGATAAAAATGCTTTCCTATGTAACCTTGCGGGAATCTCCCGAACTTGAGAGCTGTGCCGCTCAATGGTTTCACTCAAAATGGGGAGTGCCCGAAAAAGCCTACCTTGAATGTATGGACGCATATTTGCAGGGTAAGACCGAATACGGCTGGTATCTTTGCGTGAATGGAGATGAAATAGTGGGCGGTCTCGGTGTCATCGAGAACGATTTTCATGACAGAACTGACCTTTTTCCGAACGTATGTGCCGTTTACACCGAGGAAAAATACCGCGGGCAGGGAATTGCCGGGCGATTGCTCAACATGGCGGTGGAGGACTTGAGAACGAAAGGCATCTCGCCTGTTTATCTTGTGACCGACCACACGGGCTTTTACGAAAAATACGGCTGGGAGTTTTTCTGCACCGTTCAGTGCAGCGGCGAGGATCACCTGTCGAGAATGTATATCCACAAATAAAGAAAACGGATACTCAATGCCTTTCGGCAAAGTGTATCCGTTTTTTTAGAAATTAAACAAGAAGATTAAGCTGGGATTCGGGATCGAAGAAGTGCATTACCTTTCCTTCGAAGGTTACGTAGATGGTGCTGCCGAAGACCAGAGAAGCTCTCTGCTCGTCGCTCAGCGACACCGTGGGAATGCGGACGATCAGTCTGTCGCCGTTGTCCTCAAGTACGTGGAGGTGAAGCTCGCTTCCCATCATTTCGTTTACAACGATCTTGCAGGGAATAGCTGCGGGATTGCTTTCGTCGGAGAGCACGAAGTGCTCGGGACGAACGCCGAGAATGATCTCGCCCGACTGTACGCCCTTCTGAGCCAACATATCCGCCTTTTTGCCCGTTACCTCGATCTTGACACCGTAGGGGTTAACGTAATACTTGCCGTCCTCGACTGTAAGCTGCGTCTTGAAGGTGTTCATCTTGGGCGCTCCGATAAACTCTGCAACAAAGAGGTTGAGAGGCATATCGAATACCTCGGTAGGTGTTCCTACCTGCTGAATGAAGCCGTCCTTCATGATAACGATCCTGTCGCCCAGGGTCATAGCCTCGGTCTGGTCGTGAGTTACGTAGATAAAGGTGGTATCGATCTTCTGACGGAGCAGAATGATCTCGGCTCTCATTTGGTTTCTGAGCTTTGCGTCAAGGTTCGAGAGAGGCTCATCCATCAGGAATACCTTAGAGTCTCTTACCATTGCGCGACCGATTGCAACTCTCTGTCTCTGACCGCCTGAGAGTGCGCGAGGCTTTCTTGTCAGATATTCTGTGATGCCGAGGATCTCAGCCGCCTTTGTAACCTTTTCGTAGACCTCGTCCTGAGGAACTTTCTTTAAACGGAGGCTGAACGCCATGTTCTCAAACACGGTCAGATGAGGGTAGAGCGCGTAGTTCTGGAAAACCATTGCGATGTCGCGGTCACGGGGCTGAAGGTCGTTTACGACCACGCCGTCGATCTCGACTGTTCCTGCGGAGATATCCTCAAGACCTGCGATCATACGAAGGGTAGTGGACTTACCGCAGCCCGAAGGACCTACGAAAACGATAAATTCCTTGTCGGCGATGTCAAGATTGAAGTCCTGGACTGCAACCGTGTCCTTGCCGTATATCTTCTTTACGTTAGTTAGTTTAACACTTGCCATAATTATATCTCCTATTCTTATCCCTTGACTGCTCCGCCTGTGACGCCCTCGACATAATACTTTTGCAGTCCGAGGAAGACAGCCACGACGGGAATTGCCACGATAACGCCTGCGGCACAGAACATAGTGTAGAAGTCGTTTACATTAGTCTTGGAGAGCCACTCGTACATACCCACAGCAACGCTCATACCTGCGCTGTTCTCGTGAATGAGATAGCTGGCCAGGATAAAGTCGCCCCAGGGAGCCATAAAGCCCATGAGGATGGTGTAGATGACGATAGGCTTCGACAGGGGCATAATTACCTTGTAGAAGACCTGGAAACGGGTAGCTCCGTCCACTCTTGCCGCCTCATCAAGGCTCTTGGGGATCGTGTCAAAGAAGCCCTTTGAAACGTAGTAGCCCATTGCGCTGCTTGCGCAGTAAACGATGATAAGTCCCAGCGGTGCCATATTCAGCGTAAGACCGAAATCCGAGAACACCTTGTAGATGAGGATCATGGTAAGGAATCCGGGGAACATTCCCAGGATCAGCATAAAGTTCATCAGGGTTTTTCTTCCCGTAAATCTGAGACGGGAAAGCACGTAGCTCATAGAGAGGATAAATACCGTCTGAAGGACCGCGGTAGCGACGCCCATGATGGCGGTGTTCTTGAACCAGATAAGGAAATCCGTCTTTGTAAAGAGCCTTACGTAGTGGTCAAAGCCAAACTCCTTGGGGAACAGATATGCGGTCTGCATTTCGGTCTCTGTTTTGAAGGATTCAAGCAGGATACCGAAGAAGGGGAAGAGCCAGACGATGGTCATAAGAATGAGCACTATGTAGATTATCGTGTTGCCTATTCTTCTGCTTGTTTTTACTCCGAGACCCGTCTTCTTTATTTTGTTGTCGTTTTGCTTTTTCATCACTTGTAATCCTCCTCGTTTTTCGTTGACGGAATTACGTTATAGACGATCAGGGACAGCACGGCAACTACCAGGAAGATCATAATACCGATGATAGAGGCCATGTAGTATTTACTTTCGGTACTTCCCAGTGTCATCTTAAAGAGCCAGGTGATAAGAAGGTCGGTGTGACCTACCGAGGCTCCGCCTGCCGTTCCCTTGATGGGGTTACCGCCCGAGAGAAGGTAGATAACGTTGAAGTTGTTGAGGTTTCCTACAAAGCTTGTGAGCAGGTAAGGACCCGTTACGAACAGCATATAGGGCAGAGTGATCTTGGCGAACTGCTGATAGGGCTTTGCACCGTCAATTCGCGCCGACTCGTACAGATCCTGAGGGATGTTCATAAGAATACCCGTCGCCATAAGCATGATGTAAGGGATACCTATCCAGATGTTGATGACGATAAGAAGTATCTTTGCCACAGTGGGAGAATCCCAAAGGGAAATGAAATGGTTTGAGTTCAGGTAATTCTCAATAAACGGTATATCACCCAGCAGTCGACCGATAAGTCCCGAAGAATCAAAGAGCTTTGAAACGTAGAGCAGGGAAACGAACTGGGGGATAGCTATGGTCATAACCAGAACGGTACGCCAGAACTTCTTGATCTGAATACCCTTCTTGTTGATCATGATAGCCACGAACATGCCAAGGAAATAGTTTGAGAAGGTGGCAAAGAACGCCCACATAAGCGTCCATGCAAGGATCTCGCCAAAGGTAAGACCAAGTCCGCCCTGACCGAAATCAAACAGCTCGTTGAAATGCTTGAGACCGACCCATGAGAAAAGGTTGGAATAGCCGTCGTGAGCCGCATCGTAGCTTGTAAAAGCAACGAGCACCATGTAGATAATGGGGAGAACGGTGAAAGCCAGGATGCCGAACAGAGGAAGGGACAGCAGGGTCTTGTGGAACTGATCGTCAAGGAGCGAGCGCATATCGTCCTTGCCGCTCTTGATCTTCTTGCCCTTTGCGGTGATGTCCATGCAGATACGGCATTGCTTTACCTGAAGCCTCCAGGTGTAGATGAACGCGAAGATGAAGATAAAGGTCAGAAGGCCGTAAAGCATGACCTTTACCGAGTCGTCGCCTGCGACCCAAACGTCGGTGTCGTAGATCTCATTGTATTGAAATCCGCCCTGAACGGTACCGACGGTCGCTCCCGTGCGGAACCAGTTGCCCTTTGAGAGCCAGTAGATACCGCCGCTGGGAACGAACATATAGGCGAAGAATATAACTTCAAACAAAAGGAAGAGAATACCTCTCATTATCTGTCCGTAATAAAAATTACCGAAGCCGAAAATGAGGAAGGAGAGCTTGACAGCCCAGTTTCCTTGTGAGAAGGTGCTTCCTATGTCAACAAATTCATTTTTGATGCCGAGACCGCATTTTTTGAAAAAGCCGACGATAGCAATACCCAGCTTTTTAAAGAAAAGCGGAATCGCGCAGAAAAAGAGGCGGAACTTATACCAGAAAGCCTGCCACTTATTCAGCTTAAGAAAATCCAAATCGTTTAGTCTTTTCATAATCAGAATATAAACGCGAGTTTATATTAACTCCTTTTCAAAAATAATAAAAAAGCACTGCTACTCGTAATAAAGACAACTGTTGTCCATGTATTACGGCTAACAATGCCTTTGTTACCCCGGTGGGAAGGGGAGTCTCAGACTCCCCTTCGCCGCGGGAATTTATTATTCTACGGGAATAAGTGTTACTGTGCCACCCTGTGCGCCGTCCCATACCAGCTGAACGCGGTATGTGCCGTCTGCCTCAACAACGATGTTAGCGCCGTTGAATTCTACGCCGAAGTTAACGTCCCAAGCCGCACCCTGGCGAACCTTGAATTCCTCGCCTGCCTTAAGCTCGAGAGGCTCGGAGGTGTATGTACCTGCAGGATCCTCAGTCATGGGGAAGTCTGTATCCCAGCTTGTGCCGCAGATGCCGCCGATAACGCCCCAAGCGTTCTTCTGCTCTTCAGTCATCTGGAAGAGAGCGTCGATAGCTGCTGTGTAAGCATCAAGAGCTGTCTGGAGATCAGCGTCGGATGTAGCTGCCTTAGCGTCAGCGCCGAGAACCTTTGCGATATCCCACCATGCGCCGTGGATCTGACCCTGAGGCTGACCGAACTCACCCTGCATTGCAAGAGCCACGATAGAGATGTTAGCCTGAACCTTGTCAGAGGACTGAGCTTCCTTGTTGGAGGGGCCCCACTCAAAGCTCTCGAATCTCTGAGTCTGGCATTCCTTGCCTGTCAGGTACTGAGCGAGCTGAGAAAGAACTGCTGCCTTCTTAGCGTCTGTCTGAGGCTTAACGCCCAGGAGCTTGTTACCTGTGTAGGAGCCGAGGTGGTAAGATGTTCCGTCTACCTCGAAAGAGGGAAGGTCTGTAGCACCGAGGTTTTCGCCGAAGTGCTCAGCTGCTGCGCCTGCGTTCCAGATACCTGTTACGATCGCGCCTGCATCGGTGAATACGTCTGCGTCGCTATCATAGCACTTGGACTGAGCAAGCTTCTGCATGCCCTTCATTGCTGCAAGACCCTCTGCGGAATTGAAAGTATCGTCAACTGCATTGAACTCACCCTCGCTGGTCATCGTCCAGTTGGAGTGACAACCTGTTGCGAAGAAGAAGGATGCGGTGTACCAAGCGTTTTCAAGAGCGTAACGGAACTTCTTGTTGTTTGCTTCACAAGCGGCGATGATCTTTTCCATGCTGTCAGCATCCTCTTCGGAGATGATGCTCTTGTCATAGTAGAGATAGTAGCCGTTATCACTGGTCATAGGATAAGCGTAGATCGTACCTGCAACAGTTGCAGCTCCAACAGCACCTGCGTCGTTGTTAGCCTTGATAGCTTCCTGAGCTGCCTTACCGGG
>JAZODH010000017.1:0-8196 GCA_045596925.1 Eubacteriales bacterium
TTGGAGTCTTACACCAACTTTGAAAATGAAACTGTGATACCCGACAGTATTCTTGAAGCTTTCATTGAAAGGATAGTTGTCTACAAAGACAGTTTTGACTGGTATCTTCGTATCAATAGAAATTCCGATAATACCACTTCAAAAGAATACGAATCGGAATTTGAGGAAGCGGTCAGTATAATAGACGCACCTGACACGATAGAACAAAGTGAAGATAAACTCTTGGTTGCTTCATTTGTACTAACGATAGAAGATGCAAAGAAATATATGTATAACATAGATACGAAAAAGAGAGTTCACCGATGGAAAAATATCACCGTAAATCTCTACACATAAAGGAATCCCTGCTCAGTTTTGAGTAGGGATTTTTCTTTGGAAATAGGCGTTTTTATCCTTCTTTTATTACTTGTTACACAGGCAGCTATCAAGTCTAAGTAATTAGATTTATAAAGAAATTATCCGCCCGAAGAAATTCGGGCGGATTTTTTGTGCAAGGTTTTCCTTGCAAAAGCGGGAAGATTGTGATATACTGAATGGCGTAGATTTTTGTGCGCAAAAACAGTTCCGCAGTATATTCGCGGGAACAACCATAGGAGTTATGATATGAAGCAACTGTTTACCCAGTACGCCGGGTTGAAAAGGGAGATCTATATCCTGTTTATCGGCAAGCTGGTTACGGCAATGGGCTCTTTTGTTTGGCCCATGCTCACCTTTTTTCTGACGACAAAGCTGGGACTGTCCGACGGCATATCCACCTTGCTGATCGCCACAGCCTCTGTCCTTTCTTTTCCCGCGGCACTGCTCGGCGGCAAGCTGGCAGATCGATTCAGCCGAAAAAATATAATTATTATCTTTGACTTTCTGACGATCAGCTTTTATCTGCTGGCCGCAGTACTGCCTCTTACCTTCCTTACAGCCGTGATCCTGTTTCTTGCAGGTTTGTTCCAGACCATCGAATCCCCGGCATACGACGCTCTTAATGCTGACTATTCCACCTCCGCACAGCGGGTAAAGGCCTATTCTCTGTCGTATTTGGGCTTCAATCTGGGCTATATCGTCGGTGCGGGCGTTGCGGGCATTTTGTTTGAAAAATTCCTTCGCCTGGCCTTCTGCATCAACGGGCTGGCGATCCTTGTCTCCACCGTACTGATCATTTTCTTCGTTCACAGAAAAAATGCCGTTTCGCAGGATGCAGAGGAAATGAGCGAGAGCTACAGCGAGTATGAGCTGCCTGTGGACGAGGGGATATCTGTGATGAAGATCCTCCGTCAGCGACCCGTGTTGCTCTATATGCTGCTGGTCGGATGCTTTGCCTCCATGCCCTCAAATCTGGTGGGTGTTCTGCTTCCGTTGCAGTTGAAGGACGCCCTGGGAGAGGCGGGCGCCACCATATACGGCTATCTTAATTCTCTTAATGGCTTCGTAGTCATTCTGTTTACGCCTGTTTTCACAGTTCTGCTGAGAAAGCTCACAGAAATACCCAAGACTATCCTTGGTCTTTTGCTGTTCGTTGCAGGCATCGGCTTTTTCTCTGTCAATACAGCCACAGCCGTTCTGTTTGTTGGAATGTTCGTTTTCACGCTGGGCGAGGTTATCACGGTGCTTGGCAATAACCCCTATACCTCACGTCGAGTGCCCGCCTCGCATAGAGGTCGGGTGGGTGGCATCTCCACCGTGATCCATTCGGTATTCTCATCCCTTACTCAGTATCTGATCAGCTTTATGCTGATCGTGACCGAAAGCAATTACCGACTGCTGTGGATAGTATTTATTGCCTGCGGCCTTGTATCCGCTGTGCTGTACGGCTTTTTGTACCTACCCGATAAGCGGACCTTCCCGAAGCTGTATCAAAAGTGACCGAGCGCCGAGCAGGCGCGGATCATCCGCCTCATAAAAAATCCCCGCCGATCGGCGGGGAATTTTGCAAATAAATTATTCGACCGTAACCATTTCAAGCAAATAGAATCCGTCGCGGCAGCGGCTTTCGTCCATGGCGAGCTTTATCGGCGTGTCGCCCTCGAACAGACCGAGGAGCAGGGAATACTTGCCTGCCTCGACACCGTCAAGGTCCAACCTGAGACGGCAACGTGTAGCCTGACCGGGCAGCCAGCTTTCGTTGTTTACGTTGTCGTAGAAGACGGTAGTGCGGTTGCCCTGTGGGTCCTCAAGCACAACTTTTGCGCAGTAGGTATGATATGCTCTCGAAAAGCCCTTGTTTTCAATGTTCAGCGCAAGCACCGGGCAGGTTCCCGACACCATCGGAGGCAGGGAGAAGCCGTTTATAAAATACCAGTATCCCAAGCGGTTGGCAAGGTAGTGGTGCAGATTTTTCTGCTCTGAATACCACTTTGAAACGTGTCCGTGGAAGCCTGCATAGGTGGCGTTGGTGTCCCGCAGGGCTTCGATGTGCCTGTAGCCATTGCAAAATCTCTCGGATGTGCCCGAGCAATGATAATGCTCAAATTCCAGGTCGACGGGAGCGTCGTCATTGAACAGGTTGAAGAGATCGGGGGAGCAAAGGGTATTGTAGCCCATCGTGTCGGCGTAAAATTCCACGTTTATTGAGTCGTCGCGGATCCCCATATCAAGAGCGCGACAATAGTCCGCCAGCTCTATCCAGCGCTCGCCTGCGTGGCGCAGAAGATCGTCGTTTACAACAACCCTTGTGTTCTTGAAGTGACGTGCGTGAAGGTCAACGTGCCACTTCAGGACCTCATAGGGGAAGGTCTGCTTTGATCCGCGGTGGGTATGACCCTCGCCCCAGGTGCCAAAGGTTCCGATGTCTACCGTTTCGGTAAGCTCCATGCCGTCGAATTTTTTTGCACACTCAGTCATGAAAAGGTCCAGATATTTTTTGAATACGGGGTCGCCGTAATCCGGCTCAAGACAATCTATGGGCTGTCCGTTCCTTTCGCTTTTTACAACCGTATATTTTGCGCCGCGGTCAAACACCCAATTCGGCGTGGCTTCGATGTCGCTTCCCTCGTAGGTGCAGAAGCGGAACATGAATTTGTAGCCCGCCGCGCCGTATTCTTCGATTATTTGGTCAACGTAGCTCCAGTCGAAAACGCCCTCTGCTTTCTCAATGTCTCCCCAGTCGATGCGTAAATAAAGAAAGGTCATTCCCGGGATATTTGCGATATCCGCAGGGCCGCTGATCTCATCGCGATAGGCGGGTCTTGTGATTCCGTTGTCAATAAAGTGAAGATACCAGCCCTTGTGAGGGTTTGTCAGGACTGTTTTGTCATCCGCAAATCTGCGCAGATCGCGGTAAAAGCTGTCGTCGTATTCTTTTATGAGCTTTACGTTGGTCATATTCTTTGCCTCCTGCTTTAGCCGTTGGTTTTATTATAGACTTGAAAAAAAACTTTGTCAAGTGGAAAGATATTTTTGCTTTCTATTGCATTTTTTATTTTTTCGTGATATAATCGTTACAAATACTTGCGTTCAAAACGCAGGAACGGAGAAAAATATGGGAAAAGTATTTTTGTTTGCAATGGTTGCCGTTGTGCTGGCGCTTGCGCTGGTCGTTTGCGCATTCGCGATTTACGGCGATATTTACAAGGACGGCAAGGTAAATGCCAACGATGCCGTAAAGCTGGCACAGAAGCTTGCTAAATGGGACATCGAGTTTACTTCCGAGGACGAAAAGAACGCGGACGTCTTCTACGACGGCGTGCTCAATGCGGCTGATGCGGTGAAGCTTGCTCAGTTTTTGGCAGGGTGGGACGTTAAGCTCGGCCCCAAGGGTGAGGACGTTGAAATAAACGGCGGCGATCTTTTTGACGAAACTACGGGCGGAGAAGGAACGACGTCTCCCGAAACAACCGTGCCCGCGCCTGACACGACGGTTCCCGTGGATACAACCACAACTGTACCCGAGCCCGAGCCCGAGCCGAATGCGGGTAGACTACCTTTTTCTAAGGGAATCAATGTAGACGGCCTTCAAGACTTCTCTGACGGGGGCTACGACAGACTTTCACAGTATCTTGACTCGTTTACGAGCGAGAACACATATAAAGATATAAAATCAAAGGGTTTCGATCACGTGCGTATCAGCGTAAATCTGTGGCGTGCTTATCTTGACGATAAAGACAGGTATACCACAGAGGAGTTTATGGGCTTTGTAGATACGGCCATAAATCACGCACTGAACAACGGATTGTACGCAATGCTCAGCTTCCACGGCTGGTTCAATATCGGCGACAAGGCAACTGATATCGATGAGTGCCTTTACATATGGGATCAGGTAGCGGAGCGATATAAGGATTACGACACAAAGCTGATGTTCGAGCCTCTTAATGAGCCGTGGTACGATAACGGCAAGGCTCGCCCGTATCTTTCGGACAGCAAGCTGAACGAGCTGCAGGCGAATATAATTTCCACCATTCGCTCAAAGGGATCAAATAATGCCACACGCCTTATTATCTGTTGCACGGCAGACGGTAACAAGGCATGGAAGCTTGATAAGCTGGTACTTCCCGATGACGACAATCTTGCAGTTGCTATTCACGAATACGAACCGAAAGCATTCACTCATCAGAACTTCTCTTGGGCAGGTTATGGCGGAAAGACCACGAGTCTTGATGCCGCAGGTGGAATTGCGGCTACAGATTGGGATTTCAGCCAGATCAAAAAGTTTATGGATAAAACGGGAATTCCCGTAGTTTTGAACGAGTTCGGCATGAATCTGGCAAAGTCTCCCGAGGCGGACGTTAAGAAATACCTTGAAGGAATCGTAGATGCCTGCGAAGAACTCGATATTCCTTGGGCTATTTGGCAATATTACGGCGGCGGATACAGCTCTGAGGGCGCTATGTCGCTTTACCGCAAGAGCAGCTACGCTTCAGGCTATGCTTGGGATCAGAAGGCGTTGGATGCGCTTTTCTCAAAATAAAAACAAAAAACGACGGGCATGCCCGTCGTTTTTTTTTGTTTTCTATTGCATTTTTGTGCGGACTGTGGTATAATAAATAAGAAATACAAAAAAATTACAATCGAGGAGAAAATATGAAAAGAATTACTTTATTTTTTGCGGCCGCATGCCTGTTGCTTCTGACCCTTATCACCGCCGCATTTGCCCTCTACGGAGACATTTATAATGACGGCAAGGTAAATGCCAATGATGCCGTAAAGCTGGCGCAGCATCTTGCAAGCTGGGATATTGACTTCTCAGCCGAAGATGAGAAAAATGCGGACGTGTTCTATGACGGAAAGATCAACGCCACGGATGCGGTCAAGCTGGCGCAGTACCTTGCAGGCTGGGACGTAAAGCTCGGTCCCCAGGGCGAGGACATAGAGATTGACGCGGGCGACCTCTTTGATGGCGACACCACTAAGCCAAACGACACGGAAGTACCGCCCCTCGACCCCGAGACCCTTTGCCGCGAGATTAACGGAATAAAATATTATGACGTCAAGGCCGCGGGAGCCCGCGGAATGGATTTCAGCGGGGATGACAGCGCCTATTTCATCGAGGGCGCAGAGGGATATTACATAGATGAACTGACCTTTCTGATTGATGACGAAACTATGTGGAGAATAGTTGATATGCCCTGCACGGGAACGGGCGCGGTAAAGTGGAAGGATTACAAGGACAAAAATTCGTCGGCAAATCCGGACAAATTTGACGGAATCCTTTATGCGGATAAGATAAATGACCCGATTTATGCCTATACGTGCCTTCCCAGCCAGCGCGCCACCGCAATGAATCGCGTCAATGCGGGAAATCTTTCCGCATATGACGAAAAGTACGCAAAGGTAGTGACTATAGGCGCGATTTACAACAATTCGGCTATGCCTATTCCCGATAACGCGGTGTTTACCATTTGTCTCGGGCGCACAACCTTGCTTCTTTGCACCGAGGAAAAGGGCTGGTATATTGCAAACGAGCTTGCCACCCCTGAAAAGCCGGATACTATTTATTATTTGCCCTGGTCGCTTGGTTTGGGTGCCATGAAGCTTGACAGCTCGAGAGTAAAGCTCGTTGGCGACCATTATGAAATAAAGATGACGGGCGCGGACCTCAACGGCGCGGGCAAAAAAGACGAGGGCGCCACAGGAAGCGTTCTTCATTTCTGGGGCGAGAACGTTATGCTTGATCCCAAGGTGGAAGTTCTTGGCGTCGTAGCCAGCTTTGAGTGCTGGATAAAGGAAGAGAAATGGGCCCCCTACGTAGCAGTTACTATAGGTGCCGACTGGCGCGATAAAAACAATACCATTTCGCAGACGTTCTCGGGCTATAATTACGCAATTACGACCGAACCCAGAGTCATTTTCGGACATAACGTGGGGCCTGCTGCCTATGATGAAATAATGGACAGCGCAAAGGTTCAGAAGCTGATTGAGCTGAATTGATAAAGACGTGTAGAGATAAGGTGAGCAAGAATATTGCGTTTTTGCTCTTTATACGGTGAAATAAACAGTAAGTGTATAATAAACTAAGGCAAAAACATAGGAGGAAATATGAAAAGGATTACCTTGTTTTTCGCAGTCGCGTGCCTCTTTATTCTGACCCTTATCACCGCCGCATTTGCCCTCTACGGAGACATTTATAATGATGGCAAGGTAAATGCCAATGATGCCGTAAAGCTGGCGCAGCATCTTGCAAGCTGGGATATTGACTTCACAGCCGAAGATGAGAAAAATGCGGACGTGTTCTATGACGGAAAGATCAACGCCACGGATGCGGTCAAGCTGGCGCAGTTTTTGGCAGGCTGGGACGTTAAGCTCGGCCCCAAGGGTGAGGACGTTGAGGTGGATGCCGACGACCTGTTCGACACCACGGACGGCGGAGAAACAACGGCGCCAGCACCCGACACCACGGCGCCAGCACCCGACACGACAACCCCCGAGCCTGACCCCGAGCCTGACCCCGAGCCTGATGACGAGCCCTACTGGAATTATTCAAAAGGCGTGAACATCAATGGCCTTGAGGGTTCCTCCAAATATAACGACGCATCGAACAACCTCAAGAATTTGAATACTCTTAAAGACATCCAGAATCAGGGATTTGATCACATCCGAGTACCCGTAGATTTCAGAAACTTCTATAATTCAAGCACGGGCACGCTCAACGAGAGCAAAATGACTCTCATCGATACGGCTATCGACAATATAATCGGTCTTGAAATGGGCGTTATGCTCGATTTCCATGCCTGGTATGAGATAGACCCCACGTCGGCAAACGACACAACCCTCTTTAAGAATATCTGGAAGCTTGTTGCCGAGCGCTATAAGGATAAGTCCGATCTTCTCATGTTCGAGCTTATGAACGAGCCTCATTACAAGGCAAGCACATCCAAGCTCATAAACTTCCAGATGGAGGTGGTTGAGATAATCCGCGCAACGGGCGGTTATAACGATAAGCGCCTTATTCTCATTGCAGGTCCCGACTCAAACCAGCCTTGGAAGCTGCCCGAGATCAATATTCCTGCGGGCGATCCCAATCTGATTATGGTCGTTCACCTTTATAATCCCGGTGAGTTTACTCACCAGGGCTGTACTTGGGCCAATCCTTCTTATACCAAGCAGGTTCGCCTTACCGACTCACACATGAGCACGGTGAGATGGGATCTGAGTAAGATCAAGGAATTTATAGACAGAACCGGCATGCGTGTTGTGGTTAACGAAGTGGGTATGAACGTTGAACTTGCAGACGAGGCCGACATAGACACCTATGTCAGAACTATTGCTCAATTCTGTACGGACAATAATATTCCTCTTACTTGGTGGGGATATGATAGCGATGCGTTTGCTCTTTACGAGGATAACGCAGGTTGGTTCGGGCAAAACAACTATTGGAGAACAAACGTGCTTGACGCACTGTTCCTAAGATAAATAATATTAAGAACCCCCGCTTCGGGGGGTTCTTTAGTTGCGCCCGCATTTGCGGAGGAATAGTATCTTCCCGCCGAAAAAAATCAACCTATTAAATAAAGTCTTTTGAAAAATCTTCCAAAAAGACTTGACAAAACGGTCGGGGAGGGGTATACTATACTATGTGTAAGTTTCCCACACGAAACTATAACAAAAAACATTTTTATAAAGGAGAAAAAGACTATGAGAACAACAAGAAAAATCCTTCTTGCCCTGGTTCTGACGCTTTGTGTGGCGGCTGTCATGTCGGTGTGCGCTTTTGCGGCACTGAATTTTGAAACAGATCTGCCCGCCGGTGTTCAAAAGGGCGAGACAGGC
>JAZODH010000018.1:0-3730 GCA_045596925.1 Eubacteriales bacterium
GGAGTATGCAACAAAGAACGAGTTCACGTTCTTCGATAAGGCTACAAACACACCTCAGCCCATCACCTGCACTCCTCCCGCAGATACTTCTGACACAGCGGTAGACACGACTCCCGATACAACACCCGATACAACTCCCGATACAGCTCCCGACACAGCTCCCGACACAACTCCCGATACGGCTCCCGATACAACTCCCGACACAACTCCTGATACAACACCCGATACGACTCCCGGCACCGCTCCCGTTGGCGGTGACGACGATCAGACAGCAGATGACGGTGGAAACTCTGTTCTTCCTATCATCATTATCGTAGTTGCGGTGGTTGTGGTAGCTGTTGCTGTTGCGGTAGTGGTTATCATGAAGAAAAAGGGCGCAAAGAAGGAGTAAAATCCGGATGACCTAAATGAAATCAATAATAAACCCCCGCTTAAAGCGGGGGTTTTGTTTTGAAAGTGATGAAGCGACCGTCGCTCGAGCTATCCCGTCAGCTCCCGACGGAGAAAATCGAATATTTTCTTCTCCTCGCGGGAGATCTTCACCTGGGAAAGCCCCAGAACATGGGCGGTCTGCTGCTGGGTCATGTCCCGATAATAGCGCAGGAGCACTATCTTTTGCCATGTGCTCGGCATGCGCGAGATCGCCTGGGAGAGGGCGAGATTGTCACCCAGGCGTTGTATCTCGGTATCATCCGAGGGAATGACGCTCTCCAGCGTCGCGCCCTCATCTCCGTAGACAGTCTCGCTCAGAGACGCCACGGGGGACACGGAATCAAGGGCCACCGCCGCCTCGCTCACAGACATTCCGCATCCGTCGGCAAGCTCGGCTATGGATGCCTCGCGGCCCTCCTCCATCATTATCTTATTTTTCAGATTCAGGAGCTGTACCGCCGCGCGCTTGTACTGTCTGCTGACCTTGATAAGCCCGTCGTCCCGCAGGTGACGGCGGATCTCTCCGATTATCAAGGGCACGGCGTAGGTGGAGAAGACCGTTCCCCGCGAAGGATCAAAGCTCCGAATGGCGCGGAGCATGCCGATAGTTCCTATCTGTATCAGATCCTCTGTCTCCGTGCCTCTGTCCCGAAAGCGCAGGGCGATAGCGCGTACAAGCCCCGCGTTCAGCTTTATCAGCTCCTCGGTGGCACACTCGTCCCCCTGCGCCGCGCGCTCAAGAAGACTCGCATTGTCTGCGTATTTTTCCTTTGACCTCTCCATTTCGTCCTCCCGTGAGTTAAATCACCGCCCGAACAGATTAAAATCCTCCAACTGCTTGAACAGCAGGACGGACGTGCCCTTTCCCACCTTACTGCGAACGCGCATTCGGTCGGTAAAGCTCTCCATCACCGTAAAGCCCATTCCGCTGCGCTCGGTTTCGGGAGAGGTGGTGAAAAGGGGCTGGCGCGCCTGCTTTATATCCGAAATACCTACTCCGCGGTCGCGTATCTCAAGCCTTACGCTTCGGTTGCTGTATATCTGAGCGGTTATGTAGATGACGCCCGTGGTCTCGGGGTATGCGTGGACTATACAGTTGGTCACAGCCTCCGACACCACACATTTTATGTCCGCCACCTCGGAGACGGTGGGGTTTGCCTGAGCCACGAAGGCGGCCACGATAGCTCTTGCCGCCGATTCGTTGACCGACAGGGAGGGGAGCTTTATTTTCAGCTCGTTTACGAGCGTGGGTCTTTCAAGATTTGACATAGTTTTCACCTTCCTTTCCGTTCTTTTTAACGATTTCCACCCGACATATGCGGGAGAAGCCCGCCAGGTCGAGGATTTTGCGGATACGCTCGGTGGGGTTGAGCAAGACGGTCTCGCCGCCAAAGGAGTCCAGGAGCGTGTACCGTCCCATAATAAGCCCCAGCCCCGAGCTGTCCATAAAATCAACCGCCGACAGGTCTATCATCAATTTTTTCGGGCGCAGACGGCAGATGAGGGCGTCAAGCTCCCGCCGCAGCACCGACGCACTGTGGTGGTCGATCTCACCCTTCAGCTTTACCGTGGCGCAGTCGCTTTCCGAGTCGCAGACGCAACTGAAAAATCCGCTTTCCATGTTTTTCACTTCCTTTTTCTTTCTTTTTGCTTCATTTTAACACTCCGTTCCCGAAAAAAATGTCACTTTGTAGCCGTCGGCGATATTTTTTCAAAAAATATTGCAGTTTCGGCGTTAGTGTGGTAAAATACAAAAAGAAAACGAAATGATGCGGAGACTGTTATGATAAAAAACACACGAAAAATAAAGCTGACGGCGCTTCTTTGTGCCGTTGTGCTGGCTTTTGCGGGCTGCGGCGGCCCCGTCCACCCCGACAGAATGCCCACAGATACGAACCTGGGCAAGCCCGCGCTTGACGGCTACCCCGACGAGGACAAGTATTCCTCCGAGACTCGTCTGAGCTTCGTGGGCGTCGGTGATAATATTATCCACGAGGCGGTGTTTACCGACGCGGCAAACCGCGCCGCAGTTTATGCGTCAAACACGGGCGTGAGCGCGCGCTACCGCTTTATAGATATGTACGAGGGGATCGCGGACGTGATAGCCGGCGCGGACATTTCCTACGTCAATCACGAAACGCCTATTGCCGGTGACTCCTTTGGAATCAAGGGCTACCCCGATTTCAACGCTCCCAGCGAGGCGGGGGACACCCTAATCGACCTTGGCTTTGATATTATCAACATGGCAAACAATCATATGCTTGACATGGGCGAGAGCGGTCTGCGGGAAACTATAAGATATTGGGAAGAAAAGTCGGGGGATTTTGTCATGATCGGCGGCTATACCAAGTCCGATTACGACCAGGTCCGCATGATAGAGCGCAAGGGCGTGAGGATCGCGCTCTTGTCCTATACTACCTTTGTAAACGATAAGCACAAAAATGCTCTGTCCTCGGGCAGTGATCTGCTCGTTCCCTATGCCGACGAGGCGACGATCCGACGTCAGACCTCTCTTGCCCGCGAGAGCGGAGCGGATATTCTGATTGTGGCCATGCACTGGGGCGTAGAGAACGCCTTTGAGCCAAACGCACAGCAAAAGCGACTGGCGAAGGTGCTTGCCGACTGCGGCGTTGACGTGGTCTTGGGCTCACACTCCCACACACTCCAGCCTGTTGAGTGGCTTGAGGGGGCTTCGGGCAATAAAACGCTTGTGGCGTACTCCCTTGGAAACCTTATCAACACCATGCACTACAGCTATTACATGGTCGGCGGTGCGCTGACATTTGATATAGTAAAGGAAAAGGACGGGGAAGCGCGTATTGAAAACCCCGTGCTCGTTCCCACCATGTGCCATTACAGCATGACCCGCGACACCCTGCAGATGTACCGCCTTCAGGACTACACCGAGGCACAGCTGAACGCCCACGGCTCGCAGCTCAAGGGTGCGTTCACCATGCAGACCCTTTACGGATACGTAAAGGACAATATCAAGCCCGAATTCCTGCCTGATTTTTTTAAATAAATAAAAAACTCTTCGAATGGAGATTTTTTGCTTTTTTTGTGCAAATGTACAAATATCCAATAATTTCATTGCGGATGGTTGACAAAACGGTCGTGGGGGAGTATAATTAAGTGGAATATTTTTTTAAAAAAGGAGAAGACTATGAGAACAACAAGAAAAATCCTTCTTGCCCTGGTTCTGACGCTTTGTGTGGCGGCTGTCATGTCGGTGTGCGCTTTTGCGGCACTGAATTTTGAAACAGATCTGCCCGCCGGTGTTCAAAAGGGCGAGACAGGC
>JAZODH010000019.1:0-24005 GCA_045596925.1 Eubacteriales bacterium
AAATCGGGATTTGAGAAATCGTTCTTTCCGAAGCTCAGCGAATAATAAGCGGTGAGGATTATTCCCATGGCTATGCCCAGAGCCAGTGCCGACCACGCGCCCATTCGGAAAAGCGACTTTATAAAGTGGAGCTTTTCGCCCAAGGGGTTGTTTTCCTTTGTCGTAGCGAAGTAATAGCAGAAGAAGTAAACGGCGCAATAGATGCACATCATGTAACCGATGTAGAAATTACTCCAGACCGAGAGGGCAAGGAAGATAACGAACATCTTGAATTTGCCGTATTTTATGAGATTTTCCATGCCCAAGGTCACAAGGGGTAGCCATATAACGCAGTCGATCCACATGGTGTTGTGCTGCTGGACTATGCAGTATGCGGACAGGGCATAGAGGCAGGAGAGCATCACCACCGAATATCTGTTCAGCCGACGGCTCGTCTTGTGCAGATAGTAGCCAAAGGTAAGTCCGCAAAGTCCCGTTTTGAGCAGGAACAGAGTCAGAAGTGCTTCAAGTATCCGTGTCTTTGGGAAAAGGCAGACGATGTAGGACAGGGGGCTTGCCACGTAATAGGCGTAGATACCCATGAACTCGCCACCAAGGGCACGGGAGAAGGAGTAGAGCATGGAGCCTCCCTCCATGACCTTGTTGCGCAGAGCCTCGAAGAAGTATACGTACTGTCCGTTCAGGTCAAGCACCAGAACCGACCCGTCGCCAAATGGATGTATCTCCATTGACAGGTAGATGAGGTACATGAGAAAAACGGGCAGGATAAAGGTCAGCGCCAGGTACGAGGACGGGTTGCAGCCGATCCGTACCGCCGTTTCTACGATAAGATCTTTTATTTTCGTCCAAACGGAGGGCTTTTTCGGCTGAACGACAGCTTCCGTTTCCTCCGTCAATATGATGTTTTCGTTGTCCATTTCAGTTCTCCTTGTGCTCGGTCAGCCGTTTGACCGATTTTTCGAATTTTATGCGGTCAAGGGTCATGTCCCGTCCGCAGTTTTCGCAGATGACGCGCACGTCGCTTCCGACTCTCATAACGGTGAATATTTTAGAGCCGCAGGGGTGCGGTTTTTTCATTTCAAAGCGATCCCCCACGGAAATTTTCAGAATTTCAGACTTCATTTTGTCTCCTTTGTTGGTGAAAAATGCGAATTCTACCCCATTATAAAACTATAATACCACAAAATCTTTAATTTGTAAAGATATAATATTTTATAAAAAACATTTGACTTAATTATACAAATGTGCTATAATATAGAGAACTATAAAATGGAGGCGTCTATGATAATTCTCGGAATCGACCCCGGTATCGCTCTTGTGGGCTGGGGAGTAGTCGAATACAGCGGGACGAAATTCCGCCCAATAGCCTACGGATCTATCAGCACCCCAAAGGATCTGCCGACGCACAAGCGTCTGGAGATCATTTACAGCGACCTGTGTCAGATAATCGACCGTTATCACCCCGAGCAGGCGGCGATAGAGGAGCTGTTTTTCAATACCAACATCACCACGGGTATACGTGTCAGCGAGGCGAGAGGCGTTATCCTTCTTGCTTGCTCTCACAAGGGACTTAAGCTCCAGGAGTACACCCCCTTGCAGGTAAAGCAGGCGGTGGTGGGCTACGGCCGTGCGGAGAAAAAGCAGGTCATTACCATGGTGACAAATATTCTGGGGCTCGCCAAGCCCCCCAAGCCCGACGACACGGCAGACGCATTGGCTATTGCCGTTTGCCACGGGCACAGCGGACTGTCGGCTCTTGCGGCATATTACAACAAATAAGGAGAACACTATGTGGTGTGCAGATAAATGGAAAGACTACGAGCTTCTCGACACCTCAAACGGGGAGAGGCTTGAAAAATGGGGTAAATACACCCTCATTCGCCCCGACCCCCAGATAATCTGGCACGGAGACGAAAAGCACCCTGCCTGGAAGCGAGCGGACGGAATCTACCGCCGTTCCTCCAAGGGTGGTGGCGGTTGGGTGAAGAACAACACCCCCGAAAGCTGGACTATCAGCTACGGCGACCTCCGCTTCCTCATCAAGCCAATGGGATTTAAGCACACGGGACTTTTCCCCGAGCAGGCGGCAAACTGGGATTGGTTCTCCGATCTGATAAAGAGAGCCGGCAGACCTGTAAAGGTGCTTAACCTCTTTGCCTACACGGGCGGCGCTACGGTGGCGGCGGCAAAGGCGGGCGCATCGGTCTGTCACGTGGACGCCTCAAAGGGAATGGTCGCCCAGGCAAAGGAGAACGCCAAGCTTTCGGGTCTTGAGTCCGCGCCTATCCGCTACATAGTGGACGACTGCAAGAAGTTTATCGAGCGAGAGATACGTCGCGGCAACTTCTATGACGGCATCATCATGGACCCGCCATCCTACGGCAGAGGCCCGAACGGCGAGGTATGGAAGATAGAGGACAGCATCGACGAGTTTGTAACTCTGGCTTCAAGGGTGCTTTCGGATAAGCCTCTGTTCTTCCTCATAAACTCTTACACAACGGGACTTTCACCTCTGACTATGAGCTATATCCTCAATCTCAGGGTCAAGAAAAAGTTCGGAGGCAAGACCGAAGCGGGCGAGCTTGGACTGCCCGTAACGAGCACCAAAAATCCGCTTCCCTGCGGCGCAAGCGCCAGATGGCAGAGCGAGGCGGCAAAGGAAATTTGACGAATGGAAAATGAAGTATTTATAAAAGCCGAAAATCTCTCCTATGCATACGAGGAGGATGACGGCACACCCCAAAAGGCGGTGTTGCGCGGGGTCTCCCTTGAAATAAAAAAGGGGGAATACGTGGCTATTCTCGGTCATAACGGCTCGGGAAAATCCACCTTTGCAAAGCTGCTCAATATGATCCTTGTGCCCGATAGCGGAAGGCTTTGGGTGGCGGGACACGAGCTGACCTCAGAGACCTTTGACGAAAAGGAATTGCTTGAGGTCCGCCGCAAGATCGGAATGGTCTTCCAGAACCCCGACAACCAGCTGGTGGCAACGGTGGTGGAGGAGGACGTGGCGTTTGGCCCCGAAAACATCGGCGTACCCTCAAAGGAAATACGCGAGAGGGTAGATAAAGCTCTTGAAACGGTAGGTATGACCGAATATGCACGCCACAGCCCCGACCGTCTGTCGGGCGGACAGAAGCAAAGGGTCGCCATTGCGGGGATAATCGCCATGATGCCCGAGTGCATGGTGCTTGACGAGGCTACCGCCATGCTCGATCCCGTGGGACGGCGTGAGGTCATGGACACGGTAGACCGCTTGCGGGCAGAGAAGGGAATAACCGTTCTCAACATCACCCACCACATGAATGAAGCGGTGAGAGCGGACAGAGTTATCGTCATAAACGACGGAAAAATATACATGGACGGCACGCCCGATCAGGTATTTGCACGTTCAAAGGAGCTTGAGGCGGTAGGGCTTGAGGTGCCGCAGTGCACGGCTCTTATCGACGCTCTGCGGGAAAAGGGAGTCAAGCTTGAGGGCAGATCCACTACCCCCGAGGCTTGTGCCGACCTGCTTACAAGCCTTTTGAAAAACTCTTGAAGGAATAAACTATGTCAGAAATAAAACTTGAAAATGTTTCCTACGTCTACGGTGAGGACACCCCGTACGAAAAAAGAGCGTTGATCGACGTTTCCGCCACCATAAAAAGCGGCGCCATAACGGGAATCATCGGCCACACCGGTTCGGGAAAATCCACCCTTGTCCAGATGCTCAACGGCCTGACCCGTCCAATGGGCGGCAGAGTTCTGCTTGACGGCCGTGACATTTGGGAGGACCCTAAAAAGATAAGCGACGTGCGCTTTCGCGTGGGACTTGTCATGCAGTACCCCGAATATCAGCTTTTCGACGAGACGATACGCGCCGATATCGCCTTTGGACCCAAGAATATGGGACTTGATAAGGAAGAGATCGAGCGCCGCGTGCTTGAAGCGGCGGATTTTGCTGGAGTTGACCGCGAATGGCTTGATAAATCTCCCTTTGATCTGTCGGGCGGACAGAAAAGACGTGCGGCAATAGCGGGAATCATCGCCATGCGCCCCGAGATTCTCGTGCTTGACGAGCCTGCGGCGGGACTTGACCCTGCGGGCAGAAAAAATATTATGGAAGGTCTTTGCGCTTACCGCGACAAAACGGGGTCTTCCGTAGTCATAGTCAGCCACAGCATGGAGGACATGGCGCAGTACTGCGACGATATAATCGTTATCAGCGACGGTCGCGTTATCGCTCAGGGAAAGAAGGAAGAAGTCTTCTCTCAAAGCGATCTGCTTCGCTCGGTGGGACTTGATATTCCCCAGATAACTCTTGTTATGCGGCTGCTTGCCGACAACGGGATCAACGTCAACACGGGAGTTTACACGGTGGAAGACGCCGTGAATGAAATTTACAAATTGATTTAAGGAACAATATGAAAAACATCGCATTGGGACAGTATTATCCTACCGGCTCGGTAATTCACCGCGCCGACCCGAGAATGAAATTGATCTTGGCTGTCCTTTTCATCGTTTGCACCTTCCTGTGCAAAAATATATACAGCTTCGGGGCAATACTTGTGTCGGCTGTCCTGCTGGTCATCGTTAGCAAAATACCGCTCAAGACCGTCCTGCGCTCTATCCGAGCATTGCTGTTTATCATGGTCTTCACCCTTGCCATAAATATTTTTATGACGAAGGGCGAGGTGCTTCTTTTTGAGTGGAAGTTTATCCATATCTACCGTGAGGGTATCGTCAACGCCTGCTTTATGCTGGTGAGAATTTTCGCGCTGATCATCGGCACCAGTATTCTTTTGACCTATACCACAACGCCCATCGCGCTTACCGACGCTATTGAGAGCTTGCTGTCTCCGCTGAAGAAGATAAAACTCCCGATCCACGAGTTTGCCATGATGATGACTATCGCACTTCGCTTTATCCCCACTCTCATGGAGGAGACCGAGAAGATAATGGCGGCGCAGAAGGCAAGAGGCGCGGATTTCGCAAACGGAAGCTTAATAAAGCGCGCAAAGGCGCTGATACCCATTCTGATACCCCTTTTCGTGTCGGCATTCAGACGCGCCGACGAGCTTTCGGTGGCTATGGAATGCCGTTGCTACCACGGCGGAGACGGAAGGACGTCAATGAGAGTTTTGAGATACCGTGCAAGTGATTTTTTGCTTCTTCTGGTCTTTGCGGGACTGTGCGCGGGACTGATCGCTCTGAACCTGCTCAAAACGCCTTTCGCATTGTAAGACTATGAAGATACTGCTTAAAATTCGGTTCGTCGGCACAAATTATGCCGGCTACCAGGTACAAAATAACGCGCCTACCGTTCAAGGTGAGCTTTGCCGCGCGGCAGAGCAGCTTTTCGGTGTCAAGTGCGACGTGACGGGCTGTAGCCGTACCGACAGCGGAGTTCACGCAAATATGTTTTGTGCAGCCGTCACAAACCACGGCACTCAAAGCCTTGAAACCACCGTTCCTACCGACAAAATTCCCCGCGCCATGAACGCTTTTCTTCCACCGGACATCGCGGTCATCTCCGCGAAAGATGTGGAGGACAGTTTCCACCCGCGCTATGACGTGAAGTCGAAGGAATACGTTTATCTCATTCAAAACGGCGGCGAGAGGGATCCATTTATGGCAGACAGATGCCTGTTTTATCCAAGGCGCCTTGATACAGAAAAAATGAACGAGGCGGCACAGAAATTTGTGGGTGAGCATGATTTTGCCGCATACATGGCGGCAGGGTCAAAGGTGGAATCGACCGTTCGCACGATCTATTCCGCGTCGGTCAAGCGAGAGGGTGATATGATCCGATTCTCGGTGCGCGGAAACGGATTTCTTTACAACATGGTGCGCATAATGACGGGAACGCTCCTGTCCGTCGGCGAGGGAAGGATATCCCCCGACGAGATACCGTCGATCACTCAAAGCCTTGACAGAAAAAGGGCAGGGAGCACGGCTCCTGCGAGCGGACTATATTTAAACGACGTAGAATACTGAAAAACACGGGGAGGTGAGACAATGGCGGAAAAGAATCGCAGAAAACGCGATCTCGGTCTGACCGAGAATAACGGCGTCCGCATGGACGACGGCGTTCTTGAGAGTGCAAAGCCGAAAAACAAATACTATCTGTCGGTCTCACGCCGATATAACTTTGCCAAATACGCGGTGCTCATAGTTTTGATGTGCTTCCTTGTCATATCCCTCATGGCAAACCGCGATAATATCACCTACGAAAATTTCCTTCTGCTCATAAAGGATGTAAACCTGGCGGCACAGAATGCCAATAAGTCCTATGAGACTATCACGTACAGCGAGGATTCGGAGCAGACGGTCACAAGGTATAAGAATAACCTTGTGGTGGCGGGAAGCTCGGGTATAAAGATCTTCAGCGGTACGGGAAGCCAGGTCTATTCGGGTAATGAGAAGTTCTCAAAGCCCCACGCCGCCTCCTCTGACAAATACCTGCTGGTTTACGATTTCGGCGGTACTAGGTTCTCTTTGTATAATACCTTTACTTCGGTTTTCAGCGACAGCTTTGATTACCCTATCACCGACGGTGCCATCTCCGACAGCGGAACCTTTGCGCTGGTCACAAGGACCAAGGAGTATAACTACGCGGTCATGGTCTATTCAAAGAACTGCAATCTTATCAACCGCTACCGCGGAAACGAATACGTCATCGACGTTGCCATATCGGACGACGGCAAGCGCATAGCTGTTGCAAAGGTCGATTCAGAGGGCGGATATTACAACACCACTCTCATGCTGTGCGAGCCGGGGTCGGAGGACGTTATACAGACACTTACGCTCAGCCGTGTTTTCCCCGTAAGATGTGCCTTTTCCGATGACGGAAACCTGGCGCTCCTGTGCGATAAGGAAATATTCTTCTATGATAAAAACGGCAGCCTGAGAGGCAATTATCCCATTTCGGGAGAACTGAACAGTATTGCCTGTCAAGGTGACTTCGTAGCCCTTTCCGTAGCGGATAACGCCATTCAGTCGGACAATACGGTAATCGTCCTTGACTATAAAGGAAACGTGAAATACGAGGGTGACGTTTTCGCAAGAATATCCGATATCGAGCTGTTTGATGGCAGACTTTTCGTTCTGACCGATACGGATATCCGCAGAATAGAGCTTCCCGACGGCAAGGAGTATACAAAGCAGGTGCAGGGATATTCGAAAGAGCTTGTCGTGTTTTCCCGTGACGACGTTATGCTATGCACCTCCACGAAGGCGGAGCATATAGACCTGAGACAATAAAAAGGAGAATTTATGTTTTTAGCACTTGATATAATCGTTGTGGTGATATTCGGGGCGACGTTGATACACTGTATAAGAAAAGGCTTTTTGGTATCGGTCCTGAATCTGCTCAAATCGGTCTTGGCAGTTGTGGCGGCGTACCTGTTTTCACCGGCTCTGGCGGAGTTTTTCAAGAGATCCTTCCTGGGCGAAGCCATAACCGCGCCCGTCAGAAAAAGACTTGATGTCATGCTCACGGAGACGGCGGGCAGATTTGACCTTGAAAAGCTTTTTGACGATAAACCAAAGGAATTTCTCGATATCCTTGACCGCTTCGGAGCAAAGATAGAGGAATTTGCAGACAGCTACGGAGCAAATTCTCAGGCAAGCGAGGAATACGTTGCGCGATTGGCACAGGATATAACGGCGCCCGTGGTCGACACGGTGGCGTATATACTTGCCTTTGTAGTACTTTTCCTGACAGCGCTGATCGCTCTTACAATAGCCATCGCCGTTCTTTCCGCAGTGGTAAAGCTGCCTCTTATCAAGGGAGTCGACAAAATGCTTGGAACGGTGCTCGGACTTGTTTCGGGACTCATCCTGGCGGTGGTCCTCTCGGGCTTGATCAAGGGCGGATTCGAGTCTTTGGCCTCGGTGGACCCCGAGACCTTTGACGGTGTCATAGATAAGACGGTGGTAGTAAAATTCCTGGGAAACTTGGAATTCGGAAGTTTTTTTATAAAATAACGGGGAGATAAGCCCCGTTTTACCTGACAGGTGCCGAAGATGGCAGAATGGAGATTTTTAAATGGTGAAATGTTCCAGATGCAAAAAGAGACTTGCAGTTATTTTTGCAAATGTAAATCATAACGGAGAAAATAAGAGCCAGGGCTTTTGCATCAAGTGTGCAAAGGAGGTCGGCATACCAGTTGAGGGAATCTTGGGCGATTCTCTGGGCAAGCTGGGGCTTGACCCGGAGCAGATGGAGGAAATGGAAGAGAGCATGAGCGAGCTTATTGAGGGCAATATCGAGGGCGGTGCACCTGCCATAGATTTTGCCAAGCTCATGGGAAATATGGGCGTGGGTGAGCCTCAAAAGGATATCAAAAACGCAAAAGACAAGACTCAGCAGCCAAAGAAGAGAAAGTACCTTGATACCTACTGCCGAAACCTTACCCAGAGGGCGCAGAGAGGTCAGCTTGACCGTATCGTAGGGCGCGAGCGGGAGCTTGCAAGAGTGATCCAGATACTCTGCCGACGCCAGAAGAACAATCCTTGTCTTATCGGCGAGCCGGGTGTAGGTAAGACCGCCATCGCCGAAGCGCTGGCGCAGAAGATAGCCGCAGACGACGTGCCCTACAAGCTGAAAAATCACCAGGTATACCTGGTGGATCTGACTGCGATCGTTGCGGGGACCCAGTTCAGAGGTCAGTTCGAGCAGAGAATGCAGGGACTGCTCTCCGAGGTCCGCGAAGCGGGCAACGTGATCCTCGTTATCGACGAGGTCCACAACATTGTAGGCGCAGGAGAAGGCGAGGGAAGCATGAACGCCGCAAATATCCTAAAGCCCGCACTTTCCCGCGGAGAGATACAGGTTATCGGTGCAACGACCCTGCGTGAATACAGAAAATATATCGAGAAGGATACGGCACTTGAGCGCCGTTTCCAGCCTGTCACCGTAAACGAGCCTTCCCTGGAAGAAAGCGTTGAAATGCTCCGAGGAATCAAGCACTATTACGAGGAATTTCATAAGATAGTCATTCCCGACAGCGTGCTGTCACGTGCTGTCACCATGTCCGAAAGATATATAACGGACAGGTATCTCCCCGACAAGGCCATCGACCTGCTTGACGAGGCGGCGGCGAACCTGTCGCTCAGCTCCGCAGAGCTGAACGAATCCCTTGAAATAAAGGAAAAGCTTCTTAAAATAAAGGAAGAAAGGGAGACTTGCGAAGCGGAGGAGATAACAGATCCTGCACAGGAGGCAAAGAAGTACGAGAAGATCGCAAACTTCCGCTCGGAGGAGCTGAGACTGTCAAACCGACTGGAAGAGATCCTTCCCGCCTGCGAGAAGATAACCATGACTCCTCCCGACCTTGCAAAGGTGGTTGAGATCTGGACGGGGATCCCTGCCTCCAACATTACCGAAAACGAATTTGAGAAAATAGACAGACTCCACGAGCGCATTTCAAAACGAATAATCGGTCAGGATAAGGCCGTCTCTGCCGTGGCACGTGCCATCAAGCGAAACCGTGCGGGGATCTCTTACAAAAAGAAACCCGTTTCCTTCATTTTTGCAGGACCTACGGGCGTGGGCAAGACCGAGCTTGTAAAGACCCTTGCCGCCGACCTTTTCAACTCTCCCGAGACCCTGATACGCCTTGATATGTCCGAGTTTATGGAGAAGCATTCGGTGTCCAGAATTATCGGAGCGCCTCCCGGCTACGTTGGCTACGACGAGGCGGGACAGCTCACCGAGAAGATCCGCCGCAAGCCCTATTCGGTGATCCTTTTCGACGAGATCGAAAAGGCGCACCCCGACGTGCTCAATATTCTCTTGCAGATACTTGACGACGGCAGAATTACCGACGCCCACGGCAAGACCGTGAACTTTGAGAACACGGTCATCGTCATGACCACCAACGCAGGTTCGGAGAACAATACCTCCCTTGCGGGATTTGCCCAAAGCGGGGAAGCGCTGGCCGAGGCTAAGACCGAAAAAGCACTTTCCTCCTTCCTGCGTCCCGAGTTTATCAACCGCGTTGACGAGATAATCACCTTCCGCCGTCTGGACGAGCAGGATTTTGCCAAGATCGCCGCTATTATGATAGACGAGCTTGCGTCCGTGCTGGCTGAAAAGGAGATAACTCTCACCTATTCCGACGATGCTCTGAAGCTCATCGCCGAAAAATCCTTCTCTGCGAAGTTCGGCGCCAGAAATATGCGCCGATTTATCCAGACCGAGGTGGAGGATAAGCTGGCGGAGATAATCATCTCCGACTACAACCGCGCGTTCAGGAGCGCCGAGATTTTAGCCGAGGACGGCGAGATAAAAGTTACCTGTAAATGATTTTTTGAAAGGAGAACCCTGTGGAAGACTTGAAATGGTACGCCATGACGACAGATGAAGCTGCCGCCGAACTGAAGACCGATATATCCTCGGGGCTCTCCCGAAAAGAAGCCGCCAGAAGATGCCGCCGTCTGGGCGAAAACAGAATTTACAAGACGGGAGACGATAATCCCTTCCGACCTATCGTTAAAATGGCGTCCGATGTGTCGCTTATCATCATGTTCGTTCTTTCGGTGGTGGGGGCGTTCTTCGCTGATACCGCCATGTCCGTGCTCTGCATTTTTCTGACCCTGGGAGCCTTCGCGTTCTCCTCGGTCACATATCTTTATACCAAGCGTTATTTTGAGAGCGCGGCATCATCGTCATTGCCCACCGTGCGCGTGCGCCGCGACGGAAAGGTCTATTCCGTAAGCATAAGACACGTGGTCGAGGGCGACGTGATAATTCTGCGCCGAGGGGATATCGTCCCCTGCGACTGCAGACTTATCAGCTCCGAGAACCTCAAAGCTCTTGAATTTACGGGCAGAATAGAGGGACGCGACAAAAACGAGATTACGCGCAAAAACGCTGACCGTGTTTTCCTTGCAGGCGAGCACCCGACGGTGGCTCAGCAGGAGAACATGATAGGCGCAGCCTCCGCCATAGTATCGGGTCACGGCACGGCCCTTGCCGTCAGATGCGGCAGTGATACTTTCATTTCCTCAATGAAAGGCGAGCTTGAGCTTGTTCCCGACTCAAAAAAAGACCTGCCCACAATAAAGCAATTTTCCTCCTTTACTTCAAAGGTCGCTCTGATAATGCTCATTTGTGCTTTGCCCGTGACGCTCATCGTATTCTTCGTGGGCAAGGACAGCTTCGGGCTTCTCGATACCCTTATGACGCTTGCCGCTATCGTCGTCACCAGCTCCGGCGAGGCGCTGACGGCTGTCATGTACATAATTCCCATGGTCGCCATGATGCGGGCGAAAAATTCTGAAAACAGTGCGCGTATAAAATTCCTGCACGCTGTGGGAGAGCTGAATTATAACGATTCGGTCATATTCTACGGCGACGAGGCTCTGGTGAACCGTGAAATGTCCGCCGAGCGCATATATGCCTCTAACCTTTTCTTCCCCGCGGACAAGCCAAACGACGACGCAGGGTTCGTGACCCTTGTCGAAAACGCTGTTCTAGGCACGTCCTGTAACCTGGCGACGGCAGAGCAGGATAAGTCTCTCGGTGGCTCGGTGGCAAAGGCGGTCCTCGACCTTGCGCGGACTGCAAACGTAGATCCCGGGGCATTGATGGCTGAAAATCCCGTGGTGGAATTCAAGAAAGCAAGCGAATCGCAATTTGATACGGCGCTGGTCAAAAACGGGGAACACCATACGGTCATCTGCACCTCAATGTCCTCGGATATTCTCAGCATTTGCACCCACATGAGGACACCTTCAGGGATCTTGCCTTTGACTTCGGACAAAAAAAGCGACCTGATCCGCGCTCATACACAGCTTGAGAGACAGGCAAAGAAGGTGCTTTTCGTGGCATCGTCCGACTGTCCCGCCTCAAGTCTTTCCCGACTTGCGCTGGTTCAGAATCAGCTTATCTTTGACGGATATATCGAATTTGCCGCGCCCTACGTTGAAAATTGCCGCGAGCTTGTGGACGAGCTTCGGGAGGCGGATCAGAGCGTGTATTTCTTCGCTCCCGAAAGCGGAAATTCGGTAATAACCGCCTTCAATACGGGCATCGTTCACCGCAAGAGCGAGATCGCCTACGCATCCCATTTCCGCAAAAACGGTCACGGCGTGGACCACGGACTGGGCGAATACCGCGCGTATCTGGGCTTTGGCGGCGCGGAGCTTCGCGCACTGACTCAGCTTATCCGAGGGGATAACGGAACGGTCAGCATGGTCTGCTCCGACGTGGGCGGACTTTCCGCATCGGCAAAAGCAAACGCTCTCATCTGTGTTTCGGGTGAGACCGAGGACCGCCGAACTCCCATAGACCGCCCCGCGGATTACTCTCAGATAATAAAGAAAAATTCCGACGTGATAATTCCGCCGGCCGATGGCGGAGAGCGGGGAATAAAGTCCTTTATGACCCTCTTTGCCTGCTCAAAGACCGCTTGCGCAAATCTCTGCGGTTTCCTTAAATATCTGCTGTTCACACAAAGCCTGAGGCTTTCTGCGGCGGTGATACCTCTTATCATAGGAAAAAAACTGCTTCTCCCTGTTCAGATCCTTGTTCTCGGATTCGTTCTTGATTTCCTTGCCGCCGTGTGCTTTGCACTCTCGGGAACGGAAAATGGTATAAGATCAAGGCTCAGCGATATTGAAACGGTGTTTTCAAAGCCCCTGAAAGCTTATTTCAAATACCCTGTTGCGGGAATCACTCTGGGCGGTATTCTGATTCTGCTGTCTGCCGTTTTCGGCTTTTCGGGAGCGACTTCAGACCCAAATCTGTCGGTTCTGGCATTTGGTACTGTCGCCGCCTGCCAGATAGCCGCTGTTGCTATGATGGCAAGACCGGGAAGGGCTGATAAGCTCTGCCGCGCTCTGCTTTCGGTGGCAGCTCTTCTCACAGTCGCGGTCCTTGCGCTCGGCGTGGCTCTGCCTTCCTTTGGTGCCATTTTGGGAATCGGCTCTCCGGGCTGGCAGGTCATGGCGGCGACCCCCATTGCGGCGGTCATCGGAGCGGTTATTATAAATGTAACCGATAAATACCTTTAAGTGAATAGTTTTACTGCGCCCCTCATACGCTAGTGTGAGGGGCTTTTTGCCATCAAGGAGGAAGCGTGAAACAACGCGACAATGAACGGTAGGATTAGTTATTTCACGCATGAAACACTTGCAAAATGGGACCCGTACCCATTTTGCCGCTGAAGCGGTGCCAAGTGTTTCCCATACTATTTGTGCCGCCGCAGGGCGGCGGAATGGAGTTTTTATGCGACTTACAGACACGGAAAAGCTAAGCGAAAAATACGTTCTCAACCTGTGCGACGGAAGCGATCTGGGATACGTCACCGACGTTCAATTTTGTACGGAGACAGGGCAGATAACTGCTTTTATCGTTACACTTGACACGGGACTTTTCTCTTTCGGGAAGTGCGACCGTGCGATAATCCCTTGGGAAAAGATCGAGTGCATAGGTGAGGACGCTATTCTCGTGAAACTCACCTCAAACGAGCTTCGCCGCGAGGAAAAGGGCAAAAAAGGGAAGAAATTCTGGAGATAAATGTTAATATTTTGTAAAAAATAAAAAGTCGTCTTGACAAGTATTATATATAGTGGTAAAATATTTAAGCTTGCGTAAAAACGCAAAATAAAATACACACACAGCGCCGAAGATGCTATCGGTGAGTGCTTTTTCGGGCATTCTTTTGTGCATTATGAGCTGCTGTGGTGGAAAAACCGAAGGAGGACATTAGAAATGTCTGTAATCACAGTAAAACAGCTTCTCGAAGCAGGTGTTCATTTCGGACACCACACAAGAAGATGGAACCCCAAAATGTCGGAGTACATCTTCACAGAAAGAAACGGCATCTACATCATCGACCTTCAGAAGACAGTAAAGAAGTTCGAGGAAGCGTACATGTTCGTACGTGACGTAGCCGCACAGAAGGGCACAGTTCTCTTCGTTGGTACAAAGAAGCAGGCAGCCGAAGCCATCAAGGAAGAGGCTACAAGATGCGGTATGTACTACGTAAACGTTCGTTGGCCCGGCGGTATGATGACAAACTTCAAGACCATCAAGAAGTCCATCGCTCGTCTCAACGACCTGAACAAGATGCAGGAAGACGGCACCTTTGATCTGCTCCCCAAGAAGGAAGTGGCAAAGATGCAGAAGGAGATCTTCGACCTTGAAAAGAGCTACGGCGGTATCAAGACAATGGATACACTTCCCGCAGCAATTTTCGTAGTTGATCCCAAGAAGGAAAAGAACGCTATTCTTGAGGCTAAGAAGCTGGGCATTCCCGTTGTTGCTATCGTTGATACAAACTGCGATCCCGACGACGCTGACTACGTAATTCCCGGTAACGATGACGCTATCCGCGCTATCAAGCTCATCTCCTCCGTTCTCGCTGACGCCGTAATCGAGGGCAAGCAGGGTGAGGAAACAGCAGAGGCTCCCGCAGAAGAAGCTGCAGAGGCTGACGCAGAGTGATTTTCAGTAATTAAAATTATAAGGAGACATAAAAATGGCAAACATTACAGCTAAAGACGTTGCCGCTCTCCGTGCTAAGACCGGTATCGGTATGATGGAGTGCAAGAAGGCACTTGTAGAAGCTAACGGCGATATGGACGAGGCGATCAAGATCCTGCGCGAGCGCGGACTTGCAGTTGCCGCAAAGAAGGCGGACAGAATTGCTGCCGACGGTATCGTTGATATCCTCACCATCGGCGACAAGACAGCAATGATCGAGGTTAACACCGAGACAGACTTCGTTGCAAAGAACGCAACCTTCAAGGAGTTCGTAAAGAACCTTCTTGAGACTATCATCAACAATAACGTAACAGACGTTGAAGCTCTCATGGCTTCCAAGTATCTTGATACAGACCTTACCGTTGAGGCTAAGCTCCAGGAAATGATTTTCGCTATCGGCGAAAAGATCAGCATCCGCCGCTTCGTTCTCGTAAACGGCGTTGTAAGCACATACATTCACGGTATGGGCAGCATCGGCTGTATCGTTAAGTTCGACGTAGATGCCGAGACTGCTGCAAAGGCAGAGTTTATCGAGTTCGCAAAGAACATCGCTCTCCAGGTTGGTGCGTACCCTGTAAGCTACCTCGACCGCGCATCCGTTCCCGCTTCCGTTATCGAGTCCGAGAAGGAGATCATCAAGGCACAGCTTGCAAACGACGAAAAGATGGCGAACAAGCCCGAGAAGGTTCTTGAGGGAATCATCATGGGTAAGATCGGCAAGTTCTACGACAACAACTGCCTGGTCGACATGGAGTACGTTAAGAGCGACGACCATGAGAAGGTCGGCAAGTACGTTGAGAACACCGCAAAGGCTCTGGGCACTTCCATCAAGCTCGTTGCTTTCTGCCGTTACGAAAAAGGCGAAGGCATCCAGAAGCGCGAGGAAGATTTTGCGGCAGAGATCGCAAAGCTCGCAGGTCAATAATAAGACAAAATCAAGACACCGCTTCGGCGGTGTCTTTTTTGTGCGAAATTTTGTAGGGGACGACGTCCTCGGCGTCCCGAAAAACGGACGATATGAAATTCGTCCCCGCAAGCGCAGAACGATCGGTTTTGCTATATTCGTGGAGAAGTTTTTTGGGCGCGCTTCTGGTTTTTAAAATTTGCAATGGCACGGGACGCCGAGGACGTCGTCCCCTACGGGTTTGCAAAAAGCGAACGCTCTCAATATTGTAGGGGTGATTCGTAAAGGCTCCCTCCGGGAGGGGACTCCCGACGCAGGAGGGTGAGGGAGAGTGCGTAAGCATAAAGTTTCCCCGGTCTTATCGTCACGCCGGCTCCTTCCGTCACGGCAAGCCGTGCCACCTCCCTCCCGGAGGGAGGCTTCGTTGATCATTGCTTGCAGAAAATGAAATACTATGGCATATACAAATATTTTTTTGAGAAAAATTATCAAAAACCCCTTGACAGACGTGGTAGTGTATGATATACTATTTTTAGTAATCATTATCAAATTCGGAGGTGCAAATGACAAGACAGAGACAGCTTATCTTGGATATTATCAACTCCTCCTATGCTCACTTGACAGCAGAAGGTGTCTACACTGAGGCAAGACGGAAAATGCCGAAGATATCTCTCGGCACGGTGTACAGAAATCTCGGATTGCTTGCTCAGAACGGTGAGATACGGAGAATCGTGCTGGAAAATCAGCCCGACCGATTTGACCGTTGCTTCCCCGGACACGACCATATAGTCTGCCCCGATTGCGGCGCAGTCCGTGACATTCCGCCGGAGTACAGCATGGAAAAGACCATTGAGCGGAAGCTTAAAATGAAACCCGACTCATACGAGCTGACGGTAAAGATCGTCTGCGATGAGTGCAAAGCGAATAAATAAAAAAGGAAGGTAAAAAAATGAATATCAAAGGTACAAAGACAGAGGCTAATCTCTGGGCGGCGTTTGCAGGAGAATCCCAGGCAAGAAACAAGTATTCTTACTACGCTTCAAAGGCGAAGAAGGACGGCTACGAGCAGATCGCGGCACTCTTCGAGGAGACTGCGGCAAACGAAAAGGAGCACGCAAAGATCTGGTTCAAGCTGCTTCACGGCGGCGCTGTTCCTTCAACCATTGAGAACCTCAAGGACGCGGCTGCAGGCGAGAACTTCGAGTGGACCGATATGTACGCAGGCTACGCTGTGACCGCAAGAGAAGAGGGACTTGACGAGATCGCAACGCTTTTTGAAGAGGTTGCAAAGATCGAGCGCGAGCATGAGGAAAGATACCTTAAGCTCCTTGCAAATATTGAGGGCGGCATCGTATTCTCCCGTGACGGAGACACGATCTGGAAGTGCAGAAACTGCGGTCACATCGTGGTCGGCAAGAACGCCCCCGACGAGTGTCCCGTTTGTGCACACCCCCAGTCCTATTTTGAGATCAAGGCTGAAAATTATTGATGAAATACATAAATCCCCGACACGGTCGGGGATTTTTTTGTTTTTAATGGTTCTTTTTTTATAAACGGATCCGTGGGGATGATCGAATGACATTTTTTACACATCCCCCGACATTCTTTTGCGGTATTGAAGCGGGGTCTGATTGTATTTTTGTCTGAATCTGCGCGAAAAGTAGAACTGGTCGCAAAAGCCGAGAGTTTCGCTGATACGTCGAATGGAAAAGTTTGATTTTAACAGCATTTTCTCGGCGGCAAGGAAGATGCTGTCGTCAATGTACTGACCGACGGTAACTCCAAGCTCCTCTTTAAAATGCTTGCACAGGGTGCTCTCGCAGATAAAGAGCCGAGACGCCAGGTCCGCGGATTTGAGCTGTACAGACAAATTTTGCTGTATGTAGTCAACGGTGCTCTGAACGATAGGCGAATAGACGGTAGAAAAGAATGAGGAAACGGTTGAGGAGGGAAGCATTGACGTAACGTGCATCAAAACCTCCTGCTTGATCTTCAGCATATCAACGATGTTTCCCGAGCGGTAGTTCCGCGTCATTCGCTGAATATCCGAGATCGAAACAGGCATTGAGATTATGTGCTTGCAGTCGCACAAGAGGTCAAATCCGTCGGGGCGTGGAATGGTTATGTGAAAATAGAGCTTGGTGTATCTGTCGTCGCAACGGTAGCTGAAGGTCAGTCCAAAGGGAACAAGGTAAAGATTGCCCGGCTTCATAGTGATAACCTCACCGTCGTATTCAAGGACTCCGCTTCCGCTTTCAAAATAGTACAGGCGCGAGCAGGGAAGGCAAACGTCGCGGGCGTTCCATGCGCTGTCCCCCTCAACGTAGCCGCTTGCCTCAATGTTTATTCTCAGATCGTTGATCATATCTGTGAAATTGTGGTTCACTTCGATATCCATACCGAAAACTCCATATTTTTGTTTGAAATCTGCATTTTAATATGTCTTTTCCCGTGTTAGAATAATTCTAACGGGGAAAAGGTTTCATTCCGTTTTCATGATACACCGAAAAGTAGAAAAAATCAATAGAAATCCGAAAAAACACAAAAAAGGAGACAATATGGAGGGCAGGGTTACATAGTCGGCTCGATCATGAAACACTACGGAATTTGATTTTGACAAATACAGGAGGATAAATTATGTACCCTAAAATCGGTATTCGCCCGGTAATCGACGGACGTCAGGGCGGGGTCAGAGAAGGACTCGAGGTCCAGACTATGGATATTTCCTGCCGACGTTGCGGAGAAGATCTACCGTCCTCATGCTTGGGCAGCCTTCGGCGGCTCTGACAGCACTGCGGCAGACTGCTCTGCTTGCCGTACATACGGTCCCATCTACGGATAATTTCAACCTAAAGGAGAGAAACTATGTTTCTCTCCTTTTTGCCACTTGGAAAAGTGTTAACAAATTGTTATATTTTGACGGTTTTGTTGACAGTGTGTTCGAAATGTGGTAAAATTATGGTAATTTGGGGCAAAAGGTGGATTTAATAAAAAAGTAAAATCTTTTGTGAAAAATATATAAATACGGAGGTGCAATTATGAGTGGTTTGAACAATGCTTCGGGGCTTTCCAAGAAAGATGTCAGAGTTGCCACGGCTGAAAAGCTGAAGGGTATGCTCAAGGATATAGACCGTGCCTCGGAGAACGGTTCAAAGAACGGTTTCACAGCCCGCTCGAGAATTACCGCGCTGTTTGACGCAGGTACTTTCGTTGAAACCGGCGCATACGTTTGCCGCACAAACAAGGAGGACGAATTTGAAGGCGTCATCTGCGGCTACGGTGCAATCGAGGGTAGACTTGCTTTTGCTTTCTCCCAGGATATGGGCAGAATGAAGGGCGCATTTGACGAGGGACACGCAAAGAAGATCGCAAACGTTTATGAAGCGGCGATCAAGAACGGCGCACCCGTTATCGGTATCTTTGACAGCTGCGGCGCAGTGGTTTACGATGGCGTCAGCGCTCTGGCAGGCTACGGTAAGGTTATGAAGTGCGTTTCCGACGCATCGGGCGTAATTCCTCAGATCGCAGTAGTTCCCGGAATCTGCGCAGGTATGGCGGCAACCATCGCTTCTATGTTTGACGTGACCGTTACCGTAAAGGATAGCACACAGCTTTATGTAAATTCTCTCTTCGCAGACGACAGCGATCCCGTGGCAAGCGGCATGACTGCACACGAAACGGAAAACGAGGCTGAGGCTTATGCTTTTGCAAGACGCCTGACTTCTCTCCTTCCCGCAAACAACGCAGAGGGCATCGTTGAGATCGAGATCGGCGACGACATCAACCGCCGCGCAGATATTGGCGGCGTGCTGGCGAATGAAAATTACAATGTTCACGATATCCTTGACCTTATCGGTGACGGATGTATGTTTACGGAAATTTATAACGGCTTTGCACCCGAGATGGTGACAGGCTTCGGTGCGTTCGGCGGAATCGTTACGGGCGTTATCGCCAATAACCCCGTAGAAAATAACGGCGCGCTGACCATCGGCGCGGCAAGAAAGGCTTCAAAATTCCTTTCCTTCTGCGACAGCTTCGGTATTCCCGTGCTGACCCTTGTTGACAGCATTGGTCTTGAGGCTTCCGCTCAGGCAGAAAAGGCTCCTTATTCCGCAGAGCTTGCAAGACTTGCAATGGCATATGCTTCCTCCGAAAACTCCAAGGTGACGGTAGTTCTGGGCCGTGCATACGGTCAGGCTTACACGCTTCTCGGATCTAAGTCCGTGGGTGCTGATATGGCTCTTGCTCTTGACAGAGCTGCCATCTCCGTTCTGCCTCCCAAGAGTGCGGTGGCATTCGTTTGGAATGACAGAGTAAGCGGTCCCGACGTAAAGGAATCCAGAGAAGAGCTTGAGCGTCAGTGGACAGAGATCTGCTCCTCGCCTGTCGAGGCGGCACAGAAGGGCGAGATCGACAACGTGATCGAGGCGTCCGAGCTTCGCGCAAGGATCTGCTCCGCGCTTTCCATGCTGGCATCCAAGTCCGAGCTTTATCCCGACAGACGCCACATAGTTCTCCCTCTGTGAGAAGGAGGTAAAATATGAATCAGTTACTTTCAACAGCTGTTACGGACGCCGTTACCCAAGGCGAGCACTTCGTGGGAAACACCTTTGGCGAAAGAGCTATGTATGCGCTTTCCCATACGGCTGTGGGTATGCTTATCATTTTCTCGGTACTTGCGGTCATCTGGGCAGTTCTTGCAGTGTTTAAGGTGATCTTCGCAGGAGGATCCGAGAAAAAGGAAAAGGCCCCTGCTCCCGAAAAGAAGACGGCCCCCGCACCCGTGGCAACACCCGCGCCCGCACCCGTTGTTCCCGCTTCCTCCGATGAGGAGATAGTGGCGGCGATCACGGCGGCGATCACGCTCATGCGTGAGTCCGAGGGTGTCACAGGCACGTTCAGAGTAGTATCCTTCAGACGCACAGGCGGCGCACGCCCCTGGAACCAGGCATAATAATTAAAGAGAGGTATTTGAAATGAAAACATACAACGTTACAGTAAACGGCAATTTCTATCAGGTTACCATTGAGGAGGCAGGCGCAGTTGCCGCTCCCGTAGCAGCACCCGCACCCGTAGCCGCACCTGCGGCAGCTCCCGCTCCTGCTGCAGCACCCGCTCCCGCAGCTCCTGCGGCTCCCGCAAAGCAGGGTACAACAGGCTCTACTGTTGTAAAGGCCCCCATGCAGGGTACTATCCTTAAGACCTGCGTAAACGTAGGTGACGCCGTAAAGAAGGGTGACGTTCTTCTTGTTCTCGAGGCTATGAAGATGGAGAACGAGATCAAGTCCCCCGCAGACGGTACTGTTGCATCCGTTGAGTGCAGAGCAGGTGACAGCGTAGAAACCGACGCTACTCTTGTTTCGCTCAACTAAGCAAGCCCGAAAGAAAGGGTGATTATAAATGCTCGATAGTATTATCGATTTTCTCGGAGAAACAGGTGTTGCACGCCTGTTTGGCGAGAGCGATTGGTGGAAGTGCGTCATTATGTACGTCATCTCCTTCGTACTCATCTACCTCGCCATCAAGAAGGGCTTTGAGCCTCTTCTGCTCCTTCCCATCGCCATCGGCATGCTTCTGACGAACCTTCCCGGCGCGAATATGTTCGATATGAATCTTTTCATCAACCCCGAGGACCCGACTGCAAAGCTGGTCATTCAGGACGTTATCGAACACGGCGGTCTTCTTGACTTCCTTTACCTTGGCGTAAAGCTTGGCATCTATCCCTCGCTTATCTTCATAGGCATCGGAGCCATGACGGACTTTTCTCCTCTTATTGCAAACCCCAAGAGCTTAATTATCGGCGCAGGCGCACAGCTTGGCGTTTTCGTTGCCTTTTCGGGCGCGATAATGTCGGGTGCATTCGATGCGCTTGAGGCGGCGGCTATCGGTATTATCGGCGGTGCGGACGGCCCTACGGCGATCCTGGTCACAAAGACCCTGGCTCCCCACCTCCTTGGTGCTATTGCCATTGCGGCGTATAGCTATATGGCGCTTATCCCCATGATCCAGCCTCCTTTTATGAGAATGCTCACAACGGAGAAGGAGAGAAAGATCAAGATGACTACTCTTCGCCCCGTTTCAAGAACCGAGAAGCTTCTGTTCCCCGTAGTCGTAACCGTTGCGGTCTGCCTCATCGTTCCCGATGCGGCACCCCTGGTCGGTTGCCTTATGTTCGGTAATCTGCTGAACGTCTGCGGAGTTACGGACCGTCTTTCAAAGACAGCCCAGAACGAGCTGATGAACATCGTTACCATCTTCCTCGGTATCACCGTCGGTGCAACCGCAAAGGCAGACAATTTCCTGCGTAAGGAAACGCTTCTTATCATCGCTCTCGGTCTCTGTGCGTTCTGCGTGTCGACTATCGGCGGACTTCTTACCGCAAAGATCATGTGCGTTGTCACAAAGGGACAGATCAACCCCCTTATCGGCTCTGCGGGCGTTTCCGCAGTACCTATGGCGGCGAGAGTTGCCAATATCGAGGGTCAGAAATACGATCCCTCAAACTTCCTTCTTATGCACGCAATGGGACCCAACGTTGCAGGTGTTATCGGCTCAGCCGTGGCTGCCGGCGTGTTCCTTACATGGTTCGCATAAGTACATAAATTTAAGAAAGGAAATGTATATATAATGGGAAAGGTAAAAATTACCGAGACAGTTCTCCGTGACTCCCATCAGTCACTTATCGCAACGAGAATGACCACAGAGGAGATCCTCCCCATACTGTCTCAGCTTGATAAAATCGGTTACCATTCACTTGAAGCATGGGGCGGTGCTACCTTTGACGCTTGCCTGCGCTTCCTTGACGAGGATCCTTGGGAGAGACTCCGCAAGATCCGCGCAGAGGTGAAGAATACAAAGCTTCAGATGCTTTTCCGCGGTCAGAATATTCTGGGCTACCGCCACTATTCCGATGACGTTGTTGAATACTTCGTTCAGAAGTCTATTGCAAACGGTATTGATATCATCAGAATTTTCGATGCACTCAATGACGCAAGAAACCTCAAGACCGCAATCTCGGCAACAAAGCGCGAGGGCGGACACGTTCAGGCGGCTGTCAGCTATACCACCGACCCCAAGGGCGGCGTACCCTTCTATACCACGGAGTATTACGTAAACTATGCAAAGCAGCTTGAGGAAATGGGTGCAGATTCCATTTGTATCAAGGACATGGCAGGTCTGCTCCTGCCCTACAACGCATACGAGCTTGTAAAAGCTCTCAAGGAGAACGTAAGCGTTCCGATCCAGCTCCATACCCACTATACTGCGGGCGTTGCTTCTATGACCATTATGAAGGCTATCGAGGCAGGTGTTGACGTAGTTGACACAGCTATTTCTCCTATGGCACAGGGTACGTCCCAGATGCCGACGGAGTCTCTTGTTGCCAGCCTTGCAGGCACAGAGTTCGACACGGGTCTTGACCTTGGCGAGCTGAACGTTATAACAAAGCACTTCACCGCTCTCCGGGAGAAGTATCTTGCGGCAGGTCTTATGGACCCCAAGGTCATGAAGGTAAACGTAAACGCTCTCATCAACCAGGTTCCCGGCGGTATGCTCTCAAACCTCGTTTCTCAGCTTAAGCAGGCAGGCAAGTCCGATATGCTTGACGCTGTTCTTGACGAGATCCCGAGAGTAAGAGCCGATTCGGGTAATCCTCCTCTTGTAACACCCTCCTCTCAGATCGTGGGAACACAGGCTGTGTTCAATGTGCTGAACGGCGAGCGCTATAAGATGGTTACAAAGGAATTCCGCGGACTCATCAAGGGCGAATACGGTAAGACTCCTATGGAGATCGACCCCGAGATCGTAAAGAAGGTCATCGGTGACGAGGAAAGAATTACTTCTCGTCCCGCAGACGCGCTGAAGCCCGAGCTTGACGAGCTTCGTGAAAAATGCGCTCAGTATATCGAACAGGACGAGGACGTTCTCTCCTACGCGCTGTTCGATCAGGTTGCAGTTAAGTTCTTCGAGAACCGTAAGAAGAAGCTTTACGGTATCGATGCAAACGCAGACAAGGACCTTGGAATCCATAGTGTATAATATTTAAATGGAAATCCCTCGTTTTAAGTAAACGAGGGATTTTTGTATGACCGATTTTCTTGGACAAGAAAATACAATAAATAAATTTGGAAATATTTTCGTGTCGATCTTTTGTTTAAATTGATTAAATCATGTAGGGGACGACGTCCTCGGCGTCCCGTTCTCGGCGGGCCTTAATTTGCGTGGCAAACCGCCTTCGCCCTACGGGCAAGTACAAATCGAACACTCTCTACCCTGTAGGGACGAGCATAAACGAGCAAGCTTGTCGTCTGCAAAAAAACATTCGCGCCGATGCGGGACGCCGAGGGCGTCGTCCCCTACGGAGAGGCAATAATGTGTATTTTACAGCTTTACCTCAACCTCTCCGACTGCCTCAATGCTGTCGGGAGTTATTTTGCAATAAAGTGCCGTTACCGAAACGCCTTTTTGTGCCGCTTCGCGAAGCACTTTTCCGAACTCGGGGTCAGTTTGGTCGTTTGGCTCGAAATGCGAGACGCTGTCCATTTGAATGATAAAAACAACGTGAGCCTCGTAGCCCTCATCTGCCGCACGCATCAGCTCGCGCAGATGCTTTACTCCACGCTC
>JAZODH010000020.1:0-13498 GCA_045596925.1 Eubacteriales bacterium
TTTGCCAGCATTCCTCTTATTTTGCTGTCAACGACTGCCGTAACCTTTACAGCCTCGGGACCGTATTCAACGTCCTCAACGACTGCGTTCTTGTATAGGGTATTCAGCGCTCCCTGCTCGGCGTTGGGGATAGTGAAAACAAGACGGCGCTTGCCCTCGTTTACGATCTCCTCAATGCGGTTTACAAGGGCGTCAACGCCCTCGCCTGTCACAGCGGAGACGGCAAAGATGTTCTGCAGCTCAAAATCGGGAAGTATGGGGAGCTTGTCCTTGGCTTTATCCCTCTTGTTGAGCGCAAGAAGCATAGGCTTGCCGCCTGCGTTCAGTTCGTCGATTATTTGCGTTGTCACCGCCAACTGTGCAGGATATTCGTTGTCCGAAAAATCAAGCAGGATAAGGAGAATGTCGGCGTAAACCGCAGTGTCAAGTGTTGATTTGAACGCCTTTACCAAGTGGTGGGGGAGCTTGCGGATAAATCCGACCGTGTCGGTGAGAAGCACGGGAGTGCCCGAGGGCAAAACGAACTTTCTCGTGGTGGGGTCAAGGGTCGCAAAAAGTTTATCCTGTGCCAGAATACCCGCGTCTGTCAGATAATTGAGCAGAGTGGACTTTCCCGCGTTGGTGTAACCGACGATAGCGATCTCGGGAATACCGCTGCGGTCGCGGGCCGCGCGCATAGTCTGGCGGGTGCGGTCAAGCTCACGCAGCTCTTCCTCAAGCGCAACGATACGGCGCTTTAAGTGCCGTCTGTCGCTTTCGAGCTTCGTCTCACCGGGACCTCTCGTTCCGATACCGCCGCCCAGTCGTGACATGGATTTACCCTTGCCCATAAGTCTCGGTGCGGTGTATTTGAGCTGAGCCAGCTCTACCTGGAGCTTTCCCTCGCCCGTTACGGCGTGAAGCGCGAAGATGTCGAGAATGAGCATACTGCGGTCGATGACGCTGACGTCGCCGCCGATCCCGTCCTCAAGGTTTCTTATCTGAGAGGGGGACAGCTCGCCGTCGTAGACCACCAGATTTATTTCGTTGTTTTTGCACGCCTCGGCGATCTCCTCCACCTTGCCACGGCCAACGGCGGTGGCAACGTCGGGGTTGGGGCGCGCTTGAGTGACGCGGATGATCGTCTCACCGCCTGCGGTGTCGATCAGTCGGTCAAGCTCGTCAAGGCTTTTATCGACTTCCTCGGGAGTAACGTTCGGCGTTATAAGTGCCACTGTCAGCACTCGGTTTTGCACCTCGGGGTTATTTTCTTTAAGTTCCATGTTACCTCTTTTCGATCAAAAAACAATAAGGGCAGGCATGTACCACAAAAGCACACGACTGCCCGTTGTTGCGAATTTGATTATTTTGCGCTTGCCTGAAGTCTTTTCTTGAACTTATCAACCTTACCGCCGGCATCAACAAACTTCTGCTTACCGGTAAAGAAGGGATGGCACTTAGAGCAAACTTCAACCTTAATCTCTCCGCCCTTTGTGGACTTGGTTGTAACCTTTTCGCCGCATGCACAGGAAATTACAACCTCTTCGTAATTAGGATGGATTCCTTCCTTCATTATTTACACCTCGCTTTACTGATATCCATTAACGAAGGACATTATAACACGATTTTTTAAAAATTGCAAGAGTTTTTCAAAAAAAATTAAAAAAACTTCTTAAAAGCACCTTTTTTGTGAGATTTATGCAAAAATGCGGGAAATTGGCGACAAAATTCTGCTTGACAGTACAGAGAAGCTGTGGTAAAATAGGCACGTACTTAAGAAGCGTATGCTTCAAATAAATTTTGGAGGATCTCAACTGTATGTTAAAAACTATATGTGGCAAACAGTATGACACAGATAGCGCAACTCTTATTAAAAAGAAGACCTTCGGTGCTTTCGGCGATCCCGCAGGCTACGAGGAGTCTCTTTATCAGACCGAGGCAGGTCTTTATTTCCTTTACGTAAACGGCGGCGAGGAGTCTGCTTATACAAAAGAGGATATTAAGAGAATGTCCAAGGCAAACGCCGAGAAGTGGCTTGCCGAGTAAGGTCGAAAGAAAAAGGGCTGCATAGGCAGCCCTTTTTCTTTTGAGTTTATTTTTTCTTTTTCTTGAATATTGCAAGAATCGCAACACCTGCCGCTACGACTGCGGCAGCTGCCGTACCTATGATTATGGGCAGAGAAGATTTCTTTTCCTTGCCTGTGTTGTCGGTGTCATCAGCCTTGCTGTCATCTGTCTGAACGGGCTTGCTGTCGTCGGGAACTGTATCGGGAGTAGTATTCTCCGCGGTATCGAGCGTTGTGTCATCGGGCGTTTCGTCCTTTATGACCTCAAACTTCATATTCATTGCCTGCGCGTACTCGGAAGCGTAGGAGTTAGGCTCGACCAGGAGAGTCAGTCCTGCGGGATCGGTGTTGAACGCCGATTCGGCAATGCTTACAATAGACTTGGGCATCTGTATCTTGACGTTCGAAACGCCTGCAAGATCGAGAGCAAAGGCACCGATCGAAACGAAATCGCCGTCAAGAACGATTTTCTTTATCTCGCGTCTCTTTGTAAGCCAGGGAGCCTCATCGTCGGGGAATGCCAGAACGCCGCTGCCTTTTACGGTCAGCACGCCATCCTCAAGCGTCCAGTCGGAGATAGCTGTTTCAAGAGACTTCTTAAAAGATACGCAGTAATCCGCTTTTTTGTAGGTCGCGTTGTCCTTTATGTCACTTCCGCCGTCGTGAGTTTTGCCCTGACGCCATGTGATGGAGAAATGCCCTGCGGGAACGTCCTTGCCACGCGTCAGATTGTTGTAGAGTGCCATATTGCCGGTGGGAGGACAGGTGGTATCGCCCAGACCTGCGGAAAGGGTCGTGGGACAGGTTATAAGCGTTGCAAGATTTGCCGTATCGCAGTATTTGATACCGTCTCCCGCTGTGGGACGGAGAGTTGAATGAATTTTATCCTCGTCCGTGTTTCCGTGTGTGTCGCACATCCAGGACGAGCTCGCCTCGCATTTTGTTACCTGAGGGCAAAGAGCCGCCAGACCGAGTGCCATAAATCCGCCCTGGCTTCCGCCGCTGGCAAAGATACTGTTGCCTTTTTTGTAAAGACCCTTCCAGGAATCAAAGCAAGCCTGAATTTCTGCTTCGGTCATGGTTTCGGATTCATAACCCTTGGCCATAGCGCCGCCTTCTTCACCGAAAGCCTTTTCGAGGAAACGGAGTGCCTGTACTTCGCGCAAAAGCACGTTGCGCTGATAGCAGGTCTCGATATTATCGTTGTCCGTTGTGGTCATGCCGTATCCGTTGACCCATCCCGAATAGTTGGTCTTGAAATCGGCGTTGGTCATTTCGGGCAGGAGATAAAGGGAATGCGCCAGGATGTTGATTCCTATATTGTTGCCGGGGTTGGTCTGAGGATTGACAGTCTGAACACCGTATCCGATGAAGCCGAAATTGAAGCCCAGAGAGCCGGGGGCCTTGTTCTTGGGAACGGTTATGTATGCCGCCGCAAAGGTGGCGCCGTCGTCGGGGCCCTTGCCGTTATTGCCTGCAGGACGCTTGATGTTGGCAGGGTTTCCGATGCAGTCAACGTATACCGCGTAAACGTCGACGCCGGGGTAGTTTTCTGCCTGAGTTCTTATTTTCCCGTCGGAGGCGTAGAAGGATTCCACCTTCTCGATCTTAACGAGATCGGGAGCGCAAGCGTCAAGAAGCTCAAGCTGCTCTTTCCAGACCTGCTTGAAGTCGTCGGGAATAGGCTCGGTGGTTGTAATGTTCTGCGCGTCGACCAGAACACCGCCCTGGAAAAGGGGTTTGTTGTTCAGATAACGGTAATCAAGAAGTGCTTTTCCGTTTTCGTCGCACACGTCGGCCTCAAGGCGGACGTAGCCCGTCTGATTCATGGTAGTGAAGGTCACGGTAGCATTGCCGTTTTCATCGGCCATGACGTAACCGCTCTTTTCGTAATCCTTGCCCGCGTCACCCTTTATCGTGTACGCAAATCCGGGTGCGGCGATCTTTTTGCCGTTCTTGTCCCAAAGGGCAAGGGTAAAGGTTACCGTCTCGCCCTGTGTGTACAGGACCATGTTCTTGTCTGTTTGACCTGTGATGTAAACGCCGCTGTCGTATTTGCCGTCGTTTACTGCGATCGAGCGCAGATCAAGGAGGTTCGCACCGTGAGAGGGAACGACCGCCGCTGTCATCAACATGGCTGAAAGAAGTATCGTGCTCAGAATTCTTTTGTTGATCTTTTTCATATAAGTCCTTTCCCCGAAATAAAATTGGGTTTAAAGTGAAGAATAAGTTAATAACTTATTCTTTGGCTTATTTTACGCCTTTTTTGCTCAAAAAGCAATATGGTATATATTTTTTAGTTCAATATGCACAAACAGTTTTGTATAAATTTCCAAAGAAAGCGAGGTACGCCACTATGATGAATGAAAAGGACACTGAAATGCTGGAACTGCTCCAATCAAAGCGCTTTCCCGAGCTCATGCGGAAAATGGACGGTTTGAATCCGATCCATTGCGCGGAATTTTTGGAGGAGCTTGAGCGACCGCAACAGATAATGGTCTTCCGAATGCTGAAAAAGGATATTTCTGCTGAGATATTTGCAGAGCTGACTCAGGAGACTATGGAAACTATCATTCAGTCGATAAATGACAGCGAGCTGTCCGCTATTATGGAGGAGCTTTTCGTGGACGACGCGGTGGATATGCTTGAGGAGCTTCCCGCAGGACTGGTAAAGCGTATTCTCAAAACGGTGAAGCCCGAGACGAGGGCTACTATCAACCGTTTCCTCAGTTATCCCGAGGGTTCGGCCGGAAGCATCATGACGGCGGAGTTTATCGACTTCCGCCGCAATATGACGGTCGCACAGGCAATAGCGCACATCAAGAAGACGGGTTACGATAAGGAGACGGTCTACGTTGGCTACATTACCGACGAAAAGCGCATTCTTCAGGGAAGTATCCGCATCGAGAAGCTTCTTTTTTCTGACGATGATACTCTCATTTGCGATATAATGAATACCGACCTTGTCTGCGCGGGTACTCACGATGACGAGGAGGACGTAGCCGACACCATTTCAAAATACGACCTGCCTGCGCTTCCCATCGTTGATGCGGAGGGCCGTCTTGTGGGTATCGTTACGGTGGACGACGCTATCGACGTCATCGAGGAAAAGAACACAGAGGACATGGAAATGATGGCGGCAATGACCCCTGCTGACAAGCCGTACCTTAAAACAGGCGTGCTTTCCACGTTTTCCAAACGAATCCCGTGGCTTTTGCTCCTCATGGTCACCTCCACCTTTACGGGTCGAATAATTTCGGGCTTTGAGTCCGCCCTTTCCATGTTCCCCGTGCTTATCGCCTTTATCCCCATGCTCATGGGTACGGGCGGAAACTCGGGCGGTCAGTCTTCTGTTGCGGTCATTCGCGGACTTGCTCTTGACGAGATACGCCCCGCGGACGCTTTTCACGTGGTACTCAAGGAATCGGGCGTGGCCATTCTTTGCGGTGCGGCGCTTGCGGTCTGCAACCTGCTGAAAATAATGCTTATTGACAATTTCGTTTTCCATATGGGGGTCGGCACCGTGGCAGCCGTGGTCATCTCACTCACGCTCTTTACCACAGTACTTGTATCAAAGCTGGTTGGGGGTGCTCTGCCTATTCTGGCAAAGGTCATAGGACTTGACCCCGCCGTCATGGCAAGCCCCTTTATCACCACCATAGTTGACGCGGTTTCACTGCTTCTTTACTTCGGTTTTGCACAGGCGCTCCTTCTAAAATAACAGTTGACAGATAAGGCAAAAAGTGGTATAATTTTGTTGAAGAAAGAATACCGAGGATTGGAAAATGGACAAGGTAAAAAGAATTTTAAGTATACAGGATATTTCCTGCGTAGGTCAGTGCTCTCTGACCGTTGCTCTCCCTATAATCTCCGCTTGCGGAATTGAGACGGCGGTGTTGCCGTCCTCGGTGCTTTCCACCCACACGGGCGGTTTTGTGGGCTTTACTTTCCGCGACCTGACGGAAGATATGCCTGACATTGAAAAGCATTGGATAAGCGAAGGGCTGAAGTTTGATGCGTTCTACACGGGCTACGTCAGCGAGAGCCAGATAGATTACATTTTAAGTATAATGGACAGCTGTGCCTCGGACGGCGCGCTTCGCATCGTTGACCCCGCAATGGCGGATAACGGAAAGCTTTACGTGGGATTCGGTCAGGATTTTCCGAAAAAAATGGCAAAGCTCTGCCGCGGCGCGGACTATATCCTGCCCAACCTTACTGAGGCGGCCCTGCTTCTAGGACAGGAGCCTGTACTTTCGGGCTACGGTCGGGAATATATCGAGCTTCTGCTCCGTCAGCTTATGTCGCTGGGTGCAAAGAACGTTATCCTCACGGGTGTGTCCTTTGACGACGACAACCTGGGTGCGGCTACATATGACGGTAAGGAAGTGAAATACTACTTTAACGCAAGGATTCCCCGAATGTCCCACGGTACGGGCGACGTTTTTGCTTCCGCATTTACAGGCGCGCTCATGCGCGGAGCCGATGCGAACCAAGCGGCGGCGATCGCGGCCGACTTTGTCTGCGAAAGCATAAAGGCTACCCCCGAAGATCATACTTACGGCGTTTGCTTTGAGCGAGCAATACCCACTCTTGTTGACGCTATCGAGAAAATTTGATATTTTTCGGAAAAAGTGCAACAAGTTTGCACTTTTTTGTTTTTATAGGTAGACCCCGAAAGGAGGACAAAAAATGAAAAAAATACTTGCACTTTTTATTCTCTTGACGCTTGTTTTTTCGTCATGTGTCAGCACCCGCCCGCTTGATAAGGATAAGCTGCCGACCAAGGGCGAGGATACCACGCAAGCGCCTGTTGACGGTGAGGGCGACGGAGACGATACCGAAGAAGTAAGCGGTGATGGCGGAGACGTATATCCAACAAGCTTTTCATATCATTTTTACAGCTGTTGGACGAATTGGACGGATGATGAAAGGGTCATTTTGGGAGCGGTTAACGCTGACGCCGTAAAAAATGATGCAACGGGTACACACCTGCCTCTGTATAGGATCGATAGCGTTGAAGCCCTTAAAAAATTCAAAGAGGACTATGCTAAAGTATTTTCCTTTGGCAATAATCACGATGGCGCTCCTTGCTTCAACGAAAAGACCGCAAGCAAGGACGAAGCATTCTTTGAGGAGAACGTGATTTTCGTTGCCTACATGAACGCGGAAAGCGGAAAGCTCAAATATCAGATTCGTAATGTAATAAGAGAGGGTAAAGATCTTTTAATTGAGATCGAGCAAAGAAATGATTTCGAGGAATATACCGATGATATGCCCAGTCGGCTTATAGCGGTCGAGTTCCTAAAGGAAGAAGTTAAATCTTATACGTCCTTTGGTGCGGTTTACGTTGGGAAGCAACCGTATTACGCTTTCGAGCCTCCACCGAGCCTGACAGTCGCAAGTCCTTATGGAGAAATCGAAGCAATACAAAGCGGCGCACATTGGTGGGGCGGAGAAATGGGAATGATAGCCGACAGCGATTATCCGTATGCGGATGATTTTCTTGATAATTTGAATTATCTCCCTAATGCGGAATTTTTTGGAGAGGACACGGTTATTGGAAAACTTGCCTTCGATTTCGCTCGGCAACCTGATAAAATTTATATGAGCCGTTGGCGCATCGGAGATGAAAGAAACAACGAGTTCAAATATGAGGTTGACATTAGCGTGACCGACGAGGGTATTACCTTTCCTCTCAATACCACCGGATGTTATGTGTATTCTTTGAGTGCCACGTGGGAAAAGGTCGACAATGTGGGCGGCTCCGCATCGTATTATTTCTGTGTTGGCGACCGCGAGGGATATTATGATCAGACCTGCTCCCCACAGCTTTTTGTTACAGTTCGCCGGTTCGAGCTGGAGGCGAAGACGGTGTCCGACGGTTGGACTTACCCTTCGCAGAATGGAACGGAAAATACGCGGGACACTGACGTTTTGAAAGAGTATCAGCTTGGAAATCTTCCGTTGATCTCAACCGATGCTTATGGTTACGGGCAGCAGGCAAAGCTGGTGTTTGACTTTAACGGTGAGGTGCGGGTGACGGTTCGTCGGTGGAATATGGAAGCGGCGAAATATACCGGTTACGATGCGGCTTGTGAGAACGTAAAGGTCGATGAAAACATGACGGTAGAACTTGAAAGAAGAGGAATCTACGTTTACGAGGTGACCGCCGTTTGGGAGATGTCCGATGGGGTTGGCGGCAAGATGACCTATGGTTTTTACGAAGGCCCTGAGACAACCCAATCATAAGATGATGGTCGCTCTGCTTTGGCAAAAAAATGAAATTTTCGGGAAAAGTGTAACAACCTCTGCGCTTTTTCTGTCTTTATAGGTAGAGATCCCAATTTGAAACAGGAGGTTTTATGAAGAGATTACTTACAATACTTGCTGTTTTTGCGTTGCTTTTGGCATCATGCGCCGAAAAACCGGAAGAGAACACAAGCAAGCTGGTATACACCGAGATCAACGGCGGTTCCGAATATGAGGTGACGTCTGCGGGCTTCGAACGCGGAGATACGCTCAACATTCCGTCCGAGTATAACGGGAAGCCCGTCACGGTTATCGGTGACAGAGCTTTTTTGGGGCTTCATTTCAAAAACGTCGTTATACCGGACAGCGTTACTCATATAGGAACGGAAGCCTTCGCGTCATGCGGAGATTTGGAAAGCGTTGAAACGAGTGCCGTTTTGATCGGAGCGGCGGCGTTTTCAAATTGCAAGAATCTGAAAAGCGTGACTCTCAAGGGCAGTATTACTCGTATTGACAGCGGCGCGTTTGAAAACTGCCAAAGCCTTGAAAGCATCGTTTTTCCATCAACGGTGACGGAGATAGGGAACAGGGCGTTCTTTAACTGTTCTGCGTTAAAGAATATAGGTCTTCCTTTTTGTGTGCGCAGCATAGGTGAACAGGCATTTATGTACTGTGGTTCGATTGAGACACTTGTTATCCCGCAATATCTTGAATCAATCGGAGAAAACGCGTTCTCTTATTGCCATGGAGTCAGCAGTATCCGAGTGGAGTCCGGAAACAAAAAATATTATGTTGACGGAAACTGCTTGATTGAGCAAATCGAAGCTGAAAACTATCTTGTTATGGGATGCAAGACGAGTATTATTCCGAATAACAACAGCATAAACGGAATATACGACAGTGCTTTTAAGGGTTGTGCCGAGCTTGAACAGATAAGTGTTCCCGAAGGGGTGACAAGTATTCCCAAAAGCGCCTTTGCGGGTTGTGCTTCTTTGAAGACCGTTGTTCTGCCGGAAAGCATAAAGCGGATAGAAAGTGATGCATTTTCCGGATGCCGTAATCTGGAATCCGTGAATCTGCCCGACGGTATAGAGTTTTTGGCATCTTCCGCATTCAATGAGTGCCCTGCCGTTGAGACCGAAGACAACGTGAGTTATTTGGGAAAATGGTGTCTTTCAAACAGTTCTTTTGATAAGGTCATAACGGTAAGGGAAGGAACCGAGCATATTGCGGCGTACGCCTTTTCGGATCTTGAGTATATAGAGCTTCCCGCAAGCCTGAAATCCATAGGTGAAAAGGCGTTGTGGGATTGCTTTGATCTGAAGAAAATCGAATATAAGGGAACGGAGCAACAGTGGAATAATATAAAAAAGCCCGTAGATATTATGGCTCCCGAATGTGAATGTGATATAAGCTTTTTGGATGTTCCCGAAGGACATGAATACCTCTATGAAACAATGCGCGCCCTCGTTGACGGAGCAATAGACGTTTTTGAAGATCGTTGCGGTGTAGGGGTAGGTGTGTACGAAGATCTGCGCGGTATTGAGATAGGCGATTTTGAGATATATTTTGAGGGTTTTCCCGTCGTAGAGGACGGCAGCATTGTGGAGGAGTTTCCGGTACTGAAATTAGAGGTAATATCGGGCGAGTCGAAGATACTTCCCGTGGGAACACACGAGCTTGTCTTCTTCGATGGAATGTATGCCACTTTCGTAAAGAAAGATGAATTCAAATGGCCCGGGGAGGGGATGAATGATATCTCTCCCGCTGTGAGTTACGTATACGACGTTGGCTCTGACAGAGATTTTGAATCTGTAAAGAAAGAGGGCTTGCGCGAATTTGGCCTTTGTGATTTCATAATAATCCGTCTTGATGCTATATCGGGAAACTACAGACCAAGGACCGAAGAAGAGATAAAAGCATATGCCGAAAAATACCTTGGAGTAAGCGGTGACGAGCTTGTTTTTGGTGACAAAGTAAATAAGGTCGAAGGCGGATATACCATATTAGGAAGAGGCGACTCTTCACCTGTTTCTACTGTTGTATCGGAAGTAGTGAAGGACGGAATAACCGTCGTCACTATGCAGTTCTGGGCAGATTATTCAAAGTTCGTTCCGTTAAGGAAGGTCGAATTCTATATGGAGCTTATTGACGGAGAATACAAGCCTATTAAGACAGTTATTCTTGAAGATAGCGAGTTTGCGACAGCCTTCTATGGTTGTTGATCGCGCCCGAGATAAAAATCCACCGCTTATCGGCAGTGGTTTTCCGGGTCGCGAAAAAGAGGAGACTTCTGAAATAATCACAGACTGGCGGTCGCTCTGTTTTGACAAAAAATGAAATTTTCGGGAAAAGTGTAACAAAGCTTGCACTTTTCCCGTCTTTATAGGTAGAGATCTCATTTCGCATTACAGGAGGTTTTTATGAAAAGATTACTTACGATACTTGCAGTTATGGCATTGCTTCTCACATCCTGCGTCAGCACACGACCGATTGATCGGGATAAGCTGCCCCCAAAGGATGACGGAACGGATCTGCCCGTCGTTGATAACAGACCCGCAGATATCGGAAACGAGATAATTGAGATTGACCTTTGCGATTGGTACAGCGCATGGGCAAATTGGACGGACGACGAGAGGGTGACGCAGGGAATAATCAATCCCGACACGGTCAGTCATACTTACCCCAGAAAACATCTTCCCCTTTATCGGATCGACAGTAAAGAGGAACTTGAAAAATTCATCGAGGATTACGGCGACGTTTTCTCCATGAATTACAAATATGACGAAAACGAGGGCTTTGCGGCTGCAACGGCTCATTGTGACGTTGATTTCTTTGCAGACAAGTTTCTTCTGGTAGCATATATGGAGGCTCCCAGCGGATCGTTCAGATACGGTGTTCGCAAAATAAGCATTGACGACGGCGAGCTTACCCTTGAAATAGAGCAGACCAACGATCCCGAGGCCCACACCGACGATATGTCGGGGTGGCTTGTGACGGTGGAGATTCTGAGGGCACCTGTTTCCAACTGCACTTCTTTTGATGCGGTCTATGTAGGCGTAAATGGCAGGGAAGACGAACCGTACGTTCCGCAGATAATGAGTGAGCCGCCAACCCTTGCCGTAATAACACCGGACGGTTCGATAAAGGCGAGCATGGGAACCAGCAGTTGGTTTTATCCCGTGGGTGACGGCACGAGCGGTGCAAATATGTACGACAGTAATTACCCCACGAGCAAACAATTTATCGACGTTATGCCCAGACTTTCAAATGATAAATTTTATGACGTGACGGGTGGAGTACACGCTAAATTGGCGTTTGATTTTAACCGTGCTCCCGATATCACAATAAAACGTTGGAGACTTGCGGAAACAGACGGGCAGGACAACGTATTCTCCGAACCCGAGCAGATAGAGATCATTGACGGCACCATGTTTCAGATCAATCAGGATGGTAGCTGCGTATACGAGGTAACGGCTATTTGGGACACGTCGATCGACGGTCTCGGCGGTAACGTGACATACGTTTTCAGCATTGGTCCGACCAAATAATTCAAACAAAAAAGCACGGCGCGAGCCGTGTTTTTTTGTTGTGAAAATTTTTGAATATGACCAAAAATCTTATTCTGTAGGGGCGACCATTGGTCGCCTGCGGGCGGATAAGATCCACCCCTACGGCAAGCGGCAATAAGTTGTAGCACCTCATCTTACAATGACATTAGATGAGACACATATAAAGCAAACTTGTTAGATGCAATTTGGTGATTAGACATATATCTAATTGCAACAGGAATATATCTCGTATATAATTCAGCAGTCCGTTGTTCAATTTTCTTCAAACAACCCTTGAAATATAAGGATTTTGGGGCTTTTTTGATAAAAAATCCGCCCGAAACAAAAAATTAACGGGTAAGACTTGATTTCGCGCCGCAAATGTTATATAATATAATGAATTTAGAACATTCACACTATCGACACGGAGGTGAAGTTGATTGCTTTCATCAATAAGAAACTTTGCTATTACGTTCGTAATATCATTCGTTACCTTTGCGGCCCTGGCCTGCCTTATAGTCGCGCTGGTCTTCGGAACGGGCAATAAAAACGACCTGCCCGACGACATGATCGTCAGCGGTACGGACGACTCCTTCGGGCTTGATACCTCGGACGAGGGCGACACCAGAGAAGAGCTTCAGGGAGATTCCTTCAATATGCTTTTCCTGGGACTTGACTATGCCCCCTCTCTTTTCTACGACATTTACAATCCCGACAGCGTTGCGGGGCTGGTGGACTACGAATCCGATACCGAGGCGGGAAGCTCCGTTGCAGACGGTATCTACCGTGAGATAACGGCAGACACCATAATGCTCGTGTGTGTGAGCAAGGAAAGGGAGGAATTTGCATTTGCTTCCTTCAGCCCTCACACGGTGGTCAGCTATAAGGGTGAATCCCTGTACCTGGGAAGAATTTACGAGGAATACGGCATCACCGAGTTTAAAAAGACCGTTGAGAAGCTCGCGGGTCTGACGGTGGACAGATACGCTATCGTCAGCATGAACGAGTTCCCCGATATGCTCAACATCATAGACGGTGTTACCTTCAACGTTCCCTGCGACATGAAATATACCGACAACCGCGGACAGCTGAATATCGACATTGCGGCGGGAAGCCAGCTGCTTGACGGTGAGACGGCGCTCAAGGTCCTTCGTTTTAATTCCTACGAGGGCACCGAGCATTCCAGAATGAAGACTGCTATCGAATTTGCTAAAGCTGTCATGCGTAAGCTGACAAGCGAGGCGAACATCAGAACGTATATGACCAAGGCTACCGCGCTCTTCAAAAAAGCGGACGATATGTTCATCACCGATCTTACCACCAACGACATCAATGCAAATCTTGACCTTATATTCTCCTATTCGAGATTTTCGCCTGTGACGGTGGATCTCCCCGGTGAATACAAGACGGTGGGCGGCGTGCTTAACTTCGTTCCTAACATGAAGGGCTGCGCCGAGGCTTTCAAGGACTACAAAAAATAAGAAGTAAATTATTTCGCCGCGCAAGCGACAGAATGGAGACATAATGAAAAACACAGAAAAGACAATGGAAAAAATCGTTGCCCTTTGCAAAACCAGAGGCTTTATTTTCCCCGGCTCCGAGATCTACGGAGGTCTTGCGAACACTTGGGATTACGGCCCTCTTGGCGTT
>JAZODH010000021.1:0-17834 GCA_045596925.1 Eubacteriales bacterium
AAAGCCCGTGGGCGGTTACTTCGTCAGCCTTAACGTCATGGACGGAACGGCAAAGGAGACCTACCGTCTGGCAGAGGAAGCGGGCGTGACGCTTACCGACGTAGGTGCCACCTACCCCTACGGCATCGACCCCTGCGACAGCAATATCCGTATTGCTCCCACCTTCCCCTCAAACGACGAGCTGATGGCGGCAATGGAGGTTCTTGTTTGCTGTGCAAAGCTGGCGGCAACGAAGAAGTTGCTGGGGCAGATATAATAAACCGCGAAAATTCAAGAACGACGGCATAATGCCGTCGTTCTGCTTTCATTCTCAGCGTGCACCAATAATCAATTTTACAACGAAATAAACGATTTATACTTATCCCCATGTAGGGGACGACGTCCTCGGCGTCCCGCGTGCCGCAAATGAATGTTCGGACGACGGCGAGCTTGCTTGTTTATGGTCGCCTCTGCATTAAAAATCATTTTCCTTTTCGTTGCGGTGTCGGATTCCTTGCTCCTCCATTTTTTTGGGACGCCGAGGACGTCGTCCCCTACGGGCATGGCAATATCGTTCATCCGCCGCAAATACAGACGAACTATTTTCGCACAAATATAATTTTTTTCAAAAAACTATTTACTTTTTTTCCTTTTTGCTATATAATGTAATAAAGTCTGTGAACGGAAAGAATCCGACGGGCCGTGCAAAAGAGAGCCGATGCGTCTGGTGCGAGCATTGGCGGCAGGGTGTCGGGCTGTGCCTCCGTGAGACGCTTGGGTGAAGAGTGTTGCTTGCGTAGCCACTGCCGCGTGACCCCGTTAAGGTCAATTTGAGATTGCCCGATTGCTTCGGGCAAAGCAGAGTGGAACCGTGCATTTGCGCCTCTGTACCTTTGGTACGGGGGCTTTTTGTTTTAGATTGGAGAGTATATGAAGAAAAAAATCATGATAGATACCGAAGCTCTGAAAAAAGATCTGAGAAAGATTGCCGGGAGATCGGTAGATATTAGCCGCGCGGCAATAAAAAACAGCCGTGAGATCATGGCTGACATAAAAGAAGAAATTGAAGTCATTCGCGAGCGGGACCCTGCGGCAAGAAACAACGTGGAAGTCCTTCTCCTTTATTCGGGACTTCACGCCATCATTGCCTACCGCGTCTCAAACAAGCTCTATACCTCAAAGCACTATTTCAGCGCAAGAGCCGTGAGCCAGCTTGCAAGATTTTTTACGGGCATTGAGATCCACCCCGGTGCCACCATCGGAAGACGCTTTTTCATCGACCACGGCGCCGCCGTAGTAATTGGTGAGACCACCGAGATCGGCGACGACTGCACCATCTACCAAGGGGTCACCTTGGGCGGCACGGGTAAGGACACGGGCAAGCGTCACCCGACCCTGGGCAACAACGTAATGGTGGGTGCGGGTGCAAAAATCCTCGGCCCCATGCGTATCGGTGACAACTCAAAGGTTGCCGCAGGCGCGGTAGTCCTGACCGAGATCCCCGACAACTGCACGGCGGTGGGTATCCCCGCAAAGGTGGTCCGCCGCGACGGCGTCAAGACCCAGGATCTGGACCAGGTACACATTCCCGACCCCGTGGCACAGGAGCTGTCAAGAATCGACGAAAGACTGCGTGAGCTTGAAGAAAAGAAAGGACAATAAAAATGATTTTATACAACTCACTTACAAGAACGAGAGACGAATTCAAGACCTACGAGCCGGGCAAGGTGAAAATGTACACCTGCGGACCTACGGTCTACCATTTTGCCCACATCGGAAACCTCCGCTCCTACATTATGGAGGACGTGCTTGAAAAATATTTCAGATATTCGGGCTACGACGTAAAGCGCGTAATGAACATCACGGACGTAGGTCACCTTTCCTCCGACGCGGACACGGGCGAGGACAAAATGCTCAAGGGCGCAAAGAGAGAGCACAAGACGGTGATGGAGATCGCAAAGTTCTACACCGATGCTTTTTTTGCGGACTGCGACAAGCTTAATATCAAAACTCCCGACGTGGTCGAGCCTGCAACGGGCTGCATCGACGATTTTATCCGCGTTGTCTCGGGGCTTATCGAAAAGGGCTACGCTTACATTGCCGGCGGAAACGTGTATTTTGACACTTCAAAATTAAAGCAGTATTACATCTTCAACAACTTTGACGAGGACGATCTGGAGGTGGGCGTGCGCGAAGGCGTTGAAGCTGACGACAACAAGAAAAACAAGAATGATTTCGTTCTTTGGTTTACAAAATCCAAGTTTGAGGACCAGGCTCTCAAGTGGGATTCTCCTTGGGGCGTGGGCTACCCCGGCTGGCATATTGAGTGCTCCTGCATTTCAATGAAGCACCTGGGCGAGCGCCTGGACATTCACTGCGGCGGCATCGACAACGCATTCCCCCACCACACAAACGAGGTGGCGCAATCCGAGGCATATCTGGGTCATGAATGGTGCCCTCAGTGGTTCCACGTTCACCACCTGAACACGACCGGCGGCAAGATGTCCAAATCCAAGGGAGAATTTCTGACGGTGTCTCTCCTTGAGTCAAAGGGCTACAACCCGCTGGCATATCGCTTCTTCTGCCTGCAGTCCCACTACCGCAAGTCTCTGGTCTTCTCCTATGAGAATCTTGACAACGCGGCAGGCGCGTTCACGAAGCTCCTCGCAAAAATTGCCGCGCTGAAGGACGATGGAGCCGTTGACGAGGCAAAGTTTGCAGAATACAAGGCTCGCTTCGTTGAGGCTCTTGACAACGATCTCAACACTTCCCTTGCGATCACAGCTCTCTACGACGTTCTCAAAGCCGACACAAACGACGCAACAAAGAAGGCTCTTATCGCCGATTTTGACAGAGTTCTCTCCCTCAATCTGACAAAGGCTCAGCCTCAAAAGGACGAAGCTCTCGACATCGACCCCGAATTTGCCTCGGAGATCGAGCGTCTCATCGCTGAGCGCGCGGCGGCAAAGAAGGAAAAGAACTTTGCCGAGGCAGACCGTATTCGCGCGTACCTTGCGGACAAGGGCGTTACGCTTCTTGACAGCCGCGAGGGTACTACCTACAAGATCGGCTGATATGGGTAAGCTGAAGGAGCTTTTTGCGCGACACCGCGAAATAATTCTGTACCTTGTTTTCGGCGTAGGAACAACGGCCGTAGATTTCGCCGTTTCCCTGTCCCTGGTCTATCTCCTTGACGTAAACCTTTACCTTTCCAAGGTCATAGCCTGGGTGTGCGCCGTGGCATTTGCCTACGTTACCAACCGAAAATTCGTCTTTCACAGCCAAAATAATGGAGTAAAAAACGTTCTCATTGAAGCAGGCGAATTCGTGACGGGACGGCTTATCTCTCTCGGGGTGCAGGAGCTTATGATGGTCATTCTCTACGAGGGCGCAAAGATGCGCGAATGGGTCGTGCTTGTGCTTTCGTCGATTCTGGTCATTATCCTCAACTATATTTTCGGAAAACTCCTCGTTTTCCGAAAAAAGTAAAGGAGGACAATCATGGAAGAATACGGAAAAACACGGTATATCCCGAAATCAGAACGCGAAAAGCAGAAAAAGGAGCTTCCGTCAACAAGAAAAATGGCGGCGTCATGTGAGACCTGCCAGTTCTTCGATTTTGACGAGGAATATCAGGAGGACAGATGCATGATGTCCCTGGACGAGGACGAAATGGTGCGCGTCAGCTACGGCGGCGCCCGCGAATGCCCTTATTACAAGTATTATGACGAATACAAAAGCGTGCATAAGCAGATATAAAAACAAAGGACAGCGAAAGCTGTCCTTTGTTTTTATGGCGGAGGGAGTGGGATTCAGAACCCTCATTTGCGCCATTGTTCTGCTTTGACTCTTCGCTATCTCAGCGCAAATCTTGACAAATCCAAAGGATTTGTCGGGGTTCTTCATCGTGTCGCTTCACTAAAAACCCACGGGTGGCTAATGCCTCCCGTGGGTTTTTGGCGGAGGGAGTGGGATTCGAACCCACGTGAGATTGCTCTCAAACGGTTTTCAAGACCGCCTCGTTATGACCGCTTCGATATCCCTCCGTAAATATGATGCACAAGTGTGCATCATATTTACGGAGCTTACGCGATGCGGCTCGATAAGCAACGCTCGTCGAATCCACTTCGCATACCCCACCCGAAGCTCGACAAGCTCGCTTGTCAGGCGCAGGGTGCGGGTATATTCGCCATAGGCGAAATACCTCTCCTTGATGCATACTGTACATATTTAAATGCGACCTTTTCGGTCACTCGCATATTTTATCACACTTTTTCCCATTTGTCAAGTGCCAATTTGCCTTATTTCATTTCCGTGGTACACCTCTTGACTTAAATGTCGCATTTTGGTATAATGTGTATACCAAACACAAAATCGGAGGTTAACATGACCGACCAAATATATGAGGTATATCTGCAAACGCTTCGCGAGGAGCTTGTGCCCGCCATGGGTTGCACGGAGCCTATCGCCATCGCGTACGCAGCGGCAAGGTGCAGAGAAACTCTTGGAGCAATGCCCGAAAGCATTGAGATCCGCGCCAGCGCGAACATTATAAAGAACGTAAAAAGCGTGGTCGTTCCCAACACGGGTGGAAAACGCGGAATTGCCGCGGCGGCCGCGGCGGGAATCGTTGCGGGTAACGCAAAAAAGCAGCTTCAGGTACTTTCCTGCGTCCGTGAAGAGCAATTTAAGGAGATCGACCGCTTCATGAAAGAGATTCCCTGCCAAATTTCACAGTCGGAAAAGCCTTACATATTCCACATTCAGATAGTTCTGACCGCCGGTGGTCACACCGCCGAGATCGAGATCGCAGGTCAGCACACAAACATTATATATCTGGCACTTGACGGCGAGCCGATCATTCAAAATCCCTACGAGGAAACGGTCGCCGAGCCTGCAGACAGATATCTGCTGACGGTCGAAGACATTATCGAGTTTGCCGACACGGTAAATATTGACGACGTGCGCGACATTATCTCTCGTCAGATCGAATACAATACCGCAATTGCCCGCGAGGGACTTGACGGCAAGTGGGGCGCACAGGTGGGCAAGACTATTCTCCGCGCTTACGGAAATGACGTTCACAACAAGGCAAAAGCATACGCCGCGGCGGGTTCAGATGCGCGAATGAACGGTTGCGAGCTTCCGGTTGTAATCAATTCCGGCAGCGGAAATCAGGGCATGACCGCTTCCCTGCCCGTAATCGTTTATGCCGAGGAGATGGGCGCCACCGAGGAGATGCTTTACCGCGCGCTTGTGGTTTCAAATCTGGTCACGATACACATGAAGACCGACATCGGCCGTCTGTCTGCATACTGCGGTGCTACCAGCGCGGGTTGCGGCGCAGGAGCGGGTATCTGCTACCTCCACGGCGGCAAGAAATATGAAATTTCCCACACTATTGTAAACGCGGTAGCAATAAACTCGGGCATGATTTGCGACGGCGCCAAGGCAAGCTGTGCCGCAAAGATCGCCTCTGCCGTTGAAGCGGGACTTCTGGGTTGGCAGATGCAGCAGCATGGCACCCAGTTCTACGGCGGTGACGGAATCGTCACCAAAGGTGTTGAAAACACCATTCGCAACGTGGGCAGAGTAGCACGCCTGGGTATGGCGGAAACCGACCGCGAAATAATCAAGATAATGATGGGTTAACCAAGCCCCCAAGTCCCTTTGAAAAGAGACGCGCTTGGGGTCGCCTTTGAAAAGGCGTCCCCAAACCCCCGCGAAACTTTTGAAAAAGGGCAAAGGCAATATACAAATGCCCTCCACAAAAAAACGGCGGCTATACACCGTCAACTCCCTTTGAAAAGGGTGTTGGATCCCCCATACGAATCTGCAAGAACGGCGGCTGAACACCGCCAACCCCCTTTGAAAAGGGTGTTGGATCCCCCAAACGAATCTGTAAAAAACGGCGGCTGAACACCGCCAACCCCCTTTAAAAAGGGTGTTGGATCCCCCAAAGGAATCTGCAAAAACGGCGGCTGAACACCGCCGTTTTTGTTATGTGAATAATAAAATGGATATGTGAAGAACGAGCGATTGATGAAAACTCGGTAGGGGTCGGCACCCACGACGACCCGCGTATCCGCAAATAGATTTTTATGAAACGATGGAACCGATCCCTATACTTCTTACACAACCGTGAAATTTATTTTACTTCTTTGCTCTCGGGTCGTCGTGGCGCCGACCCCTGCCGGGTATGTTGAGCACAAACGATTTAACCAAACCCGTAAGGCGGGGGTTTTAACCTCTCCCGCTACATAAAAAGTCATTCGCGGGTCTGAGGACGACAACGAACTTGTTCGTTTATAGCCGCCCCTACATTGCAGCTTTTGCTCCGACAGAGTTTTGTGCATCGTGTCCAAAAATTTCTCCTTCGACATATTTTTTCTTGACAGATTGCCCTGCTTATGGTACAATAAAAGAAAAGGAGTTTTCATCTATGATGTCCGAAAAGGCTTTTAAGATTCGTACAAAAAACAAAAATCTCATTCTGCGCGTGGTTCCGGGCCATTTTGCCACAAGCCACAGCCACATAAATTATTACATTGACGTAACCATGCAGAAGACCCGCCTTTCCGAGGCTCAGGCAGTAGCAAAAGAACTGGTCTCGCACTACAGCCACAACACCATCGTTGACACGGTTCTCTGCCTTGACGGCACCGAGGTCATCGGTACCTGTCTTGCAACCGAGCTGACCCGCGAGGATTTTGTCAACATGAACGCTCATCAGACAATTTATGTCCTGACCCCCGAGCACACAACGGGAAGCCAGCTGATCTTCCGCGACAATTTGGCGCCCATGGTAATGGGTAAGAACGTGCTTATCCTGGCGGCGTCGGTAGCAACCGGCTACACGGCAAGAGCGGCGATCGAGGCAATTCAGTATTACGGCGGAAACGTTGCGGGCGTTTGCTCTATCTTCTCCACCGTTGACGAGTGCATGGGCTACCCCGTCCGCTCGATCTTTAACCCCCGCGACCTGGACGGCTATGCAAGCCACCCCTCCCACGAGTGTCCTCAGTGCAAGGAGCGTAAGAAGATCGACGGTCTTGTAAATTGCTTTGGTTACTCAAAACTTTAATAAGACTATTAGATAACACAGACTGTCTGCCGCTTTTTCTTTGCAAGCAGAAGGCGCAAAGAAAAAGCTAACAAAAAGAAACGCCCAAAAGTTTTTTCGCTTCCTGCGGGGAGCGAGGATGGCTCCGCGCCCTCCACCGCGCCGCCTTTTGAAAAAGGCGGACGAAAACTTCCACAATAAAAGGTGTCACCCCGTAAGGGTGACACCTTTTATTTTTTATTTCAGCTTTGCCAATGCCGCTTCGATACCTGCAAGGGTGTCGCGGTACTTAGCCAGCTTTGCCTTTTCGCCTTCAACGACGGCGGCGGGAGCCTTTGCAACGAAGCCCTCGTTTGAAAGCTTCTTTTCAAGTCGCTCGATCTCACCTATAGTCTTTTCCTTGTCGGCATTGAGCTTTTCTCTTTCCTTCTCCGCGTCGATAATGTCAAAGAGAGGCAGGAAGATGCTTGCCGCGTCGGTTACGATCTGAACCGAATCGTCACCGGAGATAACTCCGTCAAAGCTCTCGGCGATCTCTACCTCGGAAGCGGACGCCAGGCGCGTGAAGAAGATAGCGCTGTCTGCGTTGAAGCTGTCGGCGTACTTGGTAGCGATGTATACCTTCGCTTTTCTGGAAGGAACGATATTCATCTCGTTTCTTCTTGCTCTTATAGCGCGGATAGCACCGATAACACGGTTCATCTTCTCAGCATCGTCGGCGAAGCTCAGCTTATCGCATGCCTCGGGGTACGCACTTATCATGATGCTTTCCTTGTCATGAGGCAAGGACTGATAGATTTCCTCTGTGATGAAAGGCATAAAGGGATGCAGGAGCTTGAGGGTTTCCGTAAGGACGTAGCAGATAACGTTCTGGCAGATAAGATTCTCCTTTGTATCCTTTTCGGCAAAACGAATCTTCGCAAGCTCGATGTACCAGTCGCAGAAGATGTCCCAGATAAAGTCGTAAAGCGCGGAGAGGGCAACGCCGATCTCGTAGCTGTCAAGAGCCTTGGTGACTGTTGCAACCGTCTCGTTCAGCTTTGTCAGGATCCACTTGTCCTCCATTGCAAGATCAGCCGCCTCGGGCAGAGAAACGCTGTCAATGGTCAGATTCATGCGGACGAATCTGGAAGCGTTCCAGAGCTTGTTTGCAAAGTTTCTTGCCGCCTCGATCTTCTCGTCCGAGAAACGCATATCGTTTCCGGGAGAGTTACCGGTAGCCAGCGCAAATCTCAGGGCATCCGCACCGTACTGATCAATGATCTCCAGAGGATCAATGCCGTTGCCCAATGACTTCGACATCTTTCTGCCCTGTGCGTCGCGAACGAGACCGTGAATAAGAACGGTGTCGAAGGGGATCTCGCCCGTGTACTCAAGAGCGGAGAATATCATTCTGGAAACCCAGAAGGTAATAATATCGTAGCCTGTTACAAGGGTATTCGTGGGGAAGAAGCGCTTGAGATCCTCTGTCTGCTCGGGCCAGCCCATTGTAGAGAAAGGCCAGAGTGCGGAGGAGAACCAGGTGTCAAGGGTGTCGGGATCCTGGCGCATCGCCTCACCGCACTTGGGGCAAACAGCCTCGCTATCCTTTGTAACTATAGTTTCGCCGCACTTGTCGCAGTAGAACGCGGGAATTCTGTGACCCCACCAAAGCTGACGGGAAATGCACCAATCCTGGGTGTTTTCCATCCAATGGAAGTAGTTTTTGTCAAATCTCTCGGGAACGAAACGGATCTTGCCCTCGCGAACAGCCGCAACTGCGGGCTTTGCCAGAGGCTCCATCTTTACGAACCACTGCAGAGAGATCATAGGCTCGATAGTTGTGTTACAGCGGTAGCAGGTGCCAACTTCGTGATTGAGGTTTTCGATGCTCATAAGGAATCCTCCGTCCTCAAGGTCGGCAACGATAGCCTTGCGCGCCTCGTAACGGTCCATTCCCGCATACTTGGGATAAGCGTCGGTTATTTTCGCGTCCTCTGTCAGGCAGACCTCCATGGGAAGGCTGTGACGACGACCGACCTCAAAGTCGTTAGGATCGTGTGCAGGAGTGATTTTTACGCAACCCGTTCCCTTTTCGGGGTCGGCGTGCTCGTCGCCAACGATGGGGATACGGCGACCAACCAAGGGAAGCAGGCAGTAGCGTCCGATAAGATCCTTGTAACGCTCATCGTTGGGGTTTACCGCAACGCCAGTATCGCCCAGCAGAGTTTCGGGACGGGTGGTAGCAACTTCAAGGAATCCGCCGCCACCGACCAGAGGATATTTGATATGCCAGAAATGACCCTGCTGTTCCTCGTAGGAAACCTCGGCGTTGGAAATAGAGGTCTTGCAGTGAGGACACCAGTTGATAATCCTCTCGCCGCGGTAGATAAGTCCCTTGTCGTAAAGACGAACAAAAACTTCCTTTACCGCATCCGAGCAACCCTCGTCAAGAGTGAAGCGCTCGCGGGTCCAGTCGCATGACGAGCCCATTTTCTTCAGCTGAGAAACGATGCGTCCGCCGTACTGCTCTTTCCAAGCCCAAGCGCGCTCAAGGAACTTTTCACGACCCAGATCGCTCTTGCTCAGACCCTCCTTGCGCATAGCCTCAACGATCTTCGCCTCGGTGGCGATAGACGCATGGTCGGTACCGGGGAGCCACAGAGTGCAAAAGCCCTGCATTCTCTTATAGCGGATAAGGATATCCTGCAAGGTGTTGTCAAGGGCGTGGCCCATGTGAAGCTGACCCGTGATATTGGGAGGGGGAATTACTATTGAATATGAAGGATTAGGATTTTTGCGATCGGGGGTGAAATATCCCTTATCGCACCAATTCTGATATATTCTGTCCTCGAAATCTCGGGGCGAATACGTCTTTGGAAGCTCGTGATTTGTCATTTTTCATACCTCTTTTATATAAATTCTTATTAAAAACAAAAAAGTTCCGCATCCGTTCAGGACGCAGAACACGTGGTACCACCTGATTTCGCACTTTTCTGAAAGTGCGCACTCTGACCGCCAAGCAAGCGGAAGCTCTGTAACGTGAGCACACGTTCGGACTTAACAGCCTTTCCAATAGCCTTCACCCCGACCGCTCCGAGACTACTTCAATCTCCCCTGCCACAGACTTACACCAACCGTCCGCTCTCTTTAGGTCAGGCAAAAGAACTACTACTTCTCATCATCGCGTTTAACTTGCGACCATTTTACCACAGAAAAAATATTTTGTCAACACCTTTTTAAAAAGTTGTTTCACCAAAAAAGCGGCGATTTCTCGCCGCTTTTTCTTTTTTAGACTACTCCGATAAACTTAAGTATGCAGAGCACGATGCCAACGATGTTGTAAACACCGATAAGGGAGCCTATGATACTGAAGACTATGCCGATAATGGGCAGTCCAGCGAGCACACCGATAAGCACACCTACAACAGCAACGATCACAAGGAAAATGATCAGCTGAATAAGGAAGGAAACAATGTTACCCTTCTCGATCTTAAAGGGGGTAGGCCAGATTTTTCTGAGTAAATCCATGGTAAAAATTCTCCTTTTAAAGTTTATAATTAAATTATACTCCCGTTTTCAAAAAATGTCAATATTTCGGGGATTTTTTTTTGCAAAAAATATATAAATTTAAAAACGGCATACCATGGCATGCCGTTTTTCCTTATTTGTTGAGATATTCAACAAAGCGTCTGAACGCCTGTCTGCCGTCGGCGGTGTTCTTGTAAACGCCCGCGTCCTCCAGAACGTGGGTAAAGGTGTTTCCTATCTCAAGGCAGAGGATTTCCTCCGTGTTCTCCTCGTTGAACGTATACTTGTCCTTGAACGCGTCGAACCAGTCGGCGTGCTTCTCCGTTGCCTCATTTGCCCGAATGTCGCCGCCCGATAGGATCAGCTCTTTCATTATCTCCATCTCGTCCTTGAGACGTGCGGGAAGGATCGCCAGACCCATAACCTCGATAAGACCAATGTTTTCCTTCTTTATATTGTGGTACTGTGCGTGGGGATGGTAAACGCCCAAGGGGTGTTCCTCGGTGGTGATATTGTTGCGGAGAACCAGGTCAAGCTCAAACTTGCTGTTCCTCGTCCTGGCAATAGGCGTGATGGTGTTGTGAGGCTCGCCGTTTGTCTCGGAAAAAATAAACGCCGCCTCGTCCGTGTAGCCTCTCCAGGCGTTCAGGATCTTATCCGAAAGCTCGACCAATCTCGCTTTGTCCGCAGACGAGATCCGAATAACCGACATGGGCCATTTTACAATGCCCGCTTCGACGTCCTCAAAGCCTTTGAACGTAACCTTTTCGTCAACGGGTGCCTTTTCCATAGCAAAGGTATAGCGACCGCCCTGCATATGATCGTGGCTGAGGATAGAGCCTCCCACGATAGGCAGATCGGCGTTGGAGCCGATAAAATAGTGTGGCAGATACTCGATAAAATCAAGGAGCTTGCCGAAGGTCGAGCGATTGATCGCCATGGGGGTATGCTCGCTGTTGAGCACGATGCAGTGCTCGTTGTAGTAAACGTAAGGGGAATACTGCATAAACCAGTCGCAGCCGTCTATCTTCAGAGGAATAAGACGCAGATTCTGTCTTGCGGGGTGATTGAGTCTGCCCGCATAGCCCTCATTCTCACGGCAAAGGAGGCACTTGGGGTAGCCTGCCTGGGGAAGGAGCTTCGCGGCGGCAATGGCCTTGGGATCCTTTTCGGGCTTTGACAGGTTTATGGAAATGTCAATGTCGCCGTACTGTGAGGGCACCGACCACTTAAGGTCGCGCTTAACTCTGTACGCGCGAATATAGTCGCTTGAACGGCTTATATTGTAAAAATAATCGGTGGCTTTTTCGGGACATTCGCGGTACAGCGCCGCGAACTTCGACTGCACCTCGCTTGGTCTCGGTGTAAGCAAGCCCATCACCTTTGTATCAAAAAGGTCGCGGTAAACCACCGTGTTACTCTCGATTATCCCTTTTTCTGCCGCATAATCGCAGATCGCGCCAAGGATCTCCTCAAGCTCGTCCTCCTCGGTCTTGAGCGACAGACGGACACCGCAGTCCTCTATCTCGTCAAGTCCCAGAAGCTCAATCAGTCGGTTAAGGGAATATGCTCGGTCGCACTCCTCAACAAGTCCGGTTCGGACGGCGTAATTTACAAGTCGGTGGAGCGATTCATATATATTCATGGTCTGACCTCTCATCAAAAAATTTACCCCTTAATTATAGCACAAATCAGAAAAATGTAAATAGGACAAGGGAAATTTATTCAAAAAATGTTGAATTTTCACAGAATTTAAATAATCACCGCGTTTTTGTTGACAGACGGTGATTTTCGTAGTAAAATATATCTCAAACAGTGAATAAAAATTCATATTTTCGAAAGGATCTGAATTAAAATGAGCAAATTTAAAGATTTTCTCAAGAAAAAGGACATCGAGTTTTCGGCTAAACGTTATTTTATTGACGCCATGGGCGCAATGGCGCTGGGTCTTTTTGCTTCCCTGCTTATTGCCACCATTTTCAAGACCATCGGCGGCTATATCCCGGGTGCGGTGGGTGAGTTTCTGACCGAAACGGCAGAATATGCAACGGCCGTCAGCGGCGCCGTCATCGGTGTGGCTGTGGCAAATGCCCTGAAAGCTCCTCCGCTTGTTATGTACTGCGCAGGCGCAGTAGGATACGCGGGCTACGCTATAGGCGATACGTTTACGATCGGCGGCGTTGAAAAGGCGCTGACCGCAGGACCTGCAGGCGCGTTTATCGCAGTCATCATCGCAGTTGAGCTTGGCAAGCTGGTGTCAAAAGAGACCAAAGTGGACATTATCGTTACCCCCACCGTCTCTATCCTTTCGGGCGTGCTCGTATCAAAGCTGGTCTGCCCCTGGATCGCCGTTGCCATGTACTGGCTGGGCGACTTTATTAACACCGCAACCGAGCTTCGTCCTTTCCTTATGGGTATTATCATCTCGGTCGTTGTGGGCATTATCCTCACACTTCCCATCAGCTCTGCGGCCATCTGTGCCATGATCGGAATTTCGGGACTGGCAGGCGGTGCGGCGGCGGCAGGCTGCTGTGCGCAGATGGTTGGATTTGCCGTTATCAGCTTCCGCGAGAACAAGTGGGGCGGTGTCGTAGCTCAGGGACTGGGCACCTCCATGCTCCAGATGGGCAACATCGTCAGAAAGCCCATAATCTGGCTTCCCGTGACCTTGGCTTCCGCCGTAACGGGACCTATTTCCACTATGGTATTCAAGCTTGAATGTGTCGGCGTTTCCGCAGGCATGGGCACGTGCGGTATGGTAGGCCCTCTCGGAATCATCACCGCAACTGCAGATAAGGACGCTTTCTTCTGGGTAGGACTTGCCCTCGTTTGCATCGTTCTCCCCGCGGTCCTCTCGGTAATCTTCAACGAGATCATGAGAAAGATCGGTCTTATCAAAACAGGCGACATGGCGCTTGAGCTTTAAAAGACAAAAACGGGACACCGCGGTGTCCCGTTTTCTTATTTTTCAAACCCATGCACGAATCCGCCCGCATCTGCCGAGCAGATGTCACCGCCGACCACACGATTGCGATAGACGAGAAGATTGGCGTAGACCGTTCCCTGCCCGTCGTAATTGGTCACGTTGTATGTATAGCGCATGAGTTTTTTCTTTTTGTATTTGCCCAGATCAAGTCCCTGAGCGCGCTGGATCTGATTGTAGCCCGCAAATATCTTGTCAAATTCGGCGGGGATAACGACCTCCTTTTCCTCAAGGGGCTGTGCGTCAACCTCCCAGCCGAATTGCGACAGGAATTTTATTCTGTCCTCATTGGTCTTTATCTTGCTGTAAGACACGCTGACCTGCCCCTGGGCATCGCCCGAGGTGGCCATATCCGGCTCGTATGCGGGAATGAACGCAATAAGGGTAATAAGCGCAACAAGGGCTATGCAGATCACGCCGAAAAATTTAACGGTATTTGCCCGAAGTGAATAGATGAACATAACTTTTCCTCCCGTGAAAGTAACTCTCAAGGTCATTATATGGGAGGGACGGACAAAATATTCGAAATAAAAACGGACACCTTCAGAGTGTCCGTTTTTATTTCAGAAATTCAGTTCGCTTTCAGCCGAAAAGGCTATTTTCTTCATCGTCTCCACCGCCTCGAGACAGCGGAGCTTCGTGCCTGCCACCTGCCCGCGGGCGATCTCGGAGCCGTTCTTGGCTCTTACTCGATAGCAATACCCGTAGCCACCCTCGGCGGCGAAGATCTCAATTTTAGGACATTTTTCTGCCGCGGCGCGCTCGCGCTCGGCGGAAAATTCCGCCGTCAGGTCGCACACGGGTGCGTCCGAATTTATTCGCAGGCTGGCAATTCCCTTTTTGCACACAGGGAGAGTTTTGTATTCTCCACCAAGGGCGACCACCCTGCCGCCGACGGTCAGAAGGCGATAGGTATAATTGCCTCCGTCGGTCATGCTGATCTCAAATTTTCCTTTTGCCATTACTGTCTGTCAACCGTTATCACGGCAAAATAATAGCCGTCCTCTCGATGGATTTTGTGTGCAACCGTGTGGGAAAGCTCCTCGTCGGTCATCTTCAGCTCGAAGGGAGCGGCGATGTCGAAGATCAGGTTGCAATGGGTCTTTCCGGGGACTATTCTGAAATCGTGAATGTTCAGTCTTTCGTCCACCTCTTTAACCGTTTTAAGTGTCTTTTCCCGAAGGGCGTCCACCTGGCTGTCGCCGACAGCTATAGGGTCAAGGTGGATAACGCAATGAACGCCCAATGCCTCGGAAAGCTCCTTTTCTATGTTGTCGATAGCGTCGTGAGTTTCAAAAATGTCGCGAGAGCCGTCTACCTCAACGTGAGAGGAGACGAAGCAACGGCCGGGGCCGTAATTATGTACCATAAGATCGTGGATCCCGATCGCCTCGGGGTGCGCTAAAATAATACGCTCCACATTCTGTACAAGCTCTTCCTCAGGCTGCTTTCCAAGAAGAGAATCGTAGGTCTCGCGGAAGATGTCAATACCCGATTTGAAGATGAACAGGGACGCAAGAATACCCATATAAGCGTCTATATCGTACTTGGTCAGCATTGAGATCACAGCCGCCACAAGCACCGCAGAAGTGGCCACAGCGTCGGATAAGCTGTCGGCGGCGGTGGCACGCATTACGCCCGAATTTATCTTCTTTCCAACCTTTCGGTTAAACAGGCAGAGCCAAAGCTTCAGCAGAATGGAAGCTCCCAGGACTATCATGGTAACGACGGTGTGGCGGGTCTCCTCACCACCCTTTACCGCCTTTGAAAGCGAGTCGGCAAAAAGCTCGTAGCCTATAAGCATGATAATAAAGGAAACGATCATGGACGCCACGTATTCTGTGCGCGCGTGGCCGAAGGGATGCTCGCGGTCGGCGGGCTTTGCGGAAAGTCGGAAGCTGATAAGGGATATCACCGACGAGCCTGCGTCCGAGAGGTTATTCACCGCGTCGGCAGTGACCGAGATAGACGCGGTCAGAGTTCCCACAACGATCTTTCCCGCAAAAAGCAGAAGGTTTATTATTATCCCCACGATACTTCCAAGAGTTCCGTACTTTCGGCGCAGGTCGGGGGATTCCGCAGGGTTCTGTCCGGTTTCACGGACGAAAAGCTTGCATATAAGGTCCGTCATAGGAAAATCTCCTTATCAGAATCTGAAGTAAAGGAATGGATTAAAGCCCGAACTTGCAAGATACGCACAACAGAGAATTATTGCCGCCATGCAAAGTGGTATTGATATATATGACATGGCCCCTGTTTTTGATGCAAGTTTTCTCCAAAGCTTCACGGGCAGGGTCGTGGAGCCAACCGCCAAAACAATGATAAACAGCGCGTTTCTCGCGATCTCCCACAGGTCGGAGGCGTTGGCCCAGCCGCCGCTTCCGGCAAAGGAGGGCAGATAAGACGCGATCCTCTGAGCGCTCGTCATCTCAAATATGAGCCAGCCGATACCCACAAAGAACAGGGTGTAAATTCTCTGAATCACAGACGGCAACTTTTTAAGTGCCTCACCGTAAACGTACTTTTCAAGAGTCAGAAGCACAAAATAGAACACGCCCCAAAGAATAAAATTGTAGCTTGCTCCGTGCCACAGACCCGTCAGCGACCAGACGGCAAACAGGTTGAAAATATGACGTGGGACTGAGCATCGGTTGCCTCCCAGGGGAATATAAACGTACTCTCTGAACCAGGTGGAGAGCGAGATGTGCCAACGGCGCCAAAAATCCTGGATGCTCTTTGCCGTGTAAGGGTAGTTGAAGTTGATGCAAAGGTCAAAGCCAAGCATCTTTCCAAGACCGACCGCCATATCCGAGTAGCCCGAGAAGTCAAAATATATCTGGAACGTAAAGAACACAACGCCCATGACCGCGCCCACAAAGCTTCGCTCGTCCGAGGACATTTCAAGATAATGCTTCCACATCTCGCCCGCAGGATTTGCAAGCAGTACCTTTTTGGCAAGACCCACGGTGAAGATGCGGATGCCGTCCGCGAACATTGCAAAGCTGTGAGTACGCGACTGCAGCTGCTTTTCAACGTCCACGTAGCGGACGATAGGACCTGCTATCAGCTGAGGGTACATGGTCACGTAGGTGCCGAAGGTAATAGGATTGAGCTGTGCCGCGCACTCCTGTCGGTAAACGTCAATAACGTAAGAAAGGGACTGGAAGGTATAAAAAGAAATACCTACGGGCAGGGTCACTTCGGGAACGCTCACCGATATTCCCGTCAGAGACGAGAAAATGTCGGCGGCAAAGCCGAAATACTTGAAAAAGCCCAGAATTGCCAGATTGAGCACTACCGTCAGCGCCAAAAGCCATTTGGCAGTCCGTCTGCGCTCACGCTTTACGGTCGCCGAAACGGCGATCGCCATGGCATAGTCCACGGCAATAGTGGCAAGCATCAGCAAAATATAGTGCTTTACGTCCCAGCCGTAGAAGATGATGCTCATAATGAAAAGCACGAGGTTTCTCAGCTTCATGGGTGCGGCGTAATAAAGCGCCAGCGTCACCGGCAGAAACAAAAATATAAATTCAAATGATGAAAAAAGCAATTTTTCTTCCTCGCTTTACGTGTTTTTCAGTCTGTCAAGGAAATTTTGGAGTATTATCTGCGCCGAGAGGGTGTCGATAACCGTCTTGCGCTTCGCCCCTCGGGTATTTGTCTCGTTTAAAAATCTGGACGCTGCCATAGTGGTCATTCGCTCGTCCATCATGGCAACGGGAAGACCCGTCAGCTCTTCTACCTTTTCGGCAAAGGAACGGCACCGCTCGGCTCTCGGCCCTTGCGAGCCGTCCATGTTCACAGGACACCCCACAACAACAGCGCCCGCTTGCTGCTCGGCAGCTATCTCGGCTATTTTGGCGGCGGTCTTTTCAAGTCCGCCAACCTTTATGTATCCGATTCCGGAAGCCAGAAAACGGCCGACGTCCGACACGGCAACACCCGTGCGCACCTCGCCGAAATCCACACCGATTATTCTTCCTTTTGTTTCTTTGATTCTTTGCATAGTATTTTTCTTGGGGCTTTTTGAAAAAAGCCCCAAACTCCAAAAGCTTTTAAAATAGAGCGTTTAAATAAGCTCTTTGTATGATTTTGCCATTTCAAGCAATTTTTGTCTGACGTTGAGAGAGGGATCGCGGAGAGTGGCATCGAACAAGGCATAAAGGGTATCACCCAGCTCTTCTCCGGGATTTATGCCAATACCCATAAGATCCCCGCCGTTCACGGCAAGCTCCTTTATGCTCTTTGGGCAATTCTCCTTTTGCGCTTCGCGGAGAAAGTCCTCAAATCCGTCAATTT
>JAZODH010000022.1:0-18135 GCA_045596925.1 Eubacteriales bacterium
CTCCTTGGCTCACAGAACGACATGGCTACGATCCGACTTGGGTATGCTCTCCGAGGCACAGATGCTGGACGGTATCGATAACGAGACCGAAAAGAGATATATGCACCACTACAACATGCCCGGCTTCTCCACCGGTGAGGCAAAGGCTACCCGTTCCCCCGGCCGCCGCGAGATCGGCCACGGTGCGCTGGCTGAGCGTTCCCTGGTTCCCGTTCTTCCCTCCGAGGAGGAATTCCCCTACGCTATCCGTCTTGTTTCCGACGTTCTCTCCTCCAACGGCTCCACCTCCCAGGGCTCCGTTTGCGGCTCTACTCTGGCGCTTATGGACGCAGGCGTTCCGATCAAGGCTCCCGTTGCGGGTATCTCCTGCGGTCTGATCACAGAGGAGGACGGCAGCTGGTCTACAATGATCGACATTCAGGGTCTTGAGGACTTCTACGGCGATATGGACTTCAAGGTTGCAGGTACTCATAAGGGTATTACGTCCATTCAGATGGACCTTAAGATCGACGGTCTGACACCCGAGATCATTCGCGAGGCTCTTGATACAACTCACAAGGGTAGAGATTATATCATCGACGAGGTAATTTTGAAGGCTATCCCCGAGGCGAGACCCGAGGTTTCCAAGTACGCTCCCAAGATGCTCTCCATGAAGATCGACCCCGACAAGATCCGTGAGGTTATCGGTAAGGGCGGTTCCGTGATCCAGAAGATCACAGGCGACACGGGTGCAAAGGTCGACATCGAGGACGATGGCACTATCCACATCGCGGCTGTTAACCCCGAAAGCGCAAATGCGGCTAAGGCTATGATCGACGCTATATGCTTTGAGCCTGAGGTCGGTACAACTTACACAGGTAAGGTAACAGGCATCATCGCCTGCGGCGCGTTCGTTGAATTCGCTCCCGGCAAGGAGGGAATGGTTCACATCTCCAAGCTTGCCGATCACAGAGTTGAAAAGGTTGAGGACGTTGTGGCTCTTGGCGATACCGTTAAGGTAAAGTACCTGGGTGTTGACGAGAAGAACCGCGTTAAGCTCTCCATGAAGGACGCTGAATAAAAGGATGCGGGAAACGCGGGGTGCTTTTGAAAAAGCACCCATGCACCCCAAAAACTTTAAAAAAAAGGTTTTGGACGGACGTATCGTCCCGACAAACATTAAAAACGGCGATTAAACATCGCCGTTTTTTGTGTTTGCTTATATCTCCGCGTTGTTCTGGCAAATAACGTTCGCGCATCGCTCTATTATAATCTTCTCGCCGCCCTCGTTGTGGCAATTCAAGAACTCATTGTTCTGCACCACCACACCGTCGGTCATCTGAACCATCACCGCCAGACCGTTGATATTCTCAAAGCGGTTGTTTTCGATGCGAATATTCTTGTGAACGGGCTGAATGCTCTGGTGTTTTTCACCGTTTATCTGCACGTGAACGGTGCTTCGGTTGTCCTTTTTCACCTTGGTCCTGCAATCCCTGAACACGTTGTTTCTGATGGTCACGTTTGCAAGAGGTCCCGCCTCAAGCCAGTATTCAAAGGCGGAGGACAGGTAGATGGCGCAGGAGGAAGAATTGTTGAACTCGCAGTCCTCGATCACCATGTTGTCCGACCCCTGAAGACAGAGCGCGCGTCCGCGGTTGCGGGCAAAGATACAGCGACGAATGGTCACGTCGGGGTAATATTTGTCGTTCGTGATATAATCACCCGTTTTTATTTCCACGGTGCTTGGCTCAAGGTCTATATCCCCGCACTCGGACGACGCCACGGTCACCTTTCCTTTAAGCTCCAGGGTATCGGGGTCGTAAACCCGGAGCAGGTCGCCGGGCACGCTCCAGTAGGGAGAGACCACGCCGTTGACCTTGTCGTAAATGAGAGTCAGGCCGTTTTCTCGGACAGAGGTGACCGTCATTACCTGGGTGTGGACGTTCAGCTTGTCGTCGCCGATGCAGTTGAAATCGCAGTCCTCCAGAACAAGCTTGCCCGAAAGACCCGTCAGGTGGATCCCGTCGCTGTTTATGGCGTAAGGCTGATGGTCGCGGTCATCAGAGGCGAATTTCACCCGTCTGAACGTAAAATCGCGGCAACAGGGCAGAAGCAGGAATGCAAAGCCCGCGTAGTTTGTCATTTTCACGTCCTCGATGAGCACGTTCGTACATTGTCTGAACACAAAAGCCACCAGTCCGTAGTAGGAATGGGAAACGTTACATTTTGCGCCCGATTTGAGCCACTTGACGCTCTTTGAATAGACGCGAACCGTCTTTTCGTCAAGCATTTCGTGGGGGCAATTCAGCTTTTTTGGAGCCGTGCAGGGGATTTCGCCCGCGATGACGGTCCGCTGTGCAGGGTCAACGGGAGTGGAGACCCAATGGTGCCCTGTAGGGGCCCAATCGTCATCAAAGATCATGCCGCCGATAAAATGCTCGCGACCCGTCATGGGAACGGTGCTGTGCACTTCAACGTCCGCGTAGTCCTCGGTGACGTTCACGATCACGCCCGCCGTGTTTACGGGCACGGAGGATGCAATATTGAATCCACGGATGGTCAGATTTTCACAGTCCAGCAGCTCGAAAACGCCCGCGCCGTCATCTGCGCCCGTTTCGCGGCTGAAGTAGGGAGAAAGAATCGCGCCCTCACCGCACAGAGTCAGATCTTTTTTGCCCTTGACATTTACAGTCACCGAAAGGGGGTAAACGCCCTCCTCAAATGTGAGAACTGCGCCGTCGGGCGCATCTGCGATGATCTTTTCCAGGACGGGCGACGCATCGTCGCCTATCATATCCAACGTGATTTTAATGTTTTCCATCTTGTTGCTCCTTTGGGGTGCAAATTGTTCTGTAAATGCATTTTAACACAGAATTTTGAGAATTGCAATAAATAAAACGCTCATTTTTTGCACAATTTGACTATCCTGCGAACAGTCAAATCTCTTTGAAACAGCCGCTCTCCGTCACAGTATGGCCGCTACTCAACCCAAACATAAAAAACGACGGTGTTTAGCCGTCGTTTTTAAGATTTGTAGGGACAAAATGTCTATCTCAAATCCCTTTTTTGAAAGTTTTGCGGGGTTTGGGGTGCTTTTTCAAAAGCACCCCAAGCGCATCCCTTAATAAATTTCCTTGAATGTTTCGATGGCCTCCTTGAAGTCGGCAATAGCCGCTTCAACGACAGCGGGGTCGGACATGTCGATGCCCGCAACCTTCAGGCTGTCCAGAGGGCTGATCCTGCCGCCGCAGGAGAGAAATTCAAGGTACTTTCCGATATATTCCTCGCCCTCGGTCTCGATCCTGCGCGCGATGGCAGATGCCGCGGAAATGCAGGTCGCATACTTGTATACATAGAAAGAACGGTAGAAATGAGGGATCCTCATCCACTCGTATGCGATCTCCTTGTCGCAAACGACGCTGTTGCCGAAATACTTCTTCACGATAGAATAGTACTTTTCGTTCATGATCTCCTGCGTGAGCGTTGCGCCCGATTCGGTGAGAGCGTGAATATCGCGCTCAAACTCCGCAAACATGGTCTGGCGGTACAGCGTGCCCTTGTAGGTCTCCATCAGCTGATTGAGTATGGAAAGCTTCTCCTCGCGGCTGTTCGACTCGCGAAGCTTCTTGTGGCAGAAGAGCAGCTCGTTAACCGTGGACGCAACCTCGGCTACGAAGATCGTGTAGTTTGACTCCTGGGGAGTGTTGTTCTTGCAGGAGTAGTAGGAATGCATGGAGTGTCCCGCCTCGTGTGCCAGGGTGGACACGTCGTCTATCTTCTCGTTGTAGTTGAGCAGGATATAGGGCTGAGTGTCATAGCAGCCTGCGCTGTACGCGCCGCCGCGTTTGCCCTTGGTGGGGTAAACGTCGACCCAGCTCTTGTTCTTGATTCCGTCCTCGAGAGTGTCAGCATACTCGTCACCCAGAATACGAACGGTGTCGATGACCGTCTCGACCGCCTCGTCAAAGCTGTACTCCTTGGTGCAATCGGGAATAAGAGGGGTGTAGAGGTCGTACATATGGAGAGCGGGCAGACCCAGCACTTCTTTTTTAAGGTTGAAATAATCGTAGATGACCTGCATATTGCGGTTCACCGTGTCGATAAGGTTGTTGTAAATTACGGGCGTAACCTCGTCGTTGAAGGTGGACGCCTCAAGGCTGGACTTAAAACCTCTGATCTTTGCCAGAGTGGTTCTCTCCTTTACGGTGTTGCCAAGGAGGGACGCAAAGGTGTTTCCAAACTGCTTGTAGGTGGCATAAAGCTTCTTGAACGCCGCACGTCTCACACGTCTTTCCTTGCTGGTCAGACGGAGAACGTAGGTGGAATCGGTCAGCTCAACCAGCTTTCCTTCCTCGTCGCGGATCTTGCCGAATGTCAGATCGGCGTCAGAGAAAATACCCTCCACCTCGCCGTGAGTACCAAGGCAGATGCCGATGTCGGCAAGCAGCTGCTCCTTGTCGTCGGACAGAGTGTGCTTGCGGTAACGGCGGTTCACGTCGATGGTGCGACGGAACTCCTCCAGCTTGGGAAACTCCTTGTACCATGTGTCAAGAGTCTTGTCCTTGATCTTGACCAGAGCGGGAGAAATGAAAAATGTGGCGGATGCCGCGTCGTTGAGCAGGTTCATGACCTTGCCGTTGAGCGCCAGATACTTGTTGTCTGACTTGTCAAGGTCGGAGGACAGAAACGCGTACTCGTAGAGCTTGGAGAGAATTCTCTCAAGGTCTGTGTTCGCCTGCAGGGCGTCATAAAGCTCCTGCGCGGACTTTGTCATAGTGTCGCGGCGGCGGGGGAAGTCTGTGATTATCGCCTTGGCGCGCTCAAAATCGGCGTCAAAATCCGCCTCGGTCTTGTAAATGCCTGTCAGATCCCATTTGTATTTTGCGGGGATCTCGCTTCTGACGTGTGTCATATTTTTTACCTCTCTTTTGAGTAATTTTTCATACAGTTTAATTATACCCGCGAAAAGGGGGTTTGTCAATGATGTGGTGGAAAATAGAGGGAACAAAAAAGACCCTTTCGGGTCTTTTTTGTTGCGATCGAGCCTGTAAGCCGGGTTCTGTCGTGAGCGATCATCTATCTTCGCTTGACGTCACCGTCAAGCTTCGGCTTTCGCCGTGCCACCCGGGGATATGTGTCGGGCCGACGATCCCCATGCGGTGTTGCTTCGGATAGGGTTTACAGCAAAGAACGGTTACCCGCCCTTTGGGTGAGCTCTTACCTCGCCTTTCCATCCTTACCAAGTTCCCTTGGCGGTTTATTTCTGTTGCACTTTCCCGGGAGTCGCCTCCGGCTGACGTTATCAGTTATCCTGCCCTGTGAAGCCCGGACTTTCCTCACGGTAACACCTTTCGGCACCATACCGCGCGATCGCCCGACTCGGTCGCCTGTAAATTATAACTCAAATCGGCACAAAAGTCAAGACTATACTATCTGCCGTTCTCTCTCATTATCTCGATCGCCACCACTGCCGTCTGTATCCTGTCGTCAACGCCCTCCAAAAAGGCGTCGGGCAGCAGGTTATAACGCAGGGAATCGTCCAGAAAATCGTAGAGACCGCCGATGTCGTAAAGTGCGGGCAGATCGTGGGTGCGAGAAGATAAAATAATGTCAAATATCTCGCCGACACGCTGACCGTTTTCCCCTGCAAGCGCCGTAAATTCCTGTCTTCGAAGCCTATCAAGGTCGTATTCGTAGAACATTCCCGTCAAGGCGAACGCCACCGAATTTTTCTCATCGTCCCCTGCGGGCACTGCCGTGCAGAGCGCGTCGGGGGACACGAAAGAGCTGTATTTGTCCTCTTTTTCAAGCTTTGGCATGGGCAAAACAGCAAGATCAAGACCGTCGTCGATCGCCGCCTTTATCTGTCCTACCGTGCCCACGGTCAAAAGCGTCTTGTTGGCGATCTTCACAAAGGTGTTCTCGCCGTCCACTGCCGCCGTTCTTTCAAGGTAGCCCTCGTCGTCAAGGAGTTTAAGGGTCGAATAGACGTTCCTCGCCTTCGCATCAAGCTTCTTGTAGGCGGGAAGGTCGCCCATTCCGTTTTCGTAAAAAGCGATACCGCCGCCGCACCAAAGGGCGTCTGTTCCGCCATCGGTAAACCCGATCGTTCCGTTCCCGCGCATAAAACCGTGGACGGTGTCATAGGTCCATTCGCCGTGCATCACAAGAAGAGAGACAGAATCCTCAAGCGCGGCGGATTTTAAGCGTGCGCGGTTCAGCGCCAGAGCGTAGGTGCTGTCAATGCGCGGCGCAAAGATATTAAAATCCTCAATATACTGCTTTCCCCCCACCGAAAGAGACGGGGAAAACATCTCGCGGTTCTGGTAATATCCGCCGAGATCCGACAGCGGACAGAGGGAATTTGAAACGGTCAGAAGCAGAGCATCGCTGTAGGTCAGAGACGCAATATCGTAGTTCACAAGCCCCGAAAGGGTGGAATTTCGCACGAAATTCACGGTGTTTCCCGTGATGTTCAGCTCTTTTAGTTCAATAGAATATTTGTCGCGCAACTCGGCATTGCGGAGATATATCTCCTTTTCCACCGTGTCGCGGCCTTCGCCCGTAGCCGACAGCAGATCGTTTGCGCCGTTGTGGCAAAGAATAGTATAGGTGCCGGGCTTTACGGCAGAGAACTCCTTTGCTCCCTCGGGCACGGTGTCAGGGTCAACGGAGGAAAGAGTGGAAAGGGAAAAATCCCGATCCACGGCCGTTTCGGACTTGCCGCAAGCGGCAAGGCTACACAAAAGGAGCACCGTGCAGAGCAAAAGGGCGATTTTTCTTATTGATTTTTTCATTTGGCGTCTCCTTTCTGTGAGAAGTTTGCCTCCCTCCGGGAGGGAGTGAAGCAGCGCGAGTCCCCTCTCCGTTACGGTGTAATCGTGACACCTGAAACCTAAAGGCCCCTTTGTGTAAAGGGGGCTCTGCCGAAGGCGGTGGGGGATTGTTCCGCATGAAAATCTTGTTTTTTACAATCCCTCCGACGCGGTGCAACCGCGCCACCTCCCTTTACACAAGGGAGGCTTTTTAATGACATTTGCGCCGAAGTTTCTTTTCCACTTTCTCTTTTTCTTCTTTCCGTGAAAGAAGAAAAAGAGAAAGTGGAGGAAAGAGCAAAAAGAAGAAAGGCTTGGCCCGATGCGCGCGAATTCGACAGTACCGAATTCGCTAGTCTTCATAGGTGGTGGGGTGTCGTAATCGTTCGTTTACCTGTTTCCCCATGGGTATAAGACAAATCGTTCGTATCTGTCCCTTTTTTAAAAGTTTTCGGGGTGCAGGGGTGCTTTTTCAAAAGCACCCCGCATACCTTTTCCTCAAAAACTAACTACCGACAGCATGGTTCCGCGGAGACCGTGGGACTTGCGGTGGGAATAGAACATTTCCTCCTCGCAGGAGGTGCAATGCGGGCAAAGGTCGATATTTTCTTTCGGAATACCCGCGCGCTCAAGCTGCCAAAGGTTCATTTTCGCCACGTCGGCAAAATATTTTCCGTCGTTTTTGCCGCTTTCGGGGATAAATTCACGGCAAAAATCCTCGCCGTACTTATTTTTAAACTCATCGTAAAAATCCTGTCCCACCTGGTAGCAGCAAGAGCCGATAGACGGTCCTATTGCCGCGAAGATCTCGGATTTTTGCGCGCCTTTTTCGATCAGCTTTCCGACGGCTTCAAGAGAGATTTCCGCAAGTGTTCCCCGCCAGCCTGCGTGGACGGCGGCAACCGCTCGAACCTCGCCTTCTCGCACCCACGCAAAAAGCACGGGGGTGCAGTCGGCGTTTTTTACTCCCACGGGCAGTCCTTTTTCTGTCGTGATATACCCGTCCGCGCTTTCGTCGGTGGGTCTGTAATATCCCAGCCCCGCGTCCTCTGCGCTCACCTCGCGCACCCGCGCCGAATGTACCTGGTGCAGGGAAACGACCTTTTTGTCGTCCACTCCCAAAGCGGCGCTGAAAAGTGCCAGGTTTTTTAGCACCGTCTCCTCGTCATCGCCTCGGCGGAACGCTAAATTCAGCGACGCGGTATGAGGGAGCGTGCTCACGCCGCCCTGTCTGGTGGAAAAACCGTGCGGACAGGGCAGAAGCGTTGAGCGCAGGTAAACTACGCCGTTCCCGGCTCTGATTTTTTCAAACATTTATCTGAATGCCTCGCCGTTCAAATTATAAATCTCTTCTCTCATAATGCTGTAATGCTCGGACAGAATATCACCCGACAGAAAGCCCAGCCGGTCGCGCAGGGCGGTGACCATCATCTCGGGGTTGAGCGTCTCCGCCTGACCTGCCGCCACCGTGGTATCCATGACGATGCGGTCGGTCTCGGGGTCGTAGCGCACGTCGAGAGACTTTATCATCTTGGTAATATCTATCTCCTTGACCCCTGCCTTACCCTTTTTTTCCATAAGAACAGGTGATTCAAAGAGCGCTTTCGCCTTTTCCGCCAGCTCGGCAGACGCGCCCTGCGTCTCAAAGGTGAGGGTGTAGCGTGCCGCGCCGATGTCGGTGAGCTTCATCTGAGGCTCGTAGACCTCCAGCACGTCAAGCTCGTCGGTCAGCGCGGTCTTGAGACGCGCTTTTATTTCGTTGAAGGTCATATATTCGGTGATTCTGATGTCAAGAAGCTCGCAAACGCTCTGACAGCCCACCGAAAGAGGCAGACCGAACACCATTTTCGCGTGGGGGTTGAAGCCCATGGTGTACCATGCGGGGATTCCCGAGCGGACGATGACCTTTTCAAATGTCCTTTGCAGGTCAAGGTGAGAAATATACTGCAAATTGCCCACCTTTTTGAATTTTATCCTGATAGGCTGAGGATTTTCCTTTGATATCATGCCTGCGGGCAACACGTGCGCTCACCTCCCAGCTTATTTGCGCCGCAACCGCTGCAATTTTCGCGGCAGGACGGCGTTGTTTTCTCTCCGTAAGCGCGGTCGCGCTCGCGGCGGAAAAATTCCTTGGTGACACCGCAGTCAATAACGTCCCAAGGCAGAATTTCGTCAAAGCCCCACTGACGGTTCGCGTAAAATGCAGGGTCGATACCAACGGCCTCGAACACCTCGACCCAACGGTCATAATCAAAATATTCGTCCCACGCGTCAAAGTGGAAGCCACGGTTTGCCGCCTCCTCAAGGGCGCGACCCAAACGGCGGTCTCCACGCGCCAAAACGCACTCGATATGAGAGGTCTTGGGGTCGTGGTGGGTGTATCTTACCTTGCGGTCGGTCACGTTCTGATAGATATATTCGTTCTTTTCGGTCAGCTCTTCTACCGTGTCCTGTCTCTCCCACTGGAACGGGGTAAAGGGCTTTGGCACAAAGCATGCCACGCTGATAGTCACCTGGGGCGATTTTCCCTTCGGACGGTTTGGGTTGATATAATACTGATGCACCACGTCGGAGGCAAGCTTGGGTATACCAAGCAGGTCGTCGGCGGTCTCGGTAGGCAGACCGTTCATGAAATAGAGCTTGACGGTGGTCTTTCCCGCGTCAAACGCCACGCCCACGGCACGGAACAGATCCTCCTCACGCACGTTCTTGTTGATAACGTCGCGAAGTCTCTGTGTTCCCGCCTCGGGAGCAAAGGTCAGAGAGCTTGAGCGCACCGACGCGATCTTCTCCATCAATTCCTTTGTAAAGCTGTCAACGCGCAATGAGGGCAAGGACAGATTCACCTTTTTGTCGTCCGTCCATTCAAGGAGCTTTGTGGTCAGCTTTTCGATCTGGGTGTAGTCGCTGATCGAAAGGGACGACAGGGAAATTTCGTCGTAGCCCGTGTTCTCGTAGAGACACTTCGCCTGTCGGCAAAGAACCTCGGGTGTCTTCTCACGCACGGGTCGATAAATCATTCCCGCCTGGCAGAAGCGACAGCCGCGGATACAGCCGCGGTAAACCTCAAGCATAATTCTATCCTGCACCGTTTCGATATAGGGCATTACCACCTTTTCGGGGAAGTACGCCTTATCCATATCGCGCATGATGCGCTTTGTGACCTTTTTCGGCACGTCGGGATAGATTGGTCCGAAGGAACCGATAGTGCCGTCCTCTTTGTAGGTCACCTCGTAAAGCGAGGGGACGTAAAGCCCTTTTATTTTGGTTGCCGCATAGTGCAAGAACTCACGGCGGTCAAAGTTGCCCTTGGCCTTTTCCTCGATGAGCAGTTTTGTGAATTCCACCAGCATATCCTCACCCTCGCCGATAGAAAAGCAGTCGAAAAAGTCTGCCAAAGGCTCGGGGTTGTAGCTGCAGGGGCCGCCGCCGATGATTATCGGCTGGTCGTTTGTTCTGTCTGCACTTTTCAGCGGAATTTTGGCGAGCTTGAGCATCTGAAGCACGTTTGTGTAGCACATTTCGTACTGAAGCGTGAAGCCCACGATATCGAACATCGACAAAGGATCTCCGCTTTCAAGGGCGCAGAGGGGCATGTCGTGCTCGATCATCTTCTCCTCCATGTCCGCCCACGGCGCATAGGCTCTCTCGCACCAGATGTCCTCCTCGCGGTTCAGCGCGCCGTAAAGGATGCGAACGCCGAGGTTTGACATACCTATTTCATATGTGTCGGGGAAGCAGAAGGCGAATCTTGCCTTTACCTTGCCCTCGGACAGGTCCTTTATAGTCTGACCGTACTCGCCGCCGCTGTATCTGCCCGGCTTCTGCACGCTTTTAAGCAAGCTACTGTATTTTTCGTCCATAGTGACCTCCAATAGGGGATTTTCAAAAACGATGTTGTTCAAACATCGTTTTTGCGTCTTAGTTTGGTGGGACCGGCCACCTTTTCAAAGGGGGCTGGTGGGGGACGCTTTTGAAAAAGCACCCCAAACCCCGCAAAACTTTTATGAAAGGGGTAAGTAATCAGCCTCCCTCCGGGAGGGAGGTGGATTTTGCGTAGCAAAAGACGGAAGGAGCCTGCGTGACGTGAGATTTGAATAAACTTTATGTAAACGCTTTCTCCTTCAGTCACGCTATCGCGCGACAGCTCCCTCCCGGAGGGAGCCTTACGGGTTTCCGCCTTGCATTGAATTTCACATTGTAGGGGTCGGCGCCCACGACGACCCGTAAATACGAGCGGTTTCCTTTTGCCCGCAGGGGATTAATTATATCAACCTCGTGGGTGTATGCCGTTCCGCCACGCCGACGGTGACGGAATCGTCACCAAGTGCGGCCCGCACCTCGGCCAAAGCCAAAGACGGGTCATTGTTTTCCTCGCTCAGGTGGGCAAGCAAGAACCGCTTCGTGCCGTCGCGGGCCAGCTCCGCGGCGAATGCCGCGCAGTCGGCGTTGGACAGGTGTCCGTGGTCGGACATTATCCGCATTTTCAGATGCTCGGGATAAGGTCCGCACAGAAGCATCTCTATATCGTGATTTGCTTCGATTATTACGCTGCCGCATCCCGTCAGACCTCGGCGGACAGAGTCGGTGACCCGCCCCATATCGGTGGCAAGACCTATCCTGTGCTCTCCCTCGCCGTCGGTGAACTCTACTCTGTATCCCACGCTGCTTCTGCTGTCGTGGGGAGTCTCGAATGAGCTTATTTTAACGCAACCCAGACGCTCGCTGAAAAGCGGCGGGTGGGTCACGAGATTTGGCAAAAGGTACTGATTTTTCCCGCTTTTCAGCTTCTCTGCGCAGCGGGAAACTATATGTATGGGTATGGAATTGTATTTTTCGATAATTTCAAGGGCGGAGGTGTGATCCGAATGCTCGTGGGTGATGAAGATCGCCTCGATCTTCGAAATATCCGAGCCGATCTCACGCAACGCCGTGCAAAGAGAACGTGCGCTTTTGCCTGCGTCAATGAGGAACTGGTGCCCTGCAAGGTTGAAGCAGACCGCATTGCCGTCCGACCCCGAATAAAGGGTGTAAACCGAATTATTTGACATGATATTTATCCAAAAAATGATGAAAATTGCGCGACAATGTCCTCAAGCAGCCATGAAAGACTGTCAAAGAGCAGGGCAAAGCCAAAGGGAAACCCGAAAACCACCAGCCATTTTGACTTCTGTTCTCTCTTTTTTACGTCCGCGATAAAATCCGACTTCTGCTCTGCCGTCATGGTGTCGGGCAGACGGTCGGGGGTCAGATTTCGCGCGAAAAATCCGCGGTTGTAGCAAACGTAGAAGATAAGCGCCGCCGCAAAGACCGCCATGTAAACTATCAGTACAGGCTCGGGGCGAACGTATCTCAAAAGCACGAAATATATGGCCGTTGCGGTCACGGTGTTAAAAAGCAGGAGCAGAGGAAGCAGAAATTTTCTGCTTCCTCTTTTGCCGTTGGCGGGTTTTTGAGCCACCGATGTGCTCTTTTTCTTTTTTGCCATTACAGAACGCGAAGCGCGCCCCAGGGGCGAATGTTAAGTATCAGGCAAGAACCTTCTCCGAATGCACCGTCCATCAGCGCGCGGAAGCCCTCTGCCATGTTGTTGGGTACGAATGCCTGAATAGTTCCCGCAAAGCCGCCGCCGTGTACACGGAATGCGGCGCGTGCGCCCGTCAGGTACTTATCTGCCAGACAGAGTGCCAGAGAAAGACCCTGCTCGGTCAGGTTCTTCGTTGTGTATACGTTCTGCAGATAGCAGAAACTGGAACGTCCCGAGGCTAAAATTCCTGCAAGGAATGCATCCAGATCCCCTGCGCGTAAAGCGTCGTTCATCTGACCAACTCGCTTATTTTCCGCAAAGAAATGAAGTGCGCGTAAAACTGCACGGTCACCTAATTTTTCGCGGAGTGCGGGGATAGCCGCAATGACTTCTGCCTCGTCGGTCTCGCGCAAGACCTTCTTGCCAAAATAAGCCGCTACCGACTTCATCTCGGCAGGAACGGATGCGTAATCATCGGTCAGGTCTGCGTGGTTTCCGCCCGTGTCAACGATGCAAAGGTTGTAGCCTGCGCCCGTGATGTCAAAATTCAGCTTTTCGATAACGGGTGCTGCAGGATCCGCAAAGTCGATGCCGACAATTCCGCCTGCCGCGCAAGCCACCTGGTCCATAAGTCCGCAGGGCTTGCCGAAGAACACGTTCTCGGCGTACTGCGCAAGCTGAGCGATCTCTACGTTGTCTACCTTTCCGTCGTTGTAAATATGACTGAGAATGTTACCGATCATATCCTCGTATGCGGCGGAGGAGGACATTCCCGAGCCTTTGAGGACGTTTGAGGTAGCGTAAGCGTCAAAGCCGCCTATCTTGTGGCCGTTCTTGCAAAATCCCGCGCACATACCTGCGATGATCGACTCGGAGGTGCCGAATTTTGCCTCGTCGGGGGCGTTGTATGCGTCAAAATCCACCGTCTGCTCCCCAAAGCCCTCGCTGTAAACGCGGATGGTGCTTCCCTGAGCGGGTGCGGCAACAGCGATGATATCAAGGTCGAGAGAAGCGGCGATAACACGGCCGTAGTTGTGGTCGGTGTGGTTGCCCGAGATCTCGGTTCTGCCTGCAACGGAGTATGCGTTTACCTCTCTGTCCTCTCCGTAAAGCTCGGCAAATTTTCCGATAGCGGCAATATATCTTGCCTTCTGAGCGTCAATATTCTTTGCGCCGTAAAGCTCGGTCAGTATCTTGTCTGCCGCGCCGCTCTCAAATGCATAAATAAGCTCTTTCGTGTTCATATCTTTTTCCTTTCGGTATAATAATTTCTCTACGGATATCATTTTATCACAAATTTGCCGTTTTGTCTACTGTATTTCTTAAATCCACGGGATATTTTATCATTCACCGACCGCGCACGGAAAGAATAAACTGTTAAAAAACGCAAGGAGGCGTACATATGAAGATCTTTGTTATCAAACCACCCGGATTTATCGCGAAGCTGATACGGAAGATCACGGGAAGATAGAAACAGACCGACTTTCCAAAGCCGCCGCAAAAAAGGTCAGCCCGTCCGCAAAAAAGCACGGCTCGCGCCGTGCTTTTTTATTTTTAACTCAATTTTAACTCAATAAATTCTTGACGAAATCGTTTATTGCAGTATAGTTTCCGAAATAGAGCACAGCCAGGACCACGCCCAGAACGAACAGAACGCAGGTCCAAATGACGTCCGCGCGGTCGATCTTGAGCGTCGTGGCGGCAGGGATCATCTTCAGCTTCCGCAGAGGCGGGATAAGCGCCCGCAGCAAGATCACCAGAATAATGACCTCAAAGGGCAACAGGATAATATTCTTCAGCCCTGCCAGGAACACGTAGTAAAAATACTCTCCGCCCATCATGGCAAGTCTCCATACGGAGCCAAGCAGAACGTTTACAAACAGGTTTACGCAGGCCTTGGCCGCCACGATTCGGGGAAGCGTAATGTTACGACGATAGAAGAAAAGCGCAAAAATGACGCCTTGCGCCACCGCCGACAGAGTGTAGCCGAAAAACATATCGTAACCGTGCCAAAGGGCGTCGACCAGGTCTGCGATTATCCCGCAGGGGATCGCCATGAGCGGTCCCGTTATAAAGGAGCACAGGGAAAACGCAATATAGGAAAAGGACACCTGCAGGATGTTTGGAATTATGCGTATATCGAACATTCCGATAACTATCCCAAGCGCCACCAGAAGTGACGCCGCCGTTATCTGCTTTATGCTTTTAAATTCCGCCGCCGCGCTTTTCCAGTATGATACGCTTTGAGTGGCTGATGTGTTTGAAACGTCCGTTTTTTTCAATTTTTTCGCCTCCGATTGTTATTTTGTCTCGGTCAGAAGACCGCCAACGAGCCACTGTCCTCCGCTCTTTACCATAAGAATACGGAAGGTGCCCTCCTGGACAGTCTGGTAAGAATATTTTTTAAGGTTTGCCGTGTAGTCCACCGTGCAGAAAAAGCTGTTTTCGCCAAGAGGTATAAAATCTCCCGCCGTCACGGTGCGGGCGGTGACAGTGTAGTTCTCCGCCCAGGAGAAGCTCTCCTTTGACTTTTTCAGCTTTTGGTATGTGTCCGTGCCGCTCAGCACAAAGGACATCATCTGCGCGTGGTGCTCGTCAACGCCGTTGTAGCCCATGCAGGTGTAGGTGATGTAGGAATTTGCAAAATCGACGGCTCTCGCCTGCGCGCTTGCCTTCAGGGACGCAGAGGGTGCGCCATAGTATTCAAGATAGGAAACTCCCGACTTTTCCTCGCCGCGGCAAAGAGGGAGAGCCTCTCCCTTGAGAGCGACCGTCACCTCCGGCTCGGCAAAGAGACCGTTCACGCGGTAAATTCTCGCCGACGGAACGTTGCCCGCGTGCTTTTCCATGCCCTCAAGCATAGAAAAGACTCCCTCGGCGGCAAAATAATTTTCGCCGACCTCGACGCCGTTGATTTTTATCTGCGCGCCGTCGGGAACGCTTATTTCAAGGGATCTCAGGCTGTCGTCCCGATAGCGTGCCTCAAAACCGCCGTCGGCGGCAATAACGTCCAGAGCCTTGCCGTCAACGGTTGAGGTGATATCCTCCGCACCGACCCGACAGAGAACTCTTGCGTACATGAGGGTGGGCTGTTTTATATCCGAATTTGTCTCAAATTCGGTGAGAGCCATAGGCTCGCTTGTTTTTACAAAAAATTCCTCGGGGATCCTCATACCGTCAAGCATCACCGCCGCGTTTGAGGGCGCGGTGACTTTGAGGGACAGTCCATCACACATAAATGCGTCGAATCCGCCATCGAGGAGAGTGGGTGTAACGGTAAGCTCCTCCGTTTTCACCTCGATTTTCGGAGTAAATATCAGAGGTGGCAGGGTGTAGCGGTCACATCTGTAATTCTCCTTGTCCGCCGCGCCAAAATACACGCTTCCGCCGTACTCTGCGCCCGCGTCGGTCTTGTATTTTTCCGAAACGGTCACGCCGTTGACGGTCAGGGTCGCCTGTGCGGGGACTGTGACAGTATACACCTGCGGATCGGGCAGGATCTCGCTCTCAAAAAGCTCGGCTCCGTCCGCTTTCCACTTGGTTATACCAAAGGAATCCTTGCCGTCGGGCAAAAGCGCAAATTTTCCAACTCGCGCCGTGCCTGCGGCGACATAGTATACGGGTTTTTGCGCGGTATATTCGTCCGCCTTCTTGCGGAAATTCAGCTCGTTTTTCTCGGCAAAGACGGACGCCCTGTAAAGTATATCAGCCGTCTCAAATTCACAGCTTTCCCACTTGCCCATAAGCTCTTTTACAGCTTGGGAGTCCAGGGTGTCTATATATTCCTGCGCCATGCGGTCGGGTCGGTTTCGCTCATAGGACGCAAGGAACGAGCAAAGCACAGCGATAGCCACCGCCACCACGAGGGTGAGCGAGGCAGCATAGATGAGCAGTCCGATTCCGAACTTTGAGGTCTTTGGTTTTCTCACTTCGCATCCCCCTTCTTCCTTATCAGGATCGCGGTGGGAAGAACGCGCTCTCCGCCGTAGATATAGGAGCTGGTGTTCTTGAACTCGCCGTCGTATTTCATAAGCGAGGACGAGCCACCGTCAAGGTTTGACGCGTTTACCGCCCCAAAGGACAGCATTATCTCGACCAGATCGTCCAGAGTGGCTCCAAGGCTGTCCACCTTTCGGCCGTTTACCACCAGCATCAGCATAGCGCCGTCGGCTCTCTGTCCGATAGCGGTTCGGGGGTTGAGACCGCCGCCAAGTGAACGAGTTTCGTTGCAGGGGACGCCGTTTATAATAAGCGCAGGGCCGTAGGAGCAAGCGTACTCAATTCCAAGGGACAGCGCTTTTTCACCCGTCATCTTTCCAACGTGAAGAATACCGTTCGAGTCAATGCCCGCAAGGCTGTAATAGGAGCTTCTTTCGCCCCAGAGGAGCTTTCCGTCGGCAATGACGATACCCTCGGGGATACCGCCCGTACCCGAGCCTGCCTCGTCGAAAAATCCGCCTCCGTTAGTGCCGCCGATGGCGTCGTAGCGGTCGATCATCTGGGAAAGGGTCAGACCCTTCTGTCCCTCGCCGTATTTGGCGGGAGTGCCCACAAAAACGCGCTTGGGGTCTTTTACTATCATCATTATTCCGTTGTACGTAGGACCTTTTACCTGTGCAAATTCAACGCCGTCGTCCCGTTCGGGCAGGTCCACGAGATCGTCGCCCGATTCGGGCGGATCGACCGCGTCCGTGTCGTCACCCTTTGGAATGTCGATAAGTCCCGTATCTATGTCCTCGGAGATGCCCTCTTCCTCGCCTTGCAGGGCGGCGATCTCCTCCTCGCTCATGAACCAGTCGGCGAGGAATCCCGCGGCGCTGGTCTCTTTGAGGGAAAGGATCAGAAGCTTGCCTGCCGTTGGGGACGGTCCGTTCACCGTAAAGTACATGGCGCACCAAAGCCCCGCGACCAAAATTACCACGGTGACAAAAAGCACTATCAAGGATCTCAGGGCGATCTTGCCCGCTTTTCTTAAAAATCTGTTGTTCATTATTTCCTCGAATCCGAAATTTTTGCGTCCCATCGGCGCAGAAAACCTCATGATATTATATTTTACAACAAAAACGCCGTTCTTTCAATACGTTTTCGCATTTTTTTACATTTTTATTATGTGGAAAATTTTGCGGACGACCACGGCTACTCCCACCAAGCCCCCAGACCAGCGAATTCGGGGCGAATAATTCGGACCGACCGAATTCGCGGACGGGGTTTTATAGCAGTCGGTCGCTAGCGAAAGGAATTTCGCACACTTGCGAATATTCCTGAGAGCGTGAAGACCGACTGCAGCCTTTCTTCTTTTTGCTCTTTCCTCCAGTTTCTCTCACTTTCTTCTTTCGCAGAAAGAAGAAAAAGAGAAAGTGGAAAAGAAATCCCGCCGCAAAGTAGCAGAAAAAATCCTTTCCCGCAAGGCGGGAGAGGTGTCACGGTTACACCGTGACGGAGAGGGTTTTACCAACAGTGGTGAAGCTCACCGAAACTTAATACCCGCTTTTTCTTTGGCGGCAAAAGGCGCAAAGAAAAAGCTTGGCAAAAAGAAACGCCGAGAAAAAGCGTTTCGCCGCTGCGGCGGCGAGGAGGTCTCCGCGACCTCCACCGCGCAAGCTTTTGAAAAAGCTTGACCAAAACTTTTACCTATAAAAAATCTGTCCCTATTTATTTACTACAAAAAAATCGCGGAAAATTTCAGAAATTTTCAAAAAACTCTTGCAAAATTAAAAAAAGCGTGCTATAATGACCCCAGATATCCTGAGAGTGGGCGAAAGTCCACTCTCAATTTGTTGTAATCAATTTTTAAAAGAAAGGCATTGCAGTATG
>JAZODH010000023.1:0-50609 GCA_045596925.1 Eubacteriales bacterium
CAGATAGAAAAATCCTCTGTTGAAACGAAGCTCGTTCGCTTTTGCTCACAGGGATTTTACAGCACGCTCAGACAGAAAATGAATGCAGATTGATATAGAAAGGAAAGACGAAAATGAAGACCACAAGACAGAGCAAGATTCTTGAGCTGATATTGAAGTATGAGATCGAGACCCAGGACGAGCTTATAGAAAAGCTCCGCGAGGAGGGCTTTGATGTAACCCAGGCAACGGCGTCGAGAGACATTAAGGCACTCAAGCTAACAAAGACGCTGACAAGCAAGGGCAAGTACAGATACGTGCGCCAGACTCCCAAGGAAAGCGCCCCCAACCACAAGTTCAACGCAGCGCTGATCGAGTCGATCATCAGCGTTGACAGCGGTGAGAATATCGTTGTGGTAAAGACCTTCCCCGGACTTGCAAGTGCCGTGGCGGCAGGTGTTGACGCTATCAACCACGGAGAAATTTTGGGCTGTGTTGCGGGCGACGATACTATCGCCGTCATCACGCGCACAAAGGAAAGCGCAAAGGATCTGGTAAAGACCTTAGAGCATCTTATCCGCAACGCATAAAATTTTCGGAGAATATAAATGCTTGCTTCGCTTCACATTGAAAATATCGCCGTAATAAAGAGCCTGGACGTTGACCTTTCAGGCGGTTTTACGGCGCTTACGGGCGAAACGGGTGCGGGTAAATCCATCATCATCGACAGTATAAACCTGCTGACAGGCGGCAGAGCGTCGCGCGAGCTTGTGCGAACGGGAGAACACCGCGCCTCGGTGTCGGGCGTATTCTGCAATTTGGATCACGACACCCTTGAAACGCTCACCGAGCTTGGCTTTGACACCGACGAGAACGGCGAGATACTTCTGCAGCGCACTTTGACCGACGACGGACGCACTACCTCTCGGGTCAACGGTCAGTCGGTGACGAGCGCCGTCTATCGCGAGATCGCCCAAAATCTTATAAATATACACGGGCAGAATGACAGCCTGCAGTTTTTGCAGAAGTCGAGCCATCTGTCCCTGCTTGATGCCTTTGCCGAGAATGGCGACTTGCTTTGTGAATACCGCCGTTTTTACGATGAATATAAGAGGATATCCGAGCATCTGCGGGAGCTTGAGAGGGAAGACAAGGACAAGTTCCGCTTGCTTGAGATCTACCGCTTCCAGCTGGGCGAGATAGATTCCGTCAAGCTGAAAAAGGGCGAGGAAGAAGTCCTTGAAGCCCAGTGCAAGAAGCTGAGGAATATTGAAAAGATCTCAAAGCAGACCTCTTTTGCTTACAGAATCCTCTATTCCAGCGACAAGAGCGCGTCGGCGTCATACCTGCTTGACCGCGCGGCGGCATCCATGCTTCAAATTTCCGACGTCGTACCCGAGGCGGCAGAGCTGGCGGAAAAGCTGAAAAATTACAGATACGAGATAGAGGACATAGCCGAGACCATTCACGATTTCGGCGGCGACGTTGACATTGACGGCGACCCTACCGAGAAACTGAATAAGATCGAAGGCCGTCTTGACGCTATTGCAAAGCTGAAGCGCAAATACGGCGAAACGTATGAAGAAATTCAGCGATTCCGAGAGGAAACGGCGCAGAAGCTTGACGAGATCGAATGTGCCGACGATAAGATCGCCGATTACCGCCGTCAGCTTGACGCTATCCGCGCCGAAATGGAAATAAAGGCGGCGGCGCTTACTGACAGCAGAAGAAGAGCGGCTGAAAGCATTCTCGACCGCATTTCCGACGTTCTTGTGTATCTCGATATGCCTAAAGTCCGCTTTGACGTGAGCATAAAGCCCACGGAGCCGACACCAAACGGCTTTGACGACGTGGAATTTCTCATTTCTCCCAACCCCGGCGAGTCACTTCGTCCACTTGCCAAGATAGCATCGGGCGGTGAGCTTTCGCGAATCATGCTTGCCATGAAGTGCGCGCTTGCTGACCGAGATTCGGTGGGAACTCTCATTTTTGATGAGATCGACACGGGAATCTCGGGCAAGACCTCCCGAAAGGTGGGAATCAAATTAAAGAGCATCGCCCGCGACGTGCAGGTCATCTGCGTGACCCACAGCGCGCAGGTCGCATCTCTTGCGGACAATCATTTCTATATCTCAAAGTCCGAGCTGGACGGTCGCACCGAAACGTCTCTTGTCCTGCTTGACAGCATGGGCAGGATCGAGGAGATCGCCAGAATTTTGGGCGGTATCAACGTCACCGAGGTGCAAAGACGCGCGGCGGCTGAAATGATAGCGGAGGGAAAGGAATATGACTAAGACCAACGCCATGCGTATGCTTGACGCGGCGAAGATAAAATACGAAATAAAGGAATACGTCCCCGACGAAAACGATCTGACGGGAACCCATATTGCCGAGCAGATAGGGCTTGACGAGAAGATAGTTTTTAAAACTCTCGTTGCGGTCGGCGACAAGACGGGACACATCGTCTTCTGTATTCCCAGTCCCGCCGAAATAGACCTGAAAAAGGCAGCGGCGGCAACGGGAAACAAGAGGATCGAGATGGTGCACGTCAAGGACTTGCTTGCTTTGACCGGCTATATTCGAGGCGGCTGCTCGCCTATCGGAATGAAGAAAAAGTTCCCCACTTATATAGACGAAAGCGCAGAGACACTCGAAAAGTTCACGGTCAGCGGCGGCGTCAAGGGCATACAGCTTCTGGTGTCTCCTGCGGACATTATCAAGTACACGGGAGCAAAACTTTGCTCGGTGACAAAATAAATTGTCCTCAGCACTTGAAAAAAATCACTTTTTGGTGTATAATCAAACTTTGGAATAAAAAAGAAGGAGAGAAGCGTGAAAAACACGCGGATTTATCCCTATGCTTAAAATAAAATCACAAATTTCGTCTGTTCTCGCGGAAAAGATGAAGTCAATAAACCCCGACTCTCCGTCCGCGCAGGAGATCGCAAATATGCTTGAATACCCCCCCGATGCCGCAATGGGCGACCTTTCTCTGCCTTGCTTTAAATTGAGCAAGCTCTTGCGCCGTTCACCCGTGCAGATCGCTGAAATGCTGGCGGACGGATTTGAGTCCCCTTGCGTGTCAAAGGCTTCTACGATAAACGGATATCTGAATTTTAATATTTCCGACGAATATCTGGCAGCAGCTGTTGTCCCCGAGGTGCTATCAAAGGGCGAAAAGTACGGTGCACCCACCACAGGGCAGGGCAAGACGGTAGTTCTTGACTATTCCTCCCCCAACGTGGCAAAGCCCTTCCATATCGGACACCTTGGCACGACCGTTATCGGTCACTCCCTGAAGAAGCTCCATGAGTTTGCAGGCTACAAGTGCGTTGGTATCAATTACCTTGGCGACTGGGGAACTCAGTTCGGTAAGCTCATCGTTGCCTACCGCAAGTGGGGAAATAAGGAAGCTGTAGAAGCAGGCGGTGTTGACGGACTTGTTGAGCTTTACGTTAAATTCCACGCCGAAGCCGAGGAAAACAAGGAACTTGAAGACGAGGCGAGAGCGGAATTTACCAAGCTCGAGCACGGTGACGAGGAAAACCTTGCACTTTGGCGTTGGTTCGTTGAAATAAGCTTAAAGGAATACAAGAAGACCTACGACCTGCTCGGAATTGAGTTCGACAGCTACAAGGGCGAGAGCTTTTACACCGACAAGATGCCCGCACAGGTACAGCTTCTGCGCGACAAAAACCTGCTCAAGATCGACGATGGCGCGTCTATCGTTGACTTGGAGGAATACAACATGCCTCCCTGCCTGATCCTGAAGCGCGACGGCTCCACGCTTTACCCCACCCGCGACATTGCGGCGGCGGTCTACCGCAAGGGCCAGTACGGCTTCGATAAGGCTATTTACGTCACCTCTGCCGGACAGAGCCTCCACTTTGCACAGTGGTTCAAGGTGGTGGAGATGATGGGCTACGATTGGTACGATCAGCTGGTTCACGTGCCCTATGGAACTGTGTCTATCAACGGCGCAAAGCTTGCCACCAGAACAGGTAACGTAATACTGCTCCGCGACCTGTTCGCTATGGCAATAGAAAAGGTCAGCGATATCATCGAACAGAAGAACCCCAATCTTGAAAACAAGGAAAAGGTGGCAGAGGACGTAGGCGTCGGCGCTATTATCTTCTACTACCTGTCAAATAACCGTATAAAGGATATAAATTTCGTTCTTGAGGACGCGCTGAGCTTTGACGGCAACACAGGCCCTTACGTTCAGTACACCTATGCCCGCACCTGCTCGATTCTCACAAAGAACGGCGGCGAGGGTGACGGTAAGGTCGTAATTTCTGCTCCCGAGGAGAGAAATCTGGCATTGGTACTTTCCCGTTTCGAGGAGAGGGTCTGCGATGCCATTGATTCCTACGAGCCTTCGGTTATCACCCGCTACATTCTGGACGTTGCGGTGGCCTTTAACCAGTTCTACCACAACTGTCCCATTTTGGGCGCGCAGGACGAGGCAACCAAGGCATCCAGAGTTAAGCTCACCGCGGCGGCAAAGACGGTGCTCGGCAACGCATTCGAGCTTATCTGCCTGAAGAAAACAGAAAAAATTTAAGATTGAGATAGAGAGGTAAAATCCAATGTCAGGACATAGCAAATGGAATAATATCAAGCACAAAAAGGAAAAGACCGACGCTCAAAAAGCGAAGATCTTTACAAAGATCGGTAAGGAAATGGTAATTGCCATCAAGGCAGGCGGACCCGATCCCGCATCGAACTCCAAGCTCCGCGATCTTATCGCAAAGGCAAAGGCAAATAACGTGCCCAACGATAATATCGAGAGAACCATCAAAAAAGCGGCAGGTCAGACTGACGTTGAATACGAGGAGATCCGCTACGAGGGCTACGGTCCCTGCGGCGTTGCGGTTATCGTAAACACAACAACCGATAACAGAAACAGAACCGCCTCCGAGGTTCGACACTATTTTGATAAGTTCGGCGGAAACCTTGGAACGCTCGGCTGTGTGGGCTACCTTTTCGAGGAAAAGGGCGTTATCATCATCGAGAAAGAGGACGTTGACGAGGACAAGCTCATGGAGGATGCACTTGAGGCAGGCGCGGCAGACTTTATTGCCGAGGACGAGTGCTTTGAGATCTACACAGAAAAGGATGACCTTGGAGCGGTACGCGAGGCTCTTGAGGAAAAGGGTTATACCATGGTCAGCGCTGAGCTTGATATGATCCCTCAGAACTACGTTACCCTTGAGGGCGAGGAGGATCTGAAGAAGATGAATCTTCTCCTTGAACACCTTGAGGATAACGACGACGTTTCCTCTGTGTTCCACAACTGCGAGAATTGCGATTAAGTAATAAAAAAAGCACCGCAAAAGCGGTGCTTTTTTTGTGGCGGGAGTTTTATTTAATCACTCCCGCCGTTATGCTTTTATTCTGCAGCCTCGGCGGTGTCTGTGTCGGATTCCGCCGTGTCATCGACCGTTCCTTCCGCGGTATCTGCCGCGTTTTCCGTAGTATCGTCCGAATCATTGGTATCTTCAACGTCGTCAAAGAATCCGCCGGTGGATACGTCGATCTCGTTGTCGCCGCCTACGTACTCGTCTTCGTCGTCACAGGCAACGATAAAAACAAGTAACGTCGCCGCCAAAATAAGTGCAAGGATCTTTTTCATAATTATCTCCGTTCTTACCGCGTGGCGGCTTTTTTATTTCAGAAATCCGTTTACTATCTGTTCTTCCGCTTCCTGCTCGGTAAGGCCGAAGGTCATGAGCTTGATAAGCTGTTCGCCTGCGATCTTGCCGATCGCCGCCTCGTGAATGAGACTTGCGTCAATGTGGTTCGCTGTGACCTCGGGGATCGCGCTGACGCTTGCATCGTCCATAATGATGGCGTCACACTCCGTGTGACCTGCGCAGGGTGCGTTTCCGTTGATTCGGGATACGAATATCTGTTTGGACTTATCCCTTGCCACGGAGCGGGAGATTACGTTTGTACTGCAGCCCTCTCCGTTCAGGTCAACGGTGAACTCGGTTGAGGCATACTGGTCGCCGTGGGTCATGAGCTTTTCCTTGATCACAAGGGAAGCGCCCTCGGCCAAGGTTGCGTTTGTGATACGCTTTGTGGAGTCGATGCCTCTGATCTGAGTGGTCTCCATTTCCATGTAGCTGCCCTCGTCCATGACGATGATAGTTGTGGGGTTCATGATGTTTTCTCCGATCTTCTGACCGTCCTCCACCTCGGCTTCGCCGTAGTGCTTTTCAACGTAACGGAGCTTTGAGTTCTTGCCCATGTAAAAGCTGTGGATACCGTCGTGCTGAGAGGTCTGGGTTCCGCAGTTGTGGATTCCGCAGCCTGCAACGATGGTAACGTCCGCGCCCTCACCGATGTGAAAGTCGTTGTATACCAAGTCTGTAAGACCGCTTTCGCTTATGATAACGGGAATGTGAACGCTTTCGTTCACCGTACCGGGCTTGATGTAGATGTCAATTCCGGGCTTGTCCGTTTTTGTGACTATATCAATGTTAGCCGTTGTGTTTCTTGATTCAAGTGCGCCGTTTGCACGAATGTTGTAAGCCCCCTCGGGGACCTCGTGAAGGTCGGCGATGCTTTGGAGCAATTTTTTTTCTGTTTCTGTCATGTTAGCCTTCCTCCTTTACGTTTTGTCCGCAAGCACGCGGCAGATTCCCGAGGAATCCATCATTTCGGGAAGAATCTCGTCTCTTGTTCCGATCTTGTCCACTCTGCCGTTTGCGATTACGATTATCTTGTCTGCGATATTGAGGATTCTCTCCTGGTGGGAAATGATGACGATAGAGCCGTTGATGGTTTCGTTCATCTTCTCAAAAACCTTGATCAGATTGTTGAAGCTCCACAGGTCGATGCCCGCTTCAGGCTCGTCGAATACCGAGAGCTTGGTGCCGCGGGCCAATATCATGGCGATCTCGATTCGCTTCATTTCGCCGCCCGACAAGCTCGCGTTTATCTCACGGTTGATGTAATCACGGGCGCATAAACCTACCTCGGAAAGGTAAGCGCAGGCCTCGCTCACGGAAATAGGCTTTCCCGCCGCCAAGGTGATAAGGTCGTTTACCGTCAGACCCTTGAAGCGTACGGGCTGCTGAAAAGCGAAGCTGATACCGCGTTTTGCACGCTCCGTGATGGAAAGGGAAGTGATATCCTCTCCGTCGAGCAGGATCTGTCCCGATGTGGGGGTGTAGATTCCGGCGATGACCTTGGCAAGAGTTGACTTGCCGCCGCCGTTCGGACCTGTGATGGCAACAAATCCGTCCTCTATTGTAAGACTTACGTCCTTTAAAATCTCTTTTTGTCTGTTTTCTTCTACTACTACGTAGGAAATGTTTTTTAGTTCAAGCATTTTAGTTAAAAGTCCTTATTATAAGATTCCGGCGTTTATCATGCGATGGTAGCCGTTGTACTGTATGTATTTTCCGTCTCTTGACGGATGCGCGGGCAGGGGTGCCGTTTCAAGCTCCTCGATTTTCTCGACCTTTCCGCTCAGGTACTCGTTTATACGCAGAGCGACCTCTGAAAGTCTTGCTGACAGGCCGCCCAGGCGCAGGGAATGAGATGTGAACCCAAAGGATTTGTTCTCTGTCATCCACTGACGGCGGAATGTGGCGGTGAAGACCTCCAGCTTTCCGATGATTTCGGGAATATCAAGCTCCGCAATGGTTCTGAGAGCCTCTTTGTCCTTATTTTGGTATGCTGTATAAAGCCTTATTCCCAGATCGCACTTTTTTGAGAGCAGATCGCAGAGAGTAGAGAGCGTCTCAAAGGCGTATCCGAAGGGACCGTCGGTCAGCGCGCGTAGTTTTTCTGCGTTCTTTGCAAATTCTGCGGGGGCGCTTTCCGTTACGTGACAGTCGAAGAATCTTTCAAGAGGATCGTTGTAAAGCAGGTACTTTGAGGGATTTGCCAGCAAATCACCGTCCTCAACCTTAGTTCCCGTCAGTCGTTCGGCTGTGTCAAAGGCCATCATGCAGTCAAAATCGATGCCGAAGCAGGCAGTAGAACGACTGTTGAGCTTGTGACGGCTTGGCTCACCGCCGTAGCAACGCTCGGCATAATAGAGCAGGGTAGCAAAATTAGAGAATTGCGATGCTTCTCCTCCGTCATCACCCCAACCTGTTGCAATGACCTCTTTTACCCCGTATTTGTCGCACATATCAAGCTGAACTTTGGTGTTTTTTAATGATAACCCGTTGTGTGCGCCAAATCCCGACCACTTCCATGCACCGCCTGCAAAGAGAACGGGACGGTCAAATTGGAGATGGCAGTCGATCATATGCCCGACCTTGTCTTGATCGGAGTTATAGTAGTCCCAATAGACAAGTCCAAGCCCCTCGGGGACCTTGGCTCTGACATCCTGCGGAATTTCACCGTCTTTTACGTAATAACCGCCGCCAAATGCCATGCGGAAGAACATATCGCTCCAGATCATAGGCTCGTATCCGTACTTGCGGCAAAGCTCGACCACCTTTTCAAGGTGACGTGTCATAATGTCGGAAGGCTTTTCATAGCCGTTTCGGTCGAGGTAATTACCCCGACCAAGCATGTGAGCCTCGTCCATACCAATGTGAATACGCTTTGAGCGGAAGCAGCCTGAGCAAGCCTTCAGGATAGACTCGACAAACTGATAAGTTTTTTCGTTGCCGACCATAAGAATGTCGCCTGTATCGGTGAAATCGCCGAAGTCGGGCCAACGCAGAGCGGTTGACAGGTGCGCCAACGTCTGCACGCAGGGAATAAGCTCGATTCCAAAGGAATCTGCGTAATCGTCAAGCTCCTTTAGCTCCTCGGCCGTGTATCTTCCGCGCATGTGACCGAAATATTTGTAATCGGGAAGCTCGTATGTGTCCTCGGTGTAGAGCATCATTGCGCTGTAGCCCATGAGAGCCAGCGCGCGGATCATTTTCTTTGTGCAGTCGATGTTTGAAACGGCGTTTCTCGATGCATCCGCCATGTAGCAAAGGATGGAATATTTTGCCTCCTCTCGGATCTCTTCACCGCTTTGCAGAAGAGCGGGAACGTATGAAATTCCGCGGAAAAGCTCGCACTTGCGGGAATAGGTTATGATGATTCCTTTCCCGTCGCCCGTAACCGAGAGGGAAGTGCCCGTTTGAGCGGAGACGGGCGTACCCGTTTCGGCGATATCAAGTCCTATCTGAAGCGCGGCCTCGCGGGCGCACCGATCTAACTGTTCGGAGCCTAAATCGAATTTGACGGAATACTTCATAGCAAGCCTCCTGCAAACGCATTATTGCGGGAAAATATACCCAAACGGATTATACCACAAATGCGGACGTGTTTCAACCCCTTTTTTGCTTTTTTCGATGGAAGACTTCGGAATATTTCGCCCTTTAAATTTCCAAATTCTATTGACAAAACGCCGAAAGTGTGGTACTATATTGAGGTCGCGAATGATGCGATAAAAAAATTAATATGTACAGTACGCATCACGGAGAGGTATTTCGCCTATGGCGAATATACCCATGCCCTGCGCCTGACAAGCGAGCTTGTCGATCTTCGGGCAGGGTATGCGAAGTGGATTCGGACAACGGGTTGTCCGAGCCACATCTCATAAGCTCCGTAAATATGATGCACGGCTGTGCATCATATTTACGGAGACGTATCGAAGTGGTCATAACGGGGCGCACTCGAAATGCGTTTGCCCTCACGGGCACGTGAGTTCGAATCTCACCGTCTCCGCCAGGAAAACCGACTTGTTTCGACGAGTCGGTTTTTTGCAATTTGTCCTTCGGGCAAGCGAAACAGTCTTACCGTGAAATATTCGCTGACGCAAAGACGGGCAAAATGCTTCGCAAAAAACGCAGGGTGTCAAGTCCCTTTTTCCTTCTTGCATTCGTATTATATCAGTTATTTCCTCCCTGTTCTGTGACAAGGTCACAATTTTTCCGCGAAATAACTTTTTTGTGAATATTTATGTAAAAATATATTGATTTTTGTCGAAAAAAGTGATATAATGTGCCCATGGAGGTGAACAAAATGAATTCAATGATATTCAATCCCAATGAGGAGTACGACAGTAAATTCCGAACTCTTCATTTTGAAAACACGAAAAAATATCTTGAAGATCTGGTTCAACGGGCAGGAGTTGACGTTGAAGAAAACAGAAAGACAGTAAAAGAGTACAAGGAACTGAGCGAAAACTTCGAAAAGCTCAAGCGTAAATTCTTCTGGTGGCGAGTTTTGAGGGTGATCATGTGCATCACGCTTATCCTCATTCCCCTGGTTGTCATTAAGGTGACCCCCATCGTTCGCAAGCTCCGAGAGGACATTGAGTGCGCGGACAAGAGGCTTGAAGAATTGCTTGCATTGGCAAAACAGCAGATGGCTCCGTTGAACGAGCTTTTCACCGACAAAGATTGCCTGCGTATCATTGAGAACACGATCCCGATGATCTCGTTTGCTCCTTGCTTCTCGGTAGATCAGGAAGCAAATATGATCATCAACTACGATTTTGATGATTACAACAGCGACGAGCAGTCCACTCTTGACGTTCTTGCAGGAAGCTACAACGAAAACCCCTTCCTGTTCGAGAATAAGATCATCCACCGCATGGGAACCGAGGTTTACCACGGCTATCTGACAATTACCTGGACGGAGACATACCGCGACAGCAACGGTAACGTTCGTACGGTGAGAAAGTCCGAAACGCTCCACGCAACCGTAACCAAGCCCAAGCCCTTCTACAACACCCAGGTGGTGCTCAATTATTGTGCACAGGGCGGTCCCGATCTGTCCTTTAGCCGAACGGCTACTCACCTTGAAACAAAGAGCGACCGAGAGATCGAGCGTTACATAAAGAAAGGCGAAAAGACCCTGAAGAAGATGACCGACAAGGCCATCAAGAAGAACGAGGACTTCCAGAGTATGTCCAACTCGGGCTTCGAGGTGCTCTTCAATGCTTTGGACCGTACCAACGAGGTTCAGTACAGAACGCTGTTCACACCTTTGGCGCAGACCAACATGGTCGAGCTTATCCGCTCCAAGATCGGTTTTGGTGACGATTTCAACTTCTTCAAGACAAGAAAAACGAACAGGATCGTTGCCGAGCATAGCCAGGGACGTGTTATCACCATATCCCCCTCGGCTTACGTCTCCTATGACTTCGACGTGATCAAGGACAGCTTCATCAACACGAACACGGATTTCTTCAGAGCCGTTTATTATGATTTTGCTCCCGTGTGGGCGATCCCTGTATACCAGGAGCGTCCCGTGCATTCGCTTCAGCCCATCCCCGACTACGCACAGAAGTATTCCTTCAAGGAATGTGAGACCCTGGCAAACAGAGTCGGCTCCGAGCACGTGGTTCACCCCCTGACAAAGACGAAGGCGATCCTGAAATCCTCCTTCGTCAACTCAAGGGACGGTGTGGACGAGATCTGCGTTTCCGCATATTCTTACGATATTATCCAGCGTGTTGATTACGTTTCCATGTACGGCGGAGACGGACATTGGCATGACGTACCCGTTCCGTGGGACGAGTACATTCCTCTGCACGCGGCAAATAACTTCTTCGTTGCTACTGACGAGATCGCTTCCGGTCAGAATGTTATTGCCCACCACAACAACCTGTCAATTTTTAATTGAAATATAATTAACAAAGGAGAATAAAAAAATGCCTAATCAGTTAGACGAACTCAATCCCGAAGTAAGAGAAGAAGGGCTTGACACCAACGTAATCGCAAAGAAGATCCCCGCTGTAGTAGGAAACGGCTCAAAGGTTTTTGAGATCCTGCTGTGGGTTTGCGGAATCCTTCCCGGCGTTATCTTCCTTTTCATGAAGATAGGCGCTCAGAAGCACTTTGATCAGCTTCAGCAGAAGATCCAGAGAAACGCTTCTCAGATCGATAACTTCCTTGAACAGCGCGTAATGGTCCTCCAGAACTGCGCACGCCTGCTTGACAAGGCTATCGACCTTGACAAGAGCACGTTCACCAATATCGCAAAGTACCGTTCCGGCTCCGGCGACTCCGATACTGCACGTAACGAGCTTGGCGGACAGGTTGAAGACCTCTCCAGAAGCATCAACGTAGCAGTTGAAAGCTACCCCGACCTGGCGGCTCACAGAGAGATCGCAGATGCTATGCAGCAGAATATGTACCTCCAGAGAGAGATCACCGCTGCAAGGGAGCTTTACAACGATACTATCAACGAGTGGAACCGCGACATTTTCGCATGGCCTACCAAGATGATCGTTGCCGCAAAGAACGGCTACACAACAAGAATTCCTTTCATCGCTTCCAAGGAGATCAAGGAAAAGGCGAAGGGCGTATTCTTCTGATAAGAGTACATAAAAATAAGGGACGAGGAAATTTCCTCGTCCTTTTTTACATATACAATCTAAGCTTTCCGGGGGAAATGCCGTAAAAGGATTTGAACGCGGCGGAAAGGTGTGCCTGGGAGGAAAAACCGCAGGTTGAGGCGATCTCATCAAGGGAAAGATGCGTCGTGGTTATCAGCTCGTGCGCCCTCTGTACCCTTTGCTGAACGATGAATTTGTGAAGGGTTATCCCCTCGTGCTTTTTGAAAATGTCGTTTAGATAAAACGGGTGATAACCAAGCGCTCTTGAAACGTCTTGGTTGTTGAAGGTGAGATTTTGCCCGACTATCTCTTTCACTCGACGGCATAGAGGGTCTGAGGTCTTACTATTGATCACTTCTCTGTACAGGCCGAGAAGAATTATCCTCATCTGCGCGCTCTGCGCCGCTTCATAACCCACTTCCTTTTGCTGTGCTTCGTTTGTGATGGCTCTTATGCCCCGTTCCGCCCAACGCGCGTCGGGCAGATACAGAACGTCAAGAAAGATCCGATCATCATTTTGGTCTATGCTTCGTATCACCTTGTCGGGATCGTGAAGCCTGACGGGCTGAGGCACCATGGTTGTGACGTCCGACCGATCAAAGTTGAAATCGAAATTCACGGTATAAAAAAGCATATCGTTGTCAGAACTGACACGGTAGGGAATATCGTATGGGTAATATATCAGTGTGCCGGGCGTGAGAGGGTATTTTTGATCTCGGCTTTCAAGCATCCCGCTTCCGGAAAGAATGTACAGAAGACGGCAATCCTTGGCCACGACGAATTGATTTTTGATGTAATAAGTGTTTTTTGATGCGTACCTGACAAAAGGGTTGATATCAAAGTTCATAGAATGCTCCGTATCTTTGTTTTCTGTAAAAACAGCTTTGTATTATGAATTGAGTATATCATATTTTTCTGATAAAATCAAGTGAAAGCATGGAAAAGGAGAAGAAAAACCATGAAAAGTCCGATCATTACAATGTCCGCAATTACGGGAAGACCCACGAAGACGGAAATCTTTGAATATTTGAAAGACATGAAGAATAACGGTGTGGATCAGGTCATGGCATACCCAAGGTCGGGCTGTGAGGTGGAATATCTGAGCGACCGGTGGTTTGACACGGTCGCCGCATTTATCGACGCCGCAGAGAGGCTCGATATTTCTCTGTGGCTCTATGACGATTTCAACTGGCCCTCGGGTGATGCCATGGGAAGGGTCACCGAAAAAGAGGAGAATCGGCTAAAGGCGATCAAAACCACGGGCGAGGACATGGGAAGTGTCAGCTGTCGCTCGCGGCACAATTCTGCCATGTTTGGAGAAAAGTTCTTCCCGAACCTTCTTTCGGAGGAGGCGGTCGATCTTTTTATCGAGCTGACGCACGAGCAGTATTATAAGCATTTCGGTCGATATTTCGGCAGTGTGATAAAAGGCATATTCACAGACGAGCCGGCCATCGGTTATTCCTGCACCGAGGGCTGTATTCCGTACTACGACGGCATAGAGCGCGACTACGCCGATCTTTGCGGACGGGATTTTAATGAAGATATGGCATCATGTCACGCGGACTTTTACGAGTGCGCTATCGAGGTGATCTCAAGACGGTTCAGCCGTTGCTTTATGCGTAAGATCTCCGACTGGTGCAAGGCCCACGGAATCCTTATGACGGGACACCTGATGTCCGACCATACACCCTTTGACGGCATAAAGCAAAACGGAAACCTGCTCAGGAATCTGTCTGCCTTCTCGCTTCCCGGGATTGACGATATATCCACGACCTTCAATAGACCTCATCTGCCGTCGTTTTTTGGCGTTGCCGAATACGTCGGCAGAGAAAACGGCGCTATGGCAGAGCTTTTTGCGCTGGGACCTTGCGACATGACCTATGCAAAAAAACGTTGTATGCTTTATTTTGCGGCGTGCCACAAGATAGACCATTATTTTATGGCCATATCTCACATGGACCTGAGAGGAAACGCAAAGATATCCGATTATTTCAATGTTTTCACTTCAGATCAGCCCGATTTTGCGGGTATGAGGCTTTTGTCGGAGGAGGCGAAGCAGGCGGCGAAGCTTGCACGCCTTGACTACGAGCCGGACGTTTATATAAAATATCCCTATGAGTTGTGCGCCCGCCATCTTCTGGAGTCGTTTGATGCGCCGTGGCTGTGGCATCTGACTACGCGCCTGGCATATAATCAGATACAGTGGAAATATGTTGACACCGACGAGAACCTTGAGGGCAAGCGCGTTATTGAGTTCACGGACGGCTTTGAATACCTGCTTGACGGCAAGGTCACATCGGACGCGGAGGAGATCTGCCGTATGATCGGCACAGAGCCTGTTGTCACCGACGTAAACGGGAAAACCGTGGACGGTATATTCGTAAGGAGGTTCGGATGCGGTCGGATAGTTGTGCTGAATTTGTTTGCTCCCGCCGCGGAGTATATAGTCGACGGAAAAAATATGTTCCTTTTCGAGCATGACGTTTACGTTGGCGAGGAGAGACTCGACACGTCAAAAAGAGAAAAGCTGACGGTCACCTTTGACTTGGAATACGGCAACCAAAACATGATTCGAACAATGTATATAAACGAGCAGGAAAATGCGCAGGTAGAGGTAGCTGACGACACCGAGGTGATATTTGCTGTCAGACATGGAGTTGATGCGTTGCTGGACGGCACACCGATTTCATGCAAAAACAGCGGGGACATACTGTCGCGGGGCTTGAGAAATCTTTATAACACATCCGATAAGGTGATGCTGAAAAAGGGCGTACATGTTGTGACGGCAGGGAAGGATTTCAAATATCTGCCAAGCGTGTTTGTTCTCGGTGATTTTTCCGCCGAGACTGAAGGCAGTGACGTTTGCAAGGTCAGACTTAAAGAGCACAAGAAAACTTTTTCTGCGGGAGACGAGCTGAGCTGTTACGGCAAGGTAGCGATGACGGCGACCGTGACGGTGCCCAAAGGAGCCGTGGCAATAGAGCTTGCGGGGACGAAGCTGTACACCCGCCTGTATGCTGACGGGACATTGCTTGGTGAGAGGATCGCATCGCCTTTCGTATTTGGGGTCGACCGCGGACTTTGGGGTAAGCAGATCCGGCTTCGGATCGAGCAATATTCGAGCATCGCACCTGCATTCGGTGACGTTGATTATCAACACAGGCATTCTGAGGTGATTCAGTGGAAAGAGCCTCCTACACCCGATAAGACCCTGTTTGGGTTTGATGATATAAGCTGGATAACGAGGAGATAAAAAATGGCACTGATAGCTTCTTATGTGTTCGGTGTTCTGGGAATCGTCGCAAACGTGATCGTATATCAGCAGAAGAAAGGAAAAAATCTGCTTTTTTATAAGCTGATCTCGGATTTTCTCTGGGCGGCACACTATTCCTTTCTTTTTGCCTGGTCTGCGGCGGCGGTGGCTGTGCTCGGCATTTTCCGAGAGCTGGTGTTCTTCAATCAGGATAAAAAGTGGGCGAAGAGTCGTCTGTGGCTTGTGTTCTTCCTTCTGTGCAGCGGTGCTGTTGCCGTGCTCACGTGGAAGAGCGTATTCAGTATTTTGCCCGCAATGGCCTCAGCTTTGTCGGTAATAAGCTTCTGGAGGAACGATCCAAGGCTTTCCCGCGGTCTCGCGTTCCCGATCTCGGGGTGTATGCTGACCTACGACCTTACCTGCGATTCCTACACGGGAATAGCAAACGAGATCTTCACGCTGGTGTCCTCCGTGGTGGGGATCATCAGATATTCAAAAAAAGGCGGTAAATAAGATAAGGGACCACGGTTCTTCCGTGGTCCCTTATCTTATTTGTTGATTCCCTTGTAGGCAGCCTTGACGGCTTCGTAGCTTTCCGGATTGCCAATGTCGTAGCGACTTCCCGGCATCTCCATTGCGTGGACCTCTGTCTGCGTGCAGAGCTATGCGATATAGTTGCCGGGAGCGTCCGTTCCGCAGCCGCTGTCGATTCCCGACTGCACAAGCTTTGCATCGCGCGCCGTGTAGTAATAGAAAGGAGGACAGCACCAGTGTGTCGCGGGGGTAGGGGACTTTTCGGTCATGGAGAGCACCTTGTCATTTTCGTCTATGTCAATGTGTTTTGTTTTGAATTACTCCTGCGGCAATATCCAGCCGTATTCGCGGGGAACCACGTGTTCTCTGCCCAAGGTGTGGCGAGTGCCCGGATCGGAGCACCAGGAAACGCTCCCGACCTTGATCTTCAGCTTGAACGGGCGCATTTCGTTAAGACCTGCGTCGCGGCGGCTGACGGTTATGCGGTGGTGTGTTCCGCATTCCTTTTCGAAAGTGTCGGTCTTGTATTTTGCCATCTCCTTTTCCGCACGGTCACCGAAAAGGGAATTGTAGAAGAAATGATCGAAGGCGAGGCTTTTTTGTCCGTTACGGTCAAAATATACAACAGCATCCGGATGCAAAAGCTTGAATTCGGGTGCGATGATAAATCTGACCTCATCATCCGAGGAAAGTTCCAGATAAATATTTTCGCTGTCATATGCCATGCGGAAACGGGATCTTTTCTCATCTCCGACCGATTCCCATGAAGAATTTTCGAGATCGCCGCAGGGCATTTCGTAACTCTTGACCGTAGGATGGTCCTCAATACCGAGGTAATATTCGAGAGGTGGCAGTCCCTGCTTGATCCGCTCACCCACTTCCGCAAACTCGGTCTCAAGAAGTGCTTCCAGGTATTCGATTCTGTCCTTCAATTTTTCGGGGAAGAACTTGTATCCCTCTGCTTCGGAGTGGTATCCGAGACGGCCGTCACTCTCGCAAAGAGGGATCATTTTACGGCTGTTTTTGATCTCACATTCTGCAATGTGTTTCATCTTGACAAGCGTCTCGGACGGATCCCCGATCTGTCTGCCCAAAAGCTCGCGCAGACGGTAAAATTCCAGTATGTTGTCGGCTGACGTGAACAGCAGATCTATGGCGTGCGCCACCGATTGTTGCTCTGCTTCGTCGCCGCATTCGGCAACGATCTTGAGCATTTCCTCGGTGCCGCAGTGCCATCCGTCGCCCATTTTGTGAACAAGCTCACAGACCTCGTCAAGGGTGTGTCCGTTGAGCATACATTCTCCTATCCTGTCGCCGTCGATGGGGTCGACACCAAGCCATGTTCGGGGCAGAGAAATGTTCTTTGGCTTGAGTGCCAATTTCCATACAACACTGTCGTGGGCGGGACCGTAATAACTGAACATAATGTTGAGCGGATAGTTGCTGTAAGCGTCTTCAAAGGACTTCCATGCACGGACGATGCGAGGAGCTTTTGTGTTGCCCCAATATATGCCCGCAAGCCTTGTGAGGAACGCGTTTTCGTCGCTGAAATCCTCGAACGCAAGCTCGCCTGCCGCCTTGCTCATAAGTGAGGGATAATTGCCGAAATACCAGCATTGCATAATGCCCTCGACCTCGTATTTACGGGCTTCTTCGTACTTTTTGTATATAAGCCCCGGTACGGGCACATAAGGGACGGAAGCGATCTCGTGAGAGCAGCAGACCTGCATTTTTGCGAACATATGTTTGCCGTGGATTTTTGCCTGCTCGGCGGTGTATGTGAACAGCTCGGAGGGGCCGACGTAGGAGAGCCAATAGTCCTCTGCCTGGCGCAATTTGCCGAGCTGTTCCATGTAACCCATATCGTCGAAGTTCTGCATGAGCATCACGTCGTCGGGAGCACAGCGGACGTAGTCGCTGATGTCCTTCTTCCAGTTGTCCGAATGCATCACTCTTTCGCGCGCACCGTATGTCCAACTTATGACATCGCAGTCGGGATTTGCGTCTCTGATGCCCGAGCGCAGTGCTTCTACCAGGTCGCCCAGAGCCTCGCCGTGGGATTTTTTGCCGCATCTGGGACAGAGCCTGTGATCGGCTGTCGATGTGCATCCCGTAGGACGCTCACCATAGGTTATGCTGATGAATCCCGCCAGCTTGGGAGCCAACTTGACAAGTCGGTTTCCTGCTTCATAGCAGTATTTTTTATTCTTCTCGATATTCACACAAAATGTCATGCCTAAATATGTGGGGATTCCGCACATATCGGGATGCTTTTCTGCCATTTCGTGACTGAATCCGATAGGCTCGATGGCGAAAATGTAAACGCCGATGCCGTACCGCCGGCATTTCTCGATGACGCGGTTCAGCTTTTCTATACGTGCCTCGTAACCCTGTCCGTTTTCCTCAATGTAAGAGGAGGGAACAAGATCGGAAAAACGGGTGTATATCCACACGCCGTTGGCACCGTCGTGCATGAGGCGGTTAAGATATTCCTCGGGATAATAATCAATGTCGTCGCTTAACTCATCACCGTTTTTGGGCGGGCGGTTGATAGGGCTGAAAAAGCATCTTGTTATTCGGGAACGAATGTGCGGAGCGCGCTTTATTATGCAAGGTTCAAGATATGCTCCCTCGCGACGGCGCAGCTCGTCTTCAATATATATGATCGCACGTCGGACACCCTCCGTGTCGTTTGCCGTTACCGTAATGCCCTCGGAGGTGATCTCGATCACGTAAGCCTCGAATTTTTCTGTCTCACCTTTTTTTATGACAATAGGGTATCGGTCTCCGCCGATGCCGTAGATGCTCAAAAATCTATCAATGTCATCGTAGACCGTTTCGAGCAGACCCTCGGGGTCGTCGGGGTAACGCTGAGCTATGTATATTCCTTCCGCATCAAATTTGCCTTTTTTGAGAGAACGCTTTCCGTAATAGGGCGGCTTTTCCTCGTGAAGCGGACGGCGCAGCTCGTCGATAAAGGACATAGGCGGCTGACGGTCAAAGAATGGATCTATCCTTGGTGTTGAAATCATGTTTTTCTCCTTTTTGGCAGCTTTGACGGGCGAAATCCCCTCTGTGTGTGCCGTGCTCTTTATAACATACAAATCTTTGCTTGTCAAGGCATTGAGAAATTTTTACACAGCGTTTTTAGTTTCTTGATTATTTATTCTGTCACACCGCTTTCGTGCCTGTATTCGCTGGGGGTCTTTTTAAAATGCGACTTGAACGTTTTTGAAAAATACTGTACGTCCATAATTCCGCAATGAAGCGCCACGGTCTGTACCTGCAGGGAAGTGGTGGTGAGCAGATGTGCGGCGTACTCCATGCGCTTTTGACGCACGTATTCGGAGAGTGTGTGTCCTGTTTCCTTTTTGAATACCGTTGAAAGATAGCCGAGACTTACGCTCTGATTTTGTGCCAGCGTTCGCGGTGACAGGTCGGCGGAAAGGTCCGCATCGATGGTCAGTATCGTCTTTTTGACGATTGGCGACAGGTTTTTCTGAGAGTGACTGCGCACCAGGCGGGTGTAGGTGCGGAACATTTCGATCATAAGGGCTTTTCGGTCTGTGGACGTGGTCAGATCCTCGATCTTCGCGGCAAATTCCGAGGATATCTGATTTATATGGATCGGGTGAACTCCGCCTTTCTCTGCCGCTTTTCGCAGGAGAGTGTTCATGATTATCATGTAGTTTTTCGTGTTTCGCACGGGGTCGGACACTCTTTTCTCGAAAAACTCTGCGGAAAATGCCGAGTGGAATTTGGCTTCAAAATGAGTCTGGCCGTGAGAAACGGCACGTATCATCTCGTTTTCAAAGGCATAGCGCTGTTCCATGGCTTTGATGCTGAGCAGGGTATCGCGGTGATCCGCGTTCCGCATGGAACGGCTGACGGGCACATCGCTTTTTGGATGATTTTCGGAAACGTCTCTGATGTTGAAGGCGTCGGTTCCCCAGATCCTTTCGCAAAAGGTATCAAGAACCGTGAAAAGCGTGTGATCGTCCTCAAGTACGGGCAGATTGCCGTAAAGCTCCGAGAGCAGGTGCTGATTTTGAGGGGAAACTCCGTGCCGCTCACCAATCTCAAGTATCTGCTGATGCGAGACCTGCGAAGACAGAAACGGTCCTGCAAAAAGGACTGCTGTGGGGGAGAACGATGGAAGCAGGAGCAGTCTGAAGCAACGCCTGAGAGGGTCGGTCAGACGGTACACGGTTTTCGGTTCAAGATCGGGGATAAGCTCCGAAAATGCGCTTGGGTAGTCAAAAACGTCGTCCCCGGCCGAGTTTTCAAGCAGAGCAGACAGCTCGCTCAGCTCCAGAACCCGCACGTTCACTCGGCTTTTTATAAAAACATCGCATAAAAAAGAAAGTTCACTTTGATAAAACATTGCTTCACCTCCGTCCGCTTTATTTGCGACCTTGCGCAAAATTTCAACTGATTATAACATATTTTTTGTAAAAAAGCAACAGAAAATGTTGCAAAAAATGAAATAAACACAAAAATACATTAAAATATTACTCACGCTCATATAGGAAAATCATTTATACTAAATATATAAACAGAGGTCTGCCGCCGCGGGTGTCAGACCGAACTGAAAGAAATACGAAAAGAGGAAAAAACAATGGCAAAAGAAACAAAGCTTGACGTAAACGGCAAGCGCCCGTTTGGCATAAGAGACAGTATCGCTTATGCTGCCGGTGACCTTGGATGCAACATGAGTTTTGCACTCAAGGGAACGATGGCACTTTTCTGGACCCAGGTCATGGGTATGAGTGCATGGTATTCCTTGCTCCTGATAATCGTTCAGGTATGGGATGCTGTCAACGATCCGCTTATCGGATCGATGATCGATGCTGACAAGCGCAAGTATAAGCGCAATAAGTTCCTTCAGTACATATTTATAGGTTCTGTTGGACTTATAATCGGCGGTGCTTGTTGCTTCCTTCCTTTCCCCGGCGCGCCGGTTTGGGCTAAGTTCATTATTTTTATCGCAGGATACGTTATTTGGGATGCGTTCTATACCATTGCCAACGTACCTTACGGCTCACTCCTTTCTCTTATTTCCAATGACGCCGCAGACCGTGCGTCTCTTTCCGCTTGGCGTTCCATTGGCTCTATGGTTGGAAATATGCTTCCCATGGTAATTCTTCCTTTCCTCATCTACAATGAGGACGAATCACTTAACGGAAACATGGTGTTCGTTACGGCGCTCATTATGGGTGTTATCGGATTTATCTGCTTCCAGTTTATGATCCGCAACACCGAGATCCGTGTTGACACCGAGACAAAGGTAAACGAGGATCAGCCCAAGTTCAACGTATGGCAAGCTCTTGTTAATTTTGTAAAGAACCGTCCCGCAGTTGGCGCGACACTTGCGGCTATGGGTATGTTCATCGGTATGCAGGGTGCGACGACCGCGGTTTCCGTAACCTTCCAGATCTACTTCAAGAATACCAAGATTTCGGGTATTGTTCAGCTCTTTGCCATGATCCCGATTCTCTTATTTACTCCTCTTGCCCGTAAGATGGTTACAAAATACGGTAAGAAAGAGCTTTCGATAGTTGGTTCTATCGCGTCTATTATCGGTGCGCTGGGACTGTTTATAATCACTCCCGACAATACGGGTCTTGACCTCATCATCTACATTCTTTGCCAACTGGTATACAGCCTTGGTCTGGGTATCTACTCCACGGTTTCCTGGGCTATGATGGGCGATGCTATCGACTACAACGAGTGGAAGACGGGCAAGCGTGAGGAAGGCGTAGTATATTCGCTTCATTCCTTCTTCCGTAAGCTGGCTCAGGGTATCGGTCCTGCTGTTGCACTTCTCATTATGCAGGGCATGGGCTACGTTAATAATGCCATTGATCCCGAAACGGGTGCCGCGTTTATCGACGTTACAAAGCTTTCTTGGGAATTTGCGGTCGAGCTTCGTGTTCTCGTTGCAATTCTTTTCCTCGCTTCTGCAGTAATGCAGTTCGTAGGTCTCGGTCTTGTTTACAACCTTGATAAGAAGACTCTTGAAAAGATGAACGCAGAGCTTGGACACGGCACGGCAGCAGAGACTGCTCCCGAGACCGTTGCGGCAGAGTAATTAAGCTGAACTGACCATATTTCGGTGTCCGTCTTTGGGCGGACGCCGATTTTGAAAATCCACAGAACGGAGATAAATTTATATGAGAAACATTTTGAAATTGAACGAGGGCTGGCTGTTTGCCAAGGACACCGCTGACATTGCTGTCCGCGAGGGTGAGACGGTAAACCTGCCCCACAGCTGGAATGCGATCGACGGTCAGGACGGTGGAAACGACTATTTCCGCGGCTCTTGCCTCTACGCAAAAACACTGAAAAAGGCAGACCTGCCCGTCTCAGACTGCTACTACCTTGAATTCAGAGGTGCAAACTCCTCCGCCGACGTATATCTGAACGGCGAGAAGCTGGCTCACCATGACGGAGGTTACTCCACCTGGAGAGTTGGCCTTACGGGTAAGCTTGCCGATGAAAACGAGCTTGCGGTCGTTGTTGACAACTCCGCAAACGACACGGTATATCCCCAGATGGCAGACTTTACATTCTACGGCGGTATCTACCGTGACGTAAATCTTATCGCGGTGAACAAGGCTCACTTTGACCTTGATTACTATGGCGGAAGCGGTCTGAAGATCACCCCCGCAGTTGATGGCAAGAAGGCATCTGTTGAGGTGGAGGTGTTTACCACAGAGCTCTCCGAGGGTCAGACTATCGTTTATACCATTTACGATAAGGAAGAGAAGGAGCTTCAGAAGATCGAATCCAAGGAAAAAAAGGTAACTTTTGAGATCGACGACGTTCATCTCTGGCACGGTCGCCGCGATCCCTACCTTTACTGCTGTGAAGTCGAGATCGTAGAGAACGGTGAGGTCCTTGACAATGTTTGCAACCGCTTCGGTTGCCGCACCTTCAAGATCGATCCCGACCGTGGATTTATCCTCAACGGTGAGGAGTATCCTCTGCGCGGCGTGTCTCGTCACCAGGACAGACTGGGCATCGGTAACGCGCTTCTTCCCGAGCATCACGAGGAGGATATCGACCTTATTTTGGAGGTCGGTGCTACCACTATCCGTCTTGCTCATTATCAGCACGACCAGTATTTCTATGACCTTTGCGACGAAAAGGGTCTTGTTATCTGGGCTGAGATCCCTTACATTTCAAAGCATATGCCCACGGGACGTGAGAACACCATCTCTCAGATGAAGGAGCTTATTACTCAGAACTACAACCACGCTTCTATCGTTGTCTGGGGACTTTCAAACGAGATTTCCATCGCCGGCTCGGACGAGGATCTGCTTGAGAACCACCGTATCCTGAATGACCTCGTTCACGAAATGGATAAGACCCGTCTTACCACCATTGCGGCGGTTTCCATGTGCAAGATGGACGATCCCTACCTGCTTATTCCCGACGTCGTTTCTTACAACCACTATTTCGGCTGGTACGGCGGCGACACGTCTATGAACGGACCTTGGTTCGATAAGTTCCACGAAACTCACCCCACGATCCCGATCGGTGTCAGCGAGTACGGCTGTGAGGCCCTCAACTGGCACACAAGCGATCCCAAGCAGGGCGACTACACCGAGGAGTACCAGGCATACTACCACGAGGAGCTTATAAAGCAGCTGTTCACCCGCAAGTATATCTGGGCGACACACGTTTGGAATATGTTCGATTTCGGCGCAGACGCAAGAGCGGAGGGCGGCGAGAACGGTCAGAACCACAAGGGTCTTGTGACCATGGACAGAAAGTATAAGAAGGACGCTTTCTATGCGTACAAGGCATGGCTGTCCGACGATCCCTTCGTGCACCTTTGCGGTAAGAGATATATCGACCGAGTCGAGGACGTAACAAAGGTTACGGTTTATTCAAATCAGCCCGAAGTAGAGCTTTTCGTCAACGGCGAGAGCATCGGCAAGAAGACGGCCAAGGATCATTTCTTCTACTTTGACGTAAAGAACGAGGGCGAGAGCGTAATCGTGGCAAAGGCGGGCGATCTCACCGATGAGGGCAAGATCCGTCGTGTTGCCGAGCGCAACATGGACTACGTGTTAAAGGAAGTCGGCGCAGTTCTCAACTGGTTCGACGTTGTGGAGATCGAGGGAAGATATTCGCTCAACGACAAGATCTCCGATATCATGAAATCCAAGCGCGGAAAGCTCTGGTTCCTCTCCTTCGGGCTTAAACTGAAGAAAAAGATGGATGCCAACAAGAAGGATAAGAAGGAAGGCAAGAAGTCGGGCGGCTTTGACGTGGACCTCAAGGCAGACGGCGGCCTGATGGAAATGATGGGCGGATTCTCCGTTCTTCGTCTTTCCGGCATGATGGGCATGATGGATATAAGCTTCACAAAGGAAGAGCTTCTCAAGCTCAATCGTCAGCTCAACCGTATCCGCAAGCCCAAGGAAAAGAAATAAAAAAACACCCCCGCGATTCCGAGGAATCGCGGGGGTTTTGTTGTAGGGCGGGGGCTTGCTCCCGCCGTCAGCCTCCCTCCGGGAGGGAGGGGGACCGCTTGCGGTGGAAGGAGCATGCGTGACGTAAGATTTGAATTGTCTTTATGTCTGCGCATTCTCCCTCAGTCTCCTGCGTCGACAGCTCCCTCCCGGAGGGAGCCTTGTATAGTTACTTTTCTGAATTAAAAAGAGCGGGTGGAAGAAACCCCCGCTCTTTATTTTATTTTTTGGGGAAGCTGTCTTTCAGACTTACGATACGGTTGAAGGTATTCTCAAGCTTTGAATCCTTACAGAAGTAGCCTACACGGACGAACTGGAACTTGTCGCCGGGCTTTGCATCTTCAAGGCAAGGCTCGACCATAGCACCCTCGATCTTTGTAAGAGAATCGGGGTTGAGGAAATCAAGATAGGTCTGACCCTCGGGCACGTCGGCGGTGTTCTCGATGTTGAACAGACGGTCGTAAAGCATGAGAGATACGGGCTTTGCGTACTTTGCAGAGAGCCAATGGATCGTTCCCTTGATCTTTCTGCCGTCGGCGGGCATTCCGCTGCCAGTTTCAAGGTCGGCTGTTGCGTGAATACACTTGATCGAGCCGTCCTCGTTCTTTTCGATCCCCGCATACTTGATAATATATCCGCCCATGAGACGAACCTCGCCCTCGGGCTTGAGACGGAAGAATTTGGGAGGCGGAACCTCGGCAAAGTCGTCGGCATCAATATATATTTCCCGTGTCATGGGAACTTGACGCGTGCCAAGTTCCTCCTTCTGAGGATGGTTTGAAACGGTGATCATTTCCTCCTTGTCCTCGGGATAATTGTCAATAATTACCTTAACAGGATTTACGACCGCAATGCGGCGAAGTGCGTTTTCATTCAGATCGTCGCGCACGCAAGCCTCAAGCTGACGGACATCAACCGTGTGGTCGGTGTTTGTTACTCCCGCTTCGCGAACAAAGGTGAAAAGCGCGTTGGGAGTATATCCGCGGCGGCGGAGACCGCAAAGTGTGGGCAGACGGGGATCATCCCAGCCGTCAACGAATTTTTCTTCAACAAGCTGGCGCAGATAACGCTTGGACATGACCGTGTAGGTGATGTTCATGCGTCCGAACTCCCACTGATGAGGCTTCTGCTCAAAGCCGATCTTGTCCACTACCCAATCGTAGAGCGGACGGTGGTTGCGGAACTCGCTGGAGCACAGGGAATGAGTGATACCCTCAAGCGCGTCCTGAATGGGATGTGCAAAATCGTACATGGGGTAAACGCACCATTCATCTCCCTGACGGTGATGGTGAATGTGCTTGATTCTGTAAATTACGGGGTCGCGCAGATAGGGATTGTCCGAGGAGGGATCGATCTTTGCACGGAGAGTGCGTGCACCGTCGGGAAACTCGCCGTTCTTCATGCGCTCAAAGAGATCAAGGTTTTCTTCCACAGTTCTGTTGCGGTAAGGGGATTCCTTTGATGCCACTGCGCGGTCTGTGCCCTTGTAATCTGCCAGATCGTCCTTTGACAGGTCGCACACGTAGGCGTCGCCCTGCTTTATAAGCTGAACTGCGAACTCGTAGCACTTGCCAAAGTAGTCCGAGCCGTAGAAAACGCCTCCGGTAGGTGTCGCGCCCAGCCACTCAAGGTCCTCACGGATCGAACGAACGAACTCGTCCGACTCCTTTGCGGGGTTTGTGTCATCGTAACGGAGATTGAAAAGTCCGTTGTATCTCTTTGCTACGTCGGTGTTTATGCAGATGGCCTTTACCGAGCCGATGTGAAGATAGCCGTTTGGCTCGGGAGGGAAGCGGGTGTGTATTTTAAGACCGGGGTTGGCTGTAAGGTCAGCCTGTACGATCTCGTCAATAAAATGATCTTTTTCAGTTTTTACAAATAATTCTTCTGCCATTGTTGTTACTCCTTAAATGGAATCTATCATGGAATTTATTCTCTTTTCAACGGTCTCACGGCCCATTATCTGCATTGACGTATACAGATCGGGGGCGTTGAACTTGCCCGTTACCGCAACACGGATAAACATACTGATGTCGGCAACGCTGCCCTTGAAATTTTCGGGTGTTGCCTTGTAAGCCTTCATATCGGAGGCGTATCCGAGACTGTCGGCAATGGCCTTCACTTTATCAAACCATGTGTTCATGTTGTCGGACATATCAAAGGTTGCAAGGAAGCGGGTGAGCGTTTCTTTTATGTCGTTTCGGTCAAAGTTTTCGGGATAAGCGTCCTTTATTTCAAAGAACTTGTCATAGAAGAATCCCATGTAGTCCTTGACCTGGGACCAGATCGCAAAATCCTTTCTGGGCTTTTTGCCGCCGCGTCCGATGGCAAGGATCGAGATCGCCTTTTCGCGGTCGGCCACAAGCTCTGCGCCAAATTCGGGATCGTATTCCTTTGCCCAGGCACAAAGCTCGGTGTAAACACGCTCGGCAGACCACTTCGAGATAACGTTCTTTGAAACGTCGTTGAGCTTCTCAAAATCAAAGAGACAGCCCGAGTTGCTCATCTTCTTTATGCTGAATGGGAAGTCGGTATAAGGCTTTTCGGGATTCTGCATGTGCCACTCCTCAAAGTTTGAGTTGAGCAGGGTCATAACGTATTCCATCACGCACTCGGGAGCATATCCCATGCGGCTGTAATCGTCCATGTTTGCGCCCATGTCGCGCTTGGAGAGCTTTTTCTTTGAGCCGTCCTCATCAAGACGCATGAGCTGTGCGATGTGCAAATACTTGGGCATCTTGAAGCCCAGGTAATTAAAGAGCATAACGTGCTTTGCAAGGGAAGGGAGCCACTCCTCGCCACGGATAACGTGGGTAGTACCCATCAGATGATCGTCCACGGCGTGAGCGAAGTGGTAAGTGGGAATTCCGTCGCTCTTTAAGAGAACGAAATCCTCATCGTTCATGGGGATCTCCAGCTTGCCCTTGACCAGGTCGTTTAAGATGACCTTCTTTTCGGGATCGTACTCGGCGCGCAGACGAAGCACGAAAGGGTTGCCTGCCGCCAGATTTGCCTCTACCTCTTCCATCGTTATATTTCGCTGGGCTTCGATTGCGGCACGGCGAGCCTCGGCATCGTCCGTGTGCCAGTCCTTTGCCTTGATCTCTGCCTTTTTGTCGGTTTTGTTCAGTTCCTCAAGCTCTTCTTCGGTAGTGAAGCAGGGGTAAGCTTTGCCTTCTCTTACGAGCTGCTTTGCGTAAACGTGGTAAAGGAATCCGCGCTGACTCTGCTTGTAGGGGCCGTAATCACCCTTTGCGCAAATATTGCCGTTTTCGTCAAGCACCGCACCCTCGTCGAAGTTGATGCCGTAGTGGGCGAGAGTTTTTATAAGACCTTCTGCTGCACCGTCAACCTCGCGCTTGTTGTCCGTGTCCTCGATTCGAAGATAGAACACGCCGCCACTCTGGTGAGCAAGACGCTCGCCTACGGTTGTGGGGAAAAGTCCGCCGAAATGCACGAATCCCGTGGGGCTGGGTGCAAATCTTGTGACCTTGGCACCCTCGGGTAATTGCCTTTGGGGGAATTTCGCATCTGTTTCTTCGGGAGTTTCTTTTACATCGGGGAAAAGAAGATCGGCTAACTTGTTGTAGTCCATTTTATACCTCCATGGTCGTTTTTTGACCTTGTAATCATAGTTAAAGTATCCCGATAGCCCTCAGCGCATACCCGAGGGTCGACGATTCTCCGTGACCGGGGTAAATTTTCAGTGTGCCGTCCAGTTCTTTGAGACTTTTCAGCGTTTCAAAAAGCACTGCGCCGTCGCCGCCGTACAGGTCGTAGCGGCCAAATCCTTGTGCGAAGATAGTGTCCCCCGTTATCAGTACGCCACCTGCCAAAAAACAACAGGAACCCTTTGTGTGACCGGGTGTGTGGATGATCTTTACAATATGGCCGCCGAGCATAAGCTCCTCGCTGTCCTCAAACGTTCTGTCCGCGGGCGCATTTTTAAATTCCTGCCAAAGCAACAGCTTTCCCGCGTTCTTTTCGGAATCGGAGAGCATTTCATTGTCAAGTGTGTGAATATATACGGGAACACCGTATTTTTCTCTCAGCGCGGAAAGGCTCAGGGTGTGGTCGAAATGTCCGTGGGTAAGAATTATGCCCATCGGCCTTGCGCCAATTTCGTCCAGTGCACCCGAAATTTCGTTTTCATCGACCGAGGGGTCGAAAATAAACGCCTCTCGGTCGTTTTCGAGAATGTAAGTGTTTGAGGAATATCTTCTGCCTTCAATGCAACGTATTTTCATTTTTTGCGTTTTCTTTCATTTTTTGTCCGTTTTTCGCATAACAATTCATAATATTATAACACAGAAAAACTAAAAAGTCTATACTTTACGTTAAATTTAACAGGTTTTTGCCATTTTTGTGAATAAACTTTTTTACCTCTTGACATTTCAACAAATTTGTGATAAACTGTTCGGGAATGTGTTTGTGAAAACTCGGGGGCGATGTCCTCTGACTTTATGAAAGGTTACGGTATTTTCATATGAGAATGAAGAACGAACTCAAAGGCGCAAAGAAGCCAAAGATCATAGCCGACATAAGGGATCTGGTTAAGAGCAATGCCGAGATATACGGTGATAAAGCTTCTTACGTCTACAAGTCGGGCGAAGATTTCAAGGAATTTTCCTACAAAAGAATATACGAGGAGACGGTTGCCTTCGGAACGGCTTTGGCTGTGGAAAATCTTATCGGCGGCATTGCGGTGATGGGAACCCTTCACCCCCGTTATATCGTTGCGTATCTTTCCGCTGTCAATATGGGCGGTTACGTGGTTCCTCTCGATCCCGAGCTGACCGACGAGCAGACTGTCTATTTCCTCCGTCATTCGGAGGTAAAGGCGCTGGTCTACACCGAGTCCATGAACGAGAAGGTCGATCGCATCCGCGATCAGCTTGACTTTATCGAGAAATTTATCCCGATCACTCCAAATAAGGAAAAATACGTGGAGGACGAGAGCAATATCAAGTTTAAGAAGATGGTGGCTATCGGTAAGAAAGCTATCGAGGAGGGCAACACGGCTTATGCCGATGCTGATCCCGATAAGGAAAAAATGGCCGCGCTCATCTTTACCTCCGGCTCTACCGGCACGGCAAAGGGCGTTATGCTCTCAATCCACAATCTGACGGCGGCTATCAACGCCTCCTGCGGTTCCATGTCCTATGACGACAGAAATACCTTCGTTTCGGTTCTTCCTCCTCATCATACCTATGAGATGACCTGTGAGAACCTGTCTGCCATGAACATCGGCTGTACTGTGAATATCAACGATTCGCTCAAGCACGTAATGAAGAACTTCGCACGCTTCAAGCCTAACACGCTGGTGCTCGTTCCTCTTTACGTTGAAACAATTTACAAGAAGATCTGGACAGAGGCGAAGAAGAAGGGAATCGAAAAGAAGCTGAAGTTCGGCATCGGACTTGAAAACGCACTTTTCACTGTCGGTATTGACGTAAGAAAGAAGCTGTTCCGTGAGATCGTCGAGTCTCTGGGCGGCAACGTAAAGAGCATCGTTTGCGGCGGTGCGCCCCTCAGCCCCCAGCTGGTTAAGGATTTCTACGCTTTCGGTATCACTATTCTTGAGGGTTACGGCATCACAGAGTGTGCGCCTCTGGTAGCGGTAAACCGCCCCGGAAAGGTAAAGCTTCACTCCGTAGGTCAGCCCGTTGAAGGCTGCCAGGTGAAGATCGACTACACTCCCGGTGAGGAGACGGGCGAGATCCTGGTCAAGGGCGACAACGTAATGATGGGCTACTACAAGGACGAGGAGGCCACGGCCGAGGCGTTCACAGAGGATGGTTGGTTCAGAACGGGCGATATCGGATATATCGACAACAAGGGCTATATCTTCATCACGGGAAGAAAGAAGAACGTGATAATTCTTTCAAACGGAAAGAACGTGTTCCCCGAGGAGATCGAGGAGTATCTGGCACCTGTCGAGATCATCTCCGAGGTGGTGGTCATGTCCCGCGATAACGCACAGGGCGAGCCTGTCATCACCGCCATTGCAGTTCCCAATTTCGACCTGCTCAAGGGCAAGTCCGACGATGAGATCCGCGATGCCATCAAGAAGGCTGTTGACGAGGTAAACAAGTCTCTGCCTTCTTATAAGCAGATCCACCAGGTCATTATCAGAAAGGAGCCTTTCGAGAGAACGACCTCAAGAAAGATCCAGCGCTTCAAGGTTAAATAAACTTCGGGTTTATAAATATATTTGCCGCATGAGCGGTTTTGGAGGATTTTATTATGTTTGATAAGTTAAAGGCACTTTTGGTTGATGAATTTGACCTTAATGCAGAGGACATTGAGCTGACAAGCGACCTTTCTCAGGATCTGGGCATCAACTCCGTTGAGCTGATGGACCTTGCAATGCGTTGCGAGGAGGAATTTGACATTCAGTTCCCCGATGACGACATTCACGAGTTTACAACTGTCGGTGATATCGTAAAGTTCCTGGAAAACGCAAAGGCGTAAGTGACGCCGATAAAAAGCCGCCGAGCAACGCTCGGCGGCTTTTTGTTTTATCGCAATAACCGTGGCTTCCCCCCCTGTAGGGGCGACCATTGGTCGCCCGCGGGCGGATAATATCCGCCCTTACAAACGGGGCTTTATTTCAGAGAGGTCGGACAGCCCTTTTGCACTTTACAGCCTAATCGTTATCCAATCATTGAGAAGGGGGCAACGTTTTCCGCAAAAACGGGAATCAGCTTGAACTTAAAGGTGAAGTCCTTTGCCTTAAATCTGTACGGCTCAGCGGGTCTGTGTCCGCAGGAATTTGAACCGATTCCGTGTTGCTTTTTATCAATGCAGAAGACCGTTTCACTCAAAGGCTTCAGCTGGTAGCGGTGCCTTGCTTTTGTCAGCATTTCGGGGGTGTAGTGACTTGCGTTGAAGCTGATGTCATCGCCGCACCTGACCGCCATCAGACCGTGACCCGCCCAGGAGTAGACCTGCACCCACTTGGTGCCGTTGTGCGCCATGTTTTCCTGGGGCTTGATGTAGTTTTCAAAATGGTCGACTATACTGCTCTGATACAGCCCCACCTTTGATGCAAGGTGCTTGTCCTCGTAGCTCTCAACGGGTCCGCGACCGAAATATTTCAGCTTTTCCGTATCCTGCGGCATATTGAACATAACGCCGAATCTGGGCAGATCGGGAAGATTTTCGCCGCACTTTACGTCAAAATCAAAGATAACGCCGTCGGAGGTGAAGGTGTACTTGACCTTGAATCTGAGCAGCTCGGCTCTTGCCGCCGCACCCATTGATATTTCGGCGACGACCACGGGGTCATTTCCGTCCGTCTCAAGCTCACAGCCAAGGCAAGTGGTGATGGCGCGATCCATGCCCACCCTTCTCCAGTCGTTCTTTAATTGGATATCGTTGTCCGTGGGAGCGCGCCAGATGTTGGGAGTTACAGGTGTTGTGATAAGCTCCCGTCCGTTGTCGCAGATCGAAGTGATAAGACCGGTGAAACGGCTCACCTTGTAATGAGTGTCGCCGATTTGGATAACTATTTCGTTGCCGGCGACTTTGGTCTCGACACTCGTCTTCGTTGACTTTTCCACCTTTTCGGGAATTTCGCAAAGCACTATCTGATCAAAGCCCAGCTCGTGTCCTGCCTCGGACCAGGGAGTGGCGTAATTCGACGTAAGGGACAGGTTCAGATAACTGAATCCGTCAAGGCTCTCGAAATCAAAGGGAATCTCAAATGTTTTCTGATATTGAGGATTTACGGCGGGAGAAGCAAAGCGACCCTGTGCTGCGATCACGCCGTTTCTTGTCACGTTCCAGTTCAGATCGCAGTCGGAAAGGGAGGTAAAGTAGCGGCGGTTCTTTATCTTCAGCTTGCCCGTTTTTTTGTCAAAGGACGTGACGGCAAAGGGCTTTTGCGCCTGCTTTAATTCAAGCAGACCCGTGTGCGGGGTGCGGTCGGGGTAGACCAGACCGTCAACGCAGAAGTTGCCGTCGGCCGAGAAGTCGCCGAAATCGCCTCCGTACTTGTATTCGGGCGCGTTGTATATATCGCCGTCTGCCGCCGCGTGATCGGTAAATTCCCAAACGCAGCCGCCGAAGAAGTTGTCGTTTGCCCAAATAAGGTCCCAATATGCCTCGAAATCTCCGGGGCCGTTGCCCATGGCGTGGCTGTATTCACACAGATAGATGGGCCGCTTTTCGGTCTTGAGTTTTTCTTTCAGTTCACCCGTTGACGGGTACATTCTGCTGTAAATGTCGATATATTCCTCGTTGTCCTTGGGACCGCGTGCGGTCTGGTCCTCGCAGTGAACGAAGCAGCCGGGCATTCTGCCGTGGAGATAGTCCGCCATTATTCGCTGATTTTTTCCGCAGCCGAATTCGTTGCCAAGCGACCAGAAAATAACGCAGCCGTGGTTCTTGTCCCGCTCGAACATACGCTGTACACGGTCGAGATAGGACTCGGTCCATTCGTCGCTGTCGGTGAGCATTCCCCAATCTATTGTGTTCATTCCGTGAGTTTCAAGGTCTGTTTCGTCACAAACGTAGAAGCCCAGCTTGTCGCAGAGCGTGAGGAATCGGGGGTCGTTGGGATAGTGGCTTGTTCGCACCATGTTGATATTGTGGCGCTTCATTATGTGCAGGTCGCGCACCATGTGGTCGTAAGGCGTAGCCGAGCCCAGAACAGGATCGCTGTCATGGCGGTTGACGCCCTTTGCCTTGACCTTTTTGCCGTTGATGTAAATGACTCTGTTTTTTATCTCGTAACGGCGAAGCGCAATAGGAAGATAGATGACCTCACTTCCGCAGGAGACGAGCAGGGAATAGAGCCAAGGCTCCTCGTCATTCCACAGCATAGGCTCGTCCACTTCGATCTTTGCCTCGCCTTTTTCGGAGATCTTGACCGTTTTCTCCGCAACAACGCCGCCGTCCGGGGAGATGAGCTTAGCCTTTGCGGTCGTCTTGCCGTTTGCTGTCAGCTCAAGGTCGATCTCGGCCGACTTCAGATCCTCGGAAACATTCTGACGGGCATAAATGTCCTCAATGTGCAGAGCGTCGCGGAAAAGCAGATAGACCTCGCGGAAAATACCGCTGTAACGGAACTTGTCCTGGTCTTCAAGATAAGAGCCGGTGCACCACTTGAAAACGAGAACCTTTATATTATTTTTGCCCGCGCGAAGCAGGGAAGTAATGTCCACCTCGCTTGTCATGTGGCTCACTTGACTGTAAGCGGCGAATTTGTTGTTGACAAACAGATAGAAGCAGGAGTCAACACCCTCAAAGTTGATAAACACCGACTTCTTTGCCAGCGTGTCTGCGTCCACCGTGAAATTCCTGCTGTAAAGGGCGCAGGGGTTGTTTTCGGGGAGGTGAGGCGGATTTACGGGGAAGGGATAGTTGATGTTCATGTAGTTGGGTGTGTCGTAGCCGTTTCTCCACTTGGTCTGCCAGCTCATGGGAACGGTCATCTTGTCAAAGCCGTCGCAGGTGAAGCCGTCGGCCATAAAATCGTCAAGCTGACTTGCGTTTTCATAGAATTTAAAATCCCAGTCGCCGCAGAGAGTCATAAAATTCTCGGACTCGGAGCGGATATCGCGGAGCGCAGATTTTTCGCTTACATAAGGGATGTAATAAGCCCTCGGTGCCATGCAGCCTACATGCAGAGCGGCGAGGGATTTGTGATAATTAAATGCAAAATCCATAATTGCCTCCTGTTTTGCCGTTTTCCGATGTCATGGTATCACAAATGCCCGGTTTTTTCAAGGGTTTTTTTAAATATTTATTTACAAAAAGGGAAGAATGTGATAAAATATAAAAGCAGCGCGGAGCGCAAACTATAGGTGCATTCCGTCAATCGAAATGAAGAAAAGGATCATAAAAGAATTTACTGTGGGATTTGCCTCGGGGCTGGTCGCCTGCGGAGCAATCTTCCTTGTGTTCCTTGAGGGAATATAAAAATTTTAGGTAAAAGGACGGGTGGTATGAGGCTGGATAAATTTCTTTCGAATATGGGAATAGCCAGCCGAAGCGAAGCGGCAAAGGCGGCGCGTGGCGGGCTGATTACCGTCAATTCCGTCCTTTGCCGTGACGTATCAAAGCATATCGACCCCGAAAAGGACGTCGTCTGCTTTAACGGCAAGCAGGTTACATATGAAAAATTCAGATATATCCTGCTCAACAAGCCCGACGGAGTGGTCAGCGCCACCGAGGACGGTCGGGACAGAACGGTGTTGGATCTTCTTCCCACGGAGTTTCGCAAATTCGAGCTTTTTCCCTGCGGAAGACTTGATAAGCATACCTTGGGACTTGTTCTTGTCACCGATAACGGCGACCTTGCCCACCGTCTGCTTTCACCGCGCAATCACGTGGCAAAAAAATACCGTTACGAGTCGAAATTCCCTTTGACGGACAAAGAAAAACGCACCCTGGAGGAAGGCACGATCCTGGACGACGGCTACGAAACCAAGCCCTCGGTGATAGAGCTTGACGATGACAGAAAATCGGGTACTATCACCCTTGTTGAAGGAAAGTACCACCAGATAAAGCGAATGTTTGAGAGCGTGAACAACAAGATCACCTACCTTGAACGTATAACCTTCGGACCTCTGACCTTGGAGGGTGTTCCCGAAAGGGGAGATTGGCGCTATCTTACCGAAGACGAGATAAAGGCGCTGGAAGAACACGGAAAGAACGAAATCTGATTAGGAGATACAAAAATGGACATTATTCTTACCCTTGCAAAAGAGCTTGGACTGCGTGAGGAGCAGGTGACAAAGACGGTTGCACTGATCGACGAGGGAAACACAATACCCTTTATTGCCCGATACCGTAAGGAGATCACGGGAAGCCTTGACGATACGGTGCTTCGCGATCTTGAGGAAAAGCTCAATTACCTGAGAAACATCGAAAAGCGCAAGGAGGAGGTAAAGAACCTCATTGACGGTCAGGGCAAGCTGACCGAGGAGCTTATTGCCGCCATCGACGCCGCTCAGACCCTCACCGAGGTGGACGACATCTACCGTCCTTACCGTCCCCACAGAAAGACGAGAGCGTCCGTTGCCCGTGAAAAAGGACTTGAACCTCTTGCACAGCTTATTCTGGAAGAACGTAAATCTTATTCACCCACCATCGAGGAAGAGGCTGAGGCGTACATAGACGCGGAAAAGGGAATTACAAGCGCAAAGGAAGCTCTTGCGGGAGCTTGCGACATCATCGCAGAGGATATCTCGGACAACGCCGAGTACAGAAAAAATATCCGCAGTCTTACCTTCCGTCACGGCGTGCTTTCCTCAAAGGCGGCAACCGAGGAGGACACGGTTTACTCACAGTATTATGAGTACAGCGAGCCTGTAAAGGCGATCCCCGCGCACAGGATCTTGGCTATCAATCGCGGTGAAAAGGAGGAGATCCTGAAGGTCAAACTGGATGCGCCCAAGGATATGATTCTCAACTACCTTTACGACTGCGTGATACATAATCCCACCTCGCCCGCGGAAAAATATCTGACCGCCGCTATGGTGGACGGCTACGATCGCCTCATCGAGCCTTCCGTTGAGCGCGAGATCCGCTCGGATATGTTTGACGGTGCGTCGGAAAAGGCGATCGTGAACTTCGAGGTCAACCTCAAGAATCTGCTGATGCAGGCGCCACTTAAGGGCAAGACCGTCCTTGGCTACGACCCCGGCTATCGTACAGGCTGTAAGCTTGCGGTGGTCGACAAGACCGGCAAGGTGCTTGACACGGCGGTGATCTACCCCACAAAGCCCCAGGAACGCATTGAGGAAAGTAAGAAAAAGGTTCTTGCACTTATCAAAAAATACGGTATCGACATCGTTGCCATCGGAAACGGAACTGCATCGAAAGAAAGCGAGATATTCATTGCAAATACGCTTAAAGAGCTTGACGGAAGCGTGAAGTACGCCATGGTCAGCGAGGCGGGCGCGTCTGTTTATTCTGCGTCCAAGCTTGGCGCTGACGAGTTCCCGGATTTCGACGTTACACAGCGCTCGGCAGTGTCTATTGCACGCCGTCTCCAGGATCCTCTGGCAGAGCTGGTAAAGATAGATCCCAAGGCTATCGGAGTAGGGCAGTACCAGCACGATATGAAGCCCGCACGCCTTGATACAGCCCTTGGCGGCGTGGTTGAGGACTGCGTAAACAGCGTGGGCGTTGACCTTAACACCGCGTCCCATTCTCTCCTTTCTTATATTGCGGGCATTAACGCCACCACGGCGAAGAACATAGTTCATTACCGCGAGGAAAATGGTGAATTTACTTCACGTTCCCAGGTTCTCAAGGTGCCCAAGATCGGTGCCAAGGCTTACCAGCAGTGCGCGGGATTCTTGCGAGTGCCTACATCGAAGCAGGTGCTTGACCGCACGGGCGTTCACCCCGAATCCTACGATGCCGCAAAGGCTCTGCTCGAAAAGTTCGGATATACCGCCGCAGACGTTGCAGAGAGCAAGCTGGACGAGCTTCGCGCAAAGGCAAAGGAATACGGAATAAAGAGGCTTTGCGACGAGCTTGAAGTGGGTGAGCCGACGCTCATGGATATTATCGGCGAGCTTGAAAAGCCCGGCCGTGATCTGCGCGATTCGACTCCCGCGCCCATTCTCCGCGACGACATTATGGATCTGTCCGATCTTAAGCCCGATATGGAGCTGGTGGGAACGGTCCGCAACGTTATCGACTTCGGCGCATTCATTGATATCGGCGTCCACCAGGACGGTCTGGTACACATTTCCGAGATATGTGACCGCTACATAAAGCACCCCTCCGAGGTGCTCTCGGTCGGCGATATCGTAAACGTAAAGGTGTTGAAGGTCGACGTGGCAAAAAAGCGCATCAGCCTTACCATGAAGAATGTTAAGAAAGCGTAAAGCAAATTTTGACGTTTGTCCTCATGTTTCGACCGCTTTGTGCAATTTGCACAAAGTAACTTACCAAAGTTTAGGCAAATAACCACTTTCATTTTCTGTGGTTTTGTGGTAAAATGTAATGCGTAAACAAAGTACTATCGAGCGGTCTGTGACCGTTCAGCCAAGGAGGATTATCAATGGCAAGCCTTTCCCTTAAGCATATTTATAAGAAGTATCCCGGCGGTGTAACCGCTGTTTCCGACTTCAACCTTGAGATCAAGGATAAGGAGTTCATCGTTTTCGTTGGACCTTCCGGATGCGGTAAGTCCACGACTCTCCGTATGATCGCAGGTCTTGAGGAGATCACCGAGGGTGAGCTTTTCATCGGCGACAGACTGGTAAACGACGTTGCTCCCAAGGATAGAGATATCGCGATGGTGTTCCAGAACTACGCGCTTTATCCTCATATGACGGTATTTGAGAACATGGCGTTCGGACTTAAGCTCCGCAAGACGCCCAAGGAAGAGATCAAGAGACGTGTTGAAGAAGCAGCTCGTATCCTTGATATCGCTCACCTGCTTGACAGAAAGCCCAAGGCTATGTCCGGTGGTCAGAAGCAGCGTGTTGCTCTGGGGCGTGCTATCGTTCGTTATCCTAAGGTATTCCTTCTTGACGAGCCTCTGTCCAACCTCGATGCTAAACTTCGTGCAGCCATGAGAACAGAGCTTACAAAGCTTCACAAGAGCGTTGAAACAACGTTCATCTACGTAACCCACGACCAGGTCGAGGCTATGACCATGGCGAGCCGTATCGTTGTTATGAAGGACGGCGTTATCCAGCAGGTTGACGCTCCTCAGACACTTTACGATAAGCCCTGCAACATCTTCGTAGCAGGCTTTATCGGAACGCCTCAGATGAACTTCGTAAACGGTACTCTTGAGCAGAAGGGTGATGCAGTTCACTTCGTATTCGAGGGCGGCGACATCAAGCTTCCCGCAGAGAAGACCGCTTCCGATACAGCTAAGGAATATATCGGTAAGGAAGTTGTTATCGGTATCCGTCCCGAGGCTATTCACGACGAGCCCGTTCACCTTGAGACGTTTGCAGATTCCGTTGTTGACGCGGTTGTAGACGTAACCGAGCTTATGGGATCCGAGATCCTTATGTACCTCAATGTAGGTGAGTCCAGAATGGTAGCTCGCGTATCTCCCAGATCTCCCTCTCGCGCAGGCGACGAGATCAAGGTTGCTATCGACGCTGCAAGAATCCACATCTTCGATAAGGACATAGATCTTTGTATCACACACTAATCTGATACATAAAAGGCAGACCGAGGGGTCTGCCTTTTTTGCACGAAAAATGTTTGCGAGCACATAATTGTTTGTAGGGCGGGAGCAAGCCCCCGCCCTACAGAATTATCTTGTGTCAATTCGGATCATCGAGAATGCCTATTGACAAAAGAAAAACCATATTTTGATAGTCCGTTTAATAGATTGATTTTATTTTCCCTTGCTTTCCTTTATCATTTCTCTCAATGCCGCAATCGCGTCGCTGAGTCCGCCCACGCCGTCGATAAGCCCGTATCGGACAGCTTCTTCTCCGTTAACGATAGACCCCACGTCGGTGGCAAGCTCGTCGGGGCGCATCATAAGCTCCTGAATTTTGGCACCGTCCGCCTTTGAGTGACTGACGATAAATTTGATGATCCTTTCCTGCATCGACTGAAAATATTTGAACGTCTGGGGAACGCCCACTACCAGTCCCGTAATGCGGACGGGGTGTATAGTCATGGTTGCCGAAGGCACGATAAAGGATTTCTTTGCCGCCACGGCCAGTGGAACCCCGATGGAATGACCGCCGCCAAGCACCAACGAAACTGTGGGTTTTGACATGGAAGCTATCATTTCCGCAATGGCAAGCCCCGCTTCAACGTCCCCGCCCATGGTGTTCAGTACCACCAAAAGTCCTTCGATCTCGGTGCTTTCCTCGATCGCCATTAAAAGAGGTATCACGTGCTCGTACTTCGTTGCTTTTTGCCCTTCACCCAGAATGTAATGTCCCTCGATCTGCCCGATTATGCTCAGACAGTGCAGATTTCCGTCGGGGTTTTTGGTCAGCACGCTACCTGTTTTTTCTATCTCTTCAAGCCTCTGCTCCGAGTCTGTCGTTTTGTCCTTTTCTTCTGCCATTTTTATCTCCGTTCCGCCGCTGTAAGCGGCTTTTTCGTTAGTTTATCCTAAGGCTCTTTTTTTATGCGTTTTGATGAAAAACTCTTTACAAAAACTGCGAAACAGTGTATAATTATGACAATGATTTTTGAAAGGAAAACATGACATGAAGAAAAAGCTTGTTTTTTTGATGCTTGCATTGATGATGGCGTCGATGTTGCTGTGCTCCTGTTCCTCCGACAAGGATAAGGGGAAAAACAATGATGACGCTCAGCCCTCCTTTGAAACGGTTGACGAATCGCAGGCCATAGACCTGAAGGATTACATCATGATCCGCTCGGATTCTTCTTCGAAGGAAATAAAGGATGCGGCCGTGGACCTTCGTATGGCTATCCAGAAGCAATGCGGATTTCTGCCCGACCTGAAGACCGACTTTTCTGGCAGAGGAGACCTTGAGATCGTCATAGGTAAGACCAAACGCGGCGGTGTGGACGGATTGAATCAAGCCGAGTACATAATTAAGCACACCGAAAAGGGCTTTTTGATCGCAGGCGGCAGCGACGAGGCGACTATCGCGGCGCTGAAATTCTTTAAAGAAAATCTGCTTTCTCCTTCGGGGGTTCTTTGTGCATCCGATTTTGAATATAAGGTGGACAACAGCGTTAAGATTGGCGGAAAGTCCTACGACGAGATCAAGATATTTGTGGGTCTCGAGCTTGAAAACTGCTCGGAGACCATTATTTCCTCCTTTGAGACACTGGGTGTTCCTGCGTCTATCTGCGACGAGGAGTCAAAGGCGAACGTGGTGCTTACCGCCGATTCCGATATTAAGGTCAACACGATTCCAAAGGGGAATTGGGGTGTAAGCGCTCAGAACGACATTCTGTATATCGTCGGCAGAAACGAGTATGACGTGAGCAACGTTTGTTCATATGTTTCCGAGTATTTTTCATCAAATAAGGGAAAATTTTCCTTTAAAGACGGGGTCTTGAAAATGGATAAGAACTTTTCAAAGGAAGAATTTTATACGCAGAAAAATCTGACCATATACCCCGAATTTCCCGAGCGCATCCGCCGGGACTATATGTACAGCGTCTCGGTAACGCAGGGCGATAAAACGGCAACGCTTCCCGTATATAACCATTGCCAGCCCGGAGTTTCCTATTCCCGCGATAACATCGGCGGCGATAATTGGCGTCGTTTCTCCTTGTTCGCTTTCTCGGGCGAGCAGGTGAGAATTGACGTAAAGGTTGGCTGTGATTTTGAAAATTATTGTGTCATTCCTTCCGCAAAGGAGATCAAGAGCGAGTTCATGAACGGCGTGATCTCGATCTATCTGGATAAGCCCGAGTATATCGTGCTTCGTCTCGACGACGATAATAACACGGCGCTTTCCATTCTTGCCGATTACCCCGAATATCCTCTTGATATTCCTTCAAAGGATGATTCCAATGTCACTTGGATCTCGGGCATTGTTGAGCCTGAGGACGGATTTACCATTCTTGATAAGGAAGGACAGATCCTTTATATCGAGCCGGGTGCATTGCTGTTCTCAAGAGTAAGGCTTGATGCTGAGTACTGTAAGGTTCTCGGCCGCGGTGCCATGGTCGATCCCTTTGAGAACTTCTATAAGTTTAACCCTGCGGGTCAGACCGAGTCCAAGGGCGTTAAATTTGTGCAGATGGTGGGTCAGTACGGACTTTTCGACGGCCCCGTGCTTCTTGACGCCCATTGCTACAACTTTAACGTGAAGAAAAACTGCGTGGTTCGTAACGCTAAAGCACTTTCCGTTATGATAACCTCGGACGGACTTCAGCTGGGTGCGGGAAGCCTGGCAGAGCGTTGCTTTATGTACGTTGGCGATAACGGTACGGTTTACAGCGGCGATAACGTTCAGTATAAGGATATCACCATCGGAACCACCTGTGCCGCCATCTTTCCTCAAGGCGGAACGAAAAACTGTAAGATGGAAGATATTTACGTCTTCCGTTCCGATGGGGGACTTATAAACAACCGATATAACGGAAGCAGTGAAACACCCAACGAGCAAGAACATTCGGTGGATATTATCGGTCTCTATGCCGACGACTGCACCTGCCTGCCTTGGTTCTTCCAGGGACAGAACATGGGCAGACTCGATAAGGTGTTCAATATCGTCAACGCCACCTCCTGCGGCACCAGAGGCGTTGAATCTCATTACAACACCCATGACGGTACGTTTATTCGTTTCGACACCACCGAGGGCAAGATATTCACGGATAACTATACCCTCAATATCAAAAATCTCTATATCGGCGGTCAGCTGATAAAGACCACCGATGATATCAACGTCAAGGAATCGGGGCAGGGCATGAGCCCCAAAAATGTCATAAATCTTGAGTATGATGACACCAAGGTGGTTACCAGAAAAAATATTGAGGTTAGCTATAAAAACTCGCTGAACGTCTATATCGGCGCACTTCAGGTGTTCCTGTCCGATCCCGCTGTTTCCGAGGGCGGTAAGATCTATCTGCCTGCCGATGAGATCAAGACGCTTTTGCGCGTCAAGGGAGATCTCAAGACTGTGGATAAGAACGGCGTCAAGTACGTGGAAACAAAGGAGCTTGTTTCCGCGAAAATGGCAGAGGACGGCGAAATTGTCGGTAATTCCGTTGTTCTGACTCCCGTTTATAACGGAGAAAATCTTCTCCTTCCCGACAGCGGCGATATTCCTTACTACATTGAGGCTATTGCTTACATGGTGGATATGACTGCGGAAACTACCGACGGTGAAACGGTATACAATCTTTTCAACGCCGCCAAGAACGGCTCGGGTCTGTCAAGAGATCTGACAGACGAGGTCAAGATGTACGGAAACGGCACCTATGTTCTTGAGTTTGAGATAAGAGGAAACGGAGCTGCCCGTGCAAGGCACGTACTGTACACCTCTGACGACAATTCGAGCAAGGTATATCCCATAAGCATGAGCGGCGGTTGGCAGACTATGAGAGTTGAAATGGATGTGAATTTTAATCTGAACGATTTCGAATCTTATTCCTTCTCGATCACCACAAACGATGATACCACAAGTGCTTTTGACGTAAGAAATATTACCGTCACGAAAATTTCCTGAAATATGCTCGGGGCAGTCCGCAGGACTGCCCCTTTGCTTTGAAAAACTTATGTTTAAAGGAAAAAAGTTTGCCATTTCTATTTACATACCGCACCCGATAGTGTATAATTATGGAAACGGCATGAAAATGCCGCAAAGGAAAATTAAGTGAGAACAGCACGAAAATTCAATTGAGAATCAGAAAAGCCGCTGATATGGCGGCGGAACGGAGAACAAAAATGCTTCAGATCTACAGAGAGCTTCCCGACAGAATAAGACGTGATTTTACATACGACGTGACGGTCACTCAGGGTGACAGAACGGAAAAAATTCCCGTGTATAACCACACGGAGGAATCAGCCTGCAACGGCCGCGGCAGCGGAGGAGACAACAACCGCCGCTTTGCAATGTTTGCATTTGACGGTACGGGTGTCCGCGTTGATATCAAGGTCAAGGCGGATTTTGACAGATATGCCGTAATGCCTTCGGCAAAGCACTTCAAGAGCCGTTTCCGTGACGGAGTGATTTCCGTGTTCCTTGACAAGCCGGATTACTTCCTTATCCGTATGGACGACGATGAAAACACTATTCTCTCGATCTTTGCAGACGATATTGCGGATACGTCGAATATCCCCGACAAAAACGATCCCGACGTTATCTGGATCGACGGCTGGTTTGAGACCGAGAACGGTCTTTACGACCTTGAGGCAGACAACAAGACCATCTATATGACCCCCGGCTCGGTATTCAACGTCCGCGCACTGATCAAGGGTGATAACGTCAAGGTTATCGGCTACGGTGCTGTGGTTGCCGACCCCTTCAACAACATCTACAAGAAGGACGTAAGAGTAGGCGGAACCGAAGGAAAGGGAAGAAAGATCTTCACTATCATGGGCACGAACTGTACAGCCGAGGGTATGACCACGGTGGATTCCCGTTGCTATAACTACGTTGTTTGCGGTGATAACATGGTACTCAGAAACGCAAAGGCGCTCTCCTCCATGATGACCACCGACGGCGTTTCTACCTATACGGGCGACGGTCAGCTCATTGAGCACTGCTTCCTCTACGTGGGCGACAACGCTTTGGTATACAGCGCAAAGAATACTCACCATAAGGATATTACCATCGGCACTACCTGCTGTGTTCTTTTCCCGCAGGGCGACGTGCCGAGTGCCTTCTCTGAGGACATTCACGTGTTCCGTTCAAACGAGGGAATCCTTAATCACCGCTATAACGGCAACGCAACGGTGGAGCGCGTGGCAAACTTTTCGGTAAAGAATCTTGACAGCGTTGACTGTCCCACGACACCTTGGCTCTTCCAGTGCAGACAGATGGGAACCATACCCAAGACCGTTGCGTTTGAGAATATTTCCACTTGCTCTGCAAACGGCTCCTCAAACCCCCGTTACCTGTGGGCATCAAACCTTGTCAACTTTGATAACAAGGACGACGGACTTTATACCTCAAACTACCACGTCACCATGAAAAACGTGTACGTTGACGGCCACGCTGGCATGTGCGAGGAGGATCTCGGCGTTCGTACATACGGCAATCCCACACCTACAAACGAGATCGTTTTTGAGAACGACGGAAGCTTTACTCCCGTTCACAGAACCGACATTTGTCTCAGATACGTAGCTCCCGAGAAGATCTTTATCGGACGCAGGCAGATATTCTTTGAATACGCGCCCATTTGGGAGGAGGACGAGATCTACGCACCTGCTGTGCAGATCATGGAACAGCTCAACCGCCCCGGTGATCCCGAGATAAAGACTATCGACGGTGTTGAATACGTAAAGATTTCTTCGCTTGTTGACTGCGGACTTGCAAAGAGCGTTGTGCGCGATGTAAAATCCTGCGTTATTACCCCTGTTTGCGATGGCAAGAATCTGCTTCTGGCCGACCGTGGCGAGATCAGCCACTTCTACGAGACCTCCAACTGGATGGTGGACCTGGTCACACTTTACGAGGGCGATAAGCTCTATTATCAGGCGACGAATCTGCGCTCCAAATGGGCAGGCTTTGCTCGTATGATCACACGAGAGATCAAGGAATACGGAGAGGGAACCTACCGCCTGTCGTTTAAGGCAAGAGCTTGCCGGAAGGGTCAGCTCCGCGTAGGATTTGAACACGAAAATTGGAAATATCAGAACATGGACAGACGCTACTTTGACGTGGACGAGGAATGGAGTGCTCACAGCTTTGATCTTGAGGCGACACGAGATGTCCTTGATGCAAACTCCGTTACCTTCTCTTTCTGCTCGGGCGATGAGCTTATGCCCACATTCGATATTTGTGACATCGAGCTTATCAAGCTCTGAAAGGAAAATAACTATGCTTGAAATTTACAGAGAACTCCCCTCAATGGTGAGACGGGATTTTGACTATGAGGTAACGGTACACCAGGGAGAACAGTCGGGCAAGCCGGCTGTTTATAACCACACAATGGAATTTGTTGTCTACGGCAGATCGGTAGGCGGCGACACAAACCGCCGTTTTGCCATGTTCGCATTTGACGGCAGCGGCGTGCGCGTGGACATCAGAGTAAAGAAAAACTTCCGTCGCTATATGGTGATCCCGTCGGCAAAGAACTTCCGCTCGGATTTCCGCGACGGTGTCATCTCGGTCTACCTTGATCGTCCCGATTACTTCTGCGTTCGTCTCGATGACGATGATAACACCATCATTTCGATCTTCGCCGATGAGATCATGAATCCTCTGCACATCCCCGATCCCGCCGATCCCAACACTATCGTGATCGACGGCGTGCTTTCCCCCGAGGACGGTATTTACCACGTGGAGGAGGATAATAAGAACATTTATCTTACTCCCGGTTCGGTGCTTAATGCGCGCGTGCTTATCAAGGGTAACAACTGTAAGGTCTGGGGTCGCGGCGCGGCGGTAGTCGACCCTTATGAGAACATTTACCGCCTGAGCATAATTTCGGGCGGCACGGAGGGCAGCGGTCATAAGCTCTTTACAATCGCAGGTGCAAACTGTCAGGTGGACGGTATCACCTTGATCGACGCTCGTTGCTTCAACTATACCATCACAGCCGACAACGTAGTCTTAAAGAACGCAAAAGCACTTTCCACCATGATGACCACCGATGGCGTTTCGGTCTACTGCGGCTCGGGTGCCCGTGTTGAGCATTGCTTTCTCTACGTTGCGGATAACGCAATGGTCTTCAGCGCAACCAATACCCACTATAAGGATATCACCATCGGCAATACCTGCACGGCCGTCTTCCCCCAGGTGACCGTAAAGGACGCGCTTCTTGAGGATATCCACATTTTCCGTTCAAATGACGGTATCATCAACAATATCTATAACGGCCGCGAGCCTGTTGACCGCGTGGTCAGATGGAAGATAAAGAACATGGATACCGTTGACTGTACCTATGCCAGATATTTCCTGCAGATAGGTAATATGGGTGTCATTGACGATAAGCACGTTGTTTTGGAGAATATTTCAACGGGCAGCTTCTCGGGTAACGGTGCACCTCATAAGTATATCAAAGCACCCACCGTTCTGCGAATGATAAACTGGGATAATAAGCTGTTTACCGAGAATTACAGAGTTGATTTCCATAATGTTTACATTGACGGTCATCCCGTGACCGAGCTTGAGGAAAGCAAGTGCATTTTCGAAAAGAATCCCAAGACTAAGGTAAATATTACCTGCGATGGCGCATATACTCCCGTCAAGCGTAACGAGATCACGGTGAATTACGTTGCTCCCAACAGAATTTTCGTCGGCAAGAGACAGGTCACCTTCGAGCACGATCCTCTGTGGCGGGACGACGTTCTTTATATCAGCGTCGATGAGATCCTGGCGGCGATGAATAAGACCTGTAGCGTCAAGACCACCGAGATCGACGGCATAAAGTACACCACTCTCGACGCACTTGTTGAGTCGGGCGCGGCTGTCTCCGCCGAGAAGAGAAGAGACTATTTTGAGATCGTTCCTTCGTATAACGGCGAGAATCTGTTTGCCCAGGACAGCGGCGAGGTAAGCCACTGGGGCGAGCAGGTCTGCTATATGGTAGACCTTGTGACCGAACGCGACGAGAACGGCGAGGTTTATTACTCCTGCCAGCGGATCAGAAACCGAGACGCGGGTATGAACCGCTTTATAACTGATGAAGTGAAGATGTACGGAGCAGGTAAGTACAGTATCAGCTGTGCCTGCCGCGGAGTAGAGACGGGAAGCCTTCGCTTCGGCGTTTCCTATGACGATTGGCAGTATTCAAACGGTTATAACGAATCCTTTGAGGTCACTGCCGATTGGCAGAGCTATACCTTTGACATTGACGTCGACGAGGATTGCGTAAGAGGTCAGTCTGTTTCCTTCAGGATAATATCCGGTGAAAACCTGATGACCCGATTTGACGCAAAGGATTTTATATTGACAAAGAAAGAATGAAACAAGCCCCCCGGCGGATTTAAACAGTCGCTCGGGGGGCTCTTTTTGGCTTGGCATTTAAGGTTTTTTGAGGAAATGTTGGGAAAAGGCGGAGAACATTGTGAACAATTTGTAAATATTTTTTTCACATATTGACAAATCTTCGGTGCCGGAGTACAATTTTTTTGTATAAAGTTTACACACTGATATAAATTTAATAACAATTTTAAAAAGGAGAAAAACATGAGAACAACAAGAAAAATCCTTCTTTCCCTTGTTCTGACGCTGGCTGTGGCTGCTGTCATGTCCGTTTGCGCTTTTGCATTCGATATTGGGACAGACCTGCCTCAGGGCGTTACGAATGAGAACCCAGAATGGAAGCCCTCCGGCTACAAGGACGTTGATACCGAAGGTGGCTGGTATATGATTGCAGATTCCGCGAAATCATATACTGCTACAGAAACATCTTTTCCCAATGTAACGTTCCTTGAAAACGGACGCTTCTACTGGCATAAGGAATCGGGTAAGGGTGTATGGATCATCGTTGGCAATCTCACCGGCAATTCCGGAGAAGAAGGCGTTATCAGTTTGGCAAATGCTAACGATAGTTCTAAGCAGAAGTTTTATGGCTTTGCCTGTGCAATCGTTGATATAACCAACGACACAAATAATGCTTTCAAGACCGGCTTTGCAGGAGACAAGAGCGATGATGTCAGCAAGTACGTTAGTAACGGCAATGCATATCCTATTTGGACCAGATACATCAATAACAAAACCGCAAAAAATCTCTGGGAGAATGTTACTGTAAGCAAGGCGGGCTATACTGCTTACATTGCGTACAAGGAAACACTCGGTTATGCAGATGATGAAGACGTAACCGATCAGGCGCATCAGGACCTGTTGGTTGAATATGCATACAAAAATCTCAGCACCTATAAAGCTCTTAAAAACTGCAAGGAACCCGGCGCTTATTTCACCATGGCGTGGGTTTGGGACATGTTGTCAAAAAACGGCTACGTATTTGACAACATTGAATTTCGTCGTGCGATCGGAGAAGGTACACCCGCCACAACATTTGGAACAGCAGGACTTGTAACCAAGCTTATTGAGGTCAAGACCGTCCTTATAGACAGTGGTGTTGACAAGCTCAATCTTACGAATGTTTCTCGCGGTCTGTTTATCAACGACGCCTCGCTCAAAACCTTTGATCACGTAACCTATACTGATGAGTCGGGATACTATGATCCCGAAACGGTCAGATGGGGATATGTCGACCTTTCCGGATTTACATCATTTACCCCTCATACCAATGATGGAAAAGACACGGAATACGCTTTCTCTCACTTGTTTAATGACAGTGGAGTGGAGAAGGTTATTTGGTTTGATACAATGATAGCGAATAAAAATTTGGAAGAGGCCATGGACAAAGAGTTCCCAAATTACAAGGGCACGTGCACGATTACTAAGGGTAACGACTATGCCGGTCATATTTCAAATTCTGATTTTCAAAATTGCAAGTCACTCAAGGAGATTACGTTAACGGCTCCTCTTACAGCTATTAGAGCAAGTGCGTTTAATACTTGTACCGCTCTTACCACTATTGACCTCAAGGGTGGTGTTGCGGAGGGTGCAACGATTGCTTCCACCGCATTTGCCAATACAAAGCAGGAGATCACCGTTAAAGTTTACTCCGCTGTGGACGAAGCAAGAGCAAAGGCTCTCTTTGCTTCTGTCAGCAACATCACAGTTGTTAACGCCTCCGCAACTGAGGGCGCTATCACAGCAGACGGTTATTCTATCCGTATAGATGATACAAAGGCACTCAATAAGGGTCCCGCTCTCCGCGCAGAGTTCACACTGCTCAAGGCAAAGGTAGATGAAGTTAAGACCAAGGAAGGCTACGACCTTGCTGACTACGGTATGGTGATCTTCTCCGAGAACACCTTCAATACTTATGGCTCTATCGATGCTCTTCGCGCGGCTATTGCAGACGGTCTCGATGAAGAAGAGCAGAAGAAGATCAAGATGGTTTCCGCTGCAAGCGGTCCTTACGTAAAGGTTGATGCCAACGGCGACAAGACTTTCGCTGCAGCTATTACGGGTATTGGCGAGCTTAACTACGATTCCGCTGTTTACACCTACGCTTACGCTGCATGGTCAAACGGAACAGAGACAAAGTACACCTACACAACATACATTTCCGAGAGAGTAACCGGAAAATCTGCACACTCTCTCTACGATGCAACCGTATTCGCATTTGCAAACGGTATAGTTAACTCTCAGAACTTCAAGGTAACTGCAAGAGATGGTGAGGAAAAGGCCGTTGAGCTTTGGGATATCCTTCAGAAGGGTGCATTCTCTGTTACAGATGCTGAGGATAAGAGTCCCAGCACACTTCTTAACCTTACTCAGGGCTACGAGTACGATGCAGAGGGCAAGTTCACATACGTTGATCTGCCTCTCCGTGCTTGGAATATGTATAAGCAATATAATTCAAAAACCGACAAATATGAAACAGTTTGGAATTCCCGCGGTGTAACCGTTGAGGAAACAGCTACAACGGGTATTCGTTGGTCTATCCTGAGGGATGGTAATGATCTTGTTGTAGTTTACCGTGCTGATCCCGAGTTTGACGGCGAGGCTACTCTTCCCAAGCTCAACGACGGCTATGGTGCAAGCGCTCCTTACTCCGAGAAGTACTTCAGAGTTACGGATGTAAGCCAGGTAACAACGGATCCCACAGCTAACGGTCTGCTCAAGACAGCTACTATCTACTCTCCTATCCTTACCGACGCAAACTCGGCAAAGATCAAAACTATCGTAGTTGACTACGGCGTAGATAAGTTCGGCGATCAGAGCCTTGCAACCGCTTCTGTTGAAACAGTCGTTTACCCCGAGGGTATGACCTCCGGTACGTACCTCCTTGCAGGCTGTACAAACCTCAAGAACGTTATTTACGTAACCGAAGACAAGTCTTATCTCGATGAGTACAAGGTAGACTCTCTTGCTGACCTTACCGGTTTTGCAAAGGTAAGCGATTATGGTATCGCTCAGAATGCTGCATCTGTTGTGAATATTCTTCTTCCCACAAAGGATAAGCTGGCAAACGGTCAGCAATACGGCTTTGGCGGTGCAAAGGCTCTTACAAGAGTTTGGACGGTAGGCTTTGATATGCCCGCAGCCGGTGTAATGGATCTTTCTCAGACAAAGATCTCTATGATCTGCAAGGGTTACTTCAACAACCTTGATAACATCGACGAAGTTTATATGCCCGAGACCTTCAAGGCTATCAGCACGTACTCTATGGCTACAACAGGTCAGCGGACTGACACCGCAAGATGGTATGTCTTCGGTGACAACTCCAAGGAGACAAAGCTTAACATTCACGTATTCAACTGGGATGCTCTCAACGTGATAGCTAACACCTTCTACGAAGCTCGCCAAGATATCCAGTACAACGATGAAGATAAATACGCTGAAAGATTTGAGACGATCACAAAGCACATCGTTGACTGCCTCCAGATCACATACGATGGAGTAACAAAGAC
>JAZODH010000024.1:0-4242 GCA_045596925.1 Eubacteriales bacterium
TCCAACAACCCCACTAACGTTGTAAAGGCAACCTTCGAGGGTCTTAAGGCTCTCAAGACTGCTGAGGAAATCGCAGAGCTTCGCGGACTTAACGTTGAAGACGTAAAGGCTTAAGGGGGTAACGGTAATGGAAAACGTAAAGGTTACTCTTGTTAAGAGCCTCATCGCTTGTAAGAAGGCTCAGATCGCTACTGCACAGTCTCTTGGTCTTAAGAGACCCGGTGACTCCACTGTTCAGGCGAACAATGCTTGCCTTCAGGGCAAAATAAAAGTTATTTCTCACCTTGTTAAGGTTGAGACCGTTTAATCGGAATTTGAAAGGAGGACAAACGAATGAAGCTCCATGAACTTTCACCCGCAGAGGGCTCCGTAAAGGCAGGCTTCCGCAAGGGTAGAGGCGCAGGTTCCGGCAACGGAAAAACGGCCGGTAAGGGCCACAAGGGTCAGAACGCTCGCTCCGGCGGCGGTGTAAGACCCGGATTTGAGGGCGGTCAGCTTCCGCTTTACAGAAAGCTCCCCAAGAGAGGTTTCAATAACTCTCGCTTTGGCAAGCAGTATGCGGTAGTTAATATCTGCTATTTGAACGAAAAGTTTAACGACGGCGAGGTTGTAGACAGTGCTGCTCTTCTTGCAAAGGGTATCATTGACTCCGTAAAGGACGGCGTTAAGATCCTTGGCGAAGGCGAACTCACCAAAAAACTCACTGTTAAGGCTGCAGTCTTCTCCGCTTCTGCTAAAGAGAAGATTGAGGCAGTAGGTGGAAAGACTGAGGTGGTATAATGCTTCAGACTTTAAAGAACGCTTGGAATACCAAAGATATAAGATCTAAAATACTCTTCACTCTTTTTATCCTTTTGCTTTATCGCGTAGGTACGGTTATTCCCGTTCCTTTCGTTGAAGCAAACGATTTTGCAAGCTCTCTCAGCGGTACTATTCTTGAGTACATGAACGTTCTTTCGGGCGGTGCTCTCGGTACCATGACTCTGTTTGCACTCGGCGTTCAGCCTTACATCAACGCTTCGATTATAATTCAGCTTCTTGCTGTAGTATTCCCCAGCCTTGGTGAAATGGCAAAGAACGATAAAAAGAAGATGAATTTCATCACTCGAATTGTGACCGTAGTTCTCGCTATCGTGACTGCGATTGGATATTACTTCCTTCTCAGAAACGGCAACGAGGCGGCAGGTATTGATACCTTCCTTACTCACAGAGCTTTCGAGGGTGATCTTGCTTGGCTCTACGGTATTGTAATCGTAGTTTGCTACACTGCAGGTGCATCTCTCGTTATGTGGCTTGCTGAGAGAATCAACGAGCGCGGAATCGGCAACGGTATTTCTATGATACTCTTTGCGAATATCGTATCAGCTGTTCCTTCCTTCGTATACAATCTCGCAGTTCTCGTGGTTAACACCTACGGTTATCCCAACAAGGCGTGGATGTACGCTCTTGTATCTACTGTATTTGCAGTAGCTCTTATTGCACTTCTTCTTGGTCTCATTGCTTTCGTTATATTCGTGACCGGCTCTGAGAGAAGAATTCCCGTGCAGTATGCAAAGAAGGTTGTCGGCCGTAAAATGTACGGCGGTCAGAGCTCTAATCTTCCCATTAAGCTCAACATGACCGGCGTTATGCCCATCATCTTTGCTTCCTCTATCGTATCCTTCGTTCCTACTATCTTCCAGATTCTTGAGAGTGCAGGCATCGTTTCCGATTCCAAGACTCCCGGCTGGGCGAAGTTTGCTGATATAATCGGCTCCGAGGGTGCGATTTATCCCATCATGCTCTTCCTTCTTATAATTGGATTTGCATACTTCTATACTCAGATCAGCTTTGATCCTATCGAGGTTGCAAACAATCTTAAGAAGCAGGGCGGTGCCATCACTGGTATCAGACAGGGCAGACCTACTGCTGATTTCATCAGAAAGATCCTCAACAAGATTACTCTTGCAGGTGCACTTTTCCTTGGTGTAATCGCAGTTCTTCCCCTTATCCTTGGTCCTCATGCATTCAGACCTCTTCTTGAGTGGATTTATGAGGGCGCATATAACCTTGACGCATACGTTGATCAGTATATGAGCTGGGGTCTTGACTACAACACCGCACTCGGTCTTGCAGAAAATTCCATTCACTCTTATGCTCATCAGAATGCTTCCTACCTTGCAAGCGTATTCACCTTCGGTGGTACTACGCTTCTCATAGTAGTCGGCGTTGCTATCGAGACCTTCAGAGAGCTCGAGGCACAGCTTACTATGCGTAATTATAAGGGCTTCCTTAACTAAAAAGGATTCCCACCGAGGTAACACAATGAAAATAATTTTTCTTGGTGCTCCCGGTGCCGGCAAGGGTACGCAGGCGGATAAGGTGTCGGAAAGACTTGGTATTCCTACCATTTCTACCGGTGCTATAATCCGCTCTGCCCTCAAGGAAGGCACTAAAATGGGACTTGAAGCCAAAAAATTTATTGAGCAGGGCGCGCTCGTACCCGATGACGTCGTTATCGGAATAGTAAAAGAGCGCCTTGCACAGTCGGACTGCGACAAGGGATATATCCTTGACGGATTCCCTCGCTCCGTCCCACAGGCAAAAGCGCTTGACGAAATGGGTGTCAAGCTCGACAAGGTAATCTCTCTTGAGGTTTCTGATGAAATCATAGTTGAGAGAATGTCGGGCAGACGCGTATGTCCGGCTTGCGGTAAAAGCTACCACGTCGTATCGCTTCCTTCCGCGAAGGGAGAGGTGTGCGAGGTGTGCGACACCAAGCTGACCATTCGTGCAGATGACGACCCCGCCGTCGTTCGCTCGCGCCTTGAGGTTTATCACTCAACCACCGAGCCTCTGAAGGATTTCTACAGAGAGAAGGGCAATCTCGTGGCGGTATACGGCGCGGATGCGGTTGAGGAAACTACCAGTCGTACCTTTGAGGCTTTAGGAATTTGACATGATTATTGTAAAAAATTCCGAACAGCTTGCTCTCATGAGTCGTGCAGGACGAATTACTGCTGAGGCACTTTTAGTTGCCAGAGATGCAATTCGACCTGGCATTACGACTGCAGAGATAGACGTAAAAATTCGCCGCTTTATTGAAAAATGCGGCGCAACCCCAGCATTCCTCGGATACGGCGGCTTCCCCGGAAGCGCGTGTATCTCGATAAACGATGAGGTCATACACGGAATTCCGTCTGCAAAGCGTGTGCTTTGCGAGGGAGATATCGTAAAGGTTGATGTCGGAGCTCGCTTCCGCGGCTATAATGGCGACAGTGCAAGAACTTTTCCTGTCGGCAAGGTAAGCGATGAGGCTCTGAGGCTGATTTCGGTCACTGAAAAAAGCTTCTATGAGGCGATGAAGTTCGCACGTGCGGGCTGTCGCATCGGGGACATTGGTTCAGCGGTGGAAAATTTCGTCATTTCAAATGGCTTCTCTGTTGTCAGGAGCTATACCGGCCACGGTGTTGGCAGGGAGCTTCACGAGGATCCCGAAATACCCAATTTCGGCAGAGCAGGCAGGGGCGCCAGACTTTATTCGGGCATGACGCTTGCAATAGAGCCTATGGTAAACGCAGGTACTGAGGAAGTAAAGGTACGGAGTGACGGATGGACGGTTGTGACTCTGGACGGAAAACTTTCCGCCCATTATGAGAACACTATCGCCGTCACAGATGGAGATCCGATTTTGCTTACCGATGTAGATTAACTACTATTAACGGTTTAAAACAAGGAGGAAATCGTCTTGGCAAAGAACGATTTGATTGAATTTGAGGATTGCGTGGTTCTGGAAGCACTTCCTAACACCGTCTTCAAGGTAAAGCTTCCGAACGGTCACATTGTTACCGCGACCATATCCGGCAAGCTTCGTATGAATTATATTAAGATTCTCGTGGGTGACACCGTCACCGTGGAGGTATCGCCTTATGATATCTCTAAGGGTCGAATCACCTGGAGAAAGAAGTAATATTTCTGAAAGGAAAGGTATTAAAAATGAAAGTTAAGCCTTCCGTCAAAAAAATTTGCGAAAAGTGCAAAATCATCAAAAGACACGGTAAAATCATGGTGATTTGCGAGAATCCGAAGCACAAGCAGCGTCAGGGCTGATTTTGGACTCGGGCAAATTTGAAGACATTAAACTAACAAAGGAGTATATATCGAAATGGCTCGTATAGCTGGTGTTGATATTCCCAATAACAAGCGTGTGGAAATCGCGCTTACCTACATCTACGGTATCGGTCTTAAGAGTTCTCAGGATAT
>JAZODH010000025.1:0-35721 GCA_045596925.1 Eubacteriales bacterium
ATAGTGCTCATTCGCTCGTCCATCATGGCAACGTGAAGACCCGTCAGCTCTTCTACCTTTTCGTCAAAGAAACGGCACCGCTCGGCTCTCGGCCCTTGCGAGCCGTCCATGTTCACAGGACACCCCACAACAACAGCGCCCGATTGCTGCTCGGCAGCTATCTCGGCTATTTTGGCGGCGGTCTTTTATAGTCCGCCAACCTTTATGTATCCGATTCCGGAAGCCAGAAAACGGCTGACGTACGACACGGCAACACCCGTGCGCACCTCGCCGAAATCCACACCGATTATTCTTCCTTTTGTTTCTTTGATTCTTTGCATAGTATTTTTCTTAGGGCTTTTTGAAAAAAGCCCCAAACCCCAAAAACTTTTAAAATATGGAGTTTAAATAAACTCTTTGTATGGTTTTGCCATTTCAAGCAATTTTTCTCTTACGTTGAGAGAAGGGTCGCGGAGAGTGGCATCGAACAGTTCTTCCAGCAAGTCGCCGATTTCCTGTCCCGACTCAAAGCCCGCAGAAATAAGGTCGCCGCCATTCACGGCAAGCTCCTTTATGCTCTTTGGGAAATTCTCCTTTTGCGCTTCGCGGAGAAAGTCCTCAAATCCGTCAATTTCAAAGTCGGTCAGCGAAAGCAGTTCAAATGCCATGTCCGAAAGCTCGCCGTATCGCACCAAAAATCGACGTGCGCCATATTCAGACTTTTCGGGCCGCACGTTCTTTACCTCAAGCAGTTTTAAAACTTGAGATTTCAGTTCGTTTGACATTTTAAGGGAATTTATCCAGCCCTGTCTCATATTGAAGGGAGCGGCCATAAAGAGCGCCACCAGGCGCAAGGAAAGGACGGGGGACAGTCGATTTACGGTCTGCGCCGATGGCAGATAGGCATCGTATCCCTCAAATATTACGGGCAGAATACCCGTTTTCTCCATCAGCTTAAGGGCTTCGCCCGCGCTTTTTCCGATCAGCAGACCCGAAAGCTCGGCAAAAATGCGCTCGCGGGACACGTTTTTCAGTCCCTCTCGCATTTTTTCCGCGCCATTTAGGGTCTCCCCGTCGATCTCAAAGCCCAGCTTGCTCATAAAGCGGAACGCCCGCAAAATACGCAGAGCGTCCTCGGCAAACCGTTTTTCGGGGTCGCCCACACAACGAATCATCTTCTTTTTAATATCTTCCTCGCCGCCGAAAAGGTCGATCAGACCCACCCTCGGATTATATGCGATAGCGTTCACCGTAAAATCGCGGCGGGAAAGATCGTCTGAAATGTCCCGTGTAAAAGTGACGTTTTCGGGGTGGCGGGAATCTTTGTACTCTCCGTCAAAACGGAAGGTAGTAATCTCAACAGGCTCACCTTCACATAGCACCGTCACCGTGCCGTGCTTTATGCCCGTAGGGATAACCGTGTACCCCGCCAAGCGGAAAATTTCGCAAACCGTTTCGGGCAAGGCAGATGTGGTCACGTCCCAATCGTTTGGAGCTCCACCCAAAACCATGTCCCGCAGGCTTCCGCCAACTATGTAGCCCTCGTATCCGTTTCGGGCAAGGACGGTCAGAATACTGTCCACAAATTCGGGATATCTTATCTTCATTCCGTCCTCCTTTCGGGGAAGCTCCCCTTTTACCTGTTCCCGATCAAAAATCAGTTCTCGTCGTCTTTTTCGTCGGCACTTTCCTCGCCGAAGTCCTCGGAGAAAGAGATACCGTTCAGGAGCTGTGCAATATGCGCGCCGTGAGCGATGGAATTGTCGCGAATAAAGGTCAGCTCGGGGGTGATGCGGAGATTCATGCGAGTAGAAATCTCGCGGCGAATATATCCGCTTGCAGCCTTCAGACCGCGCGCCACTTCTTTGGGGTCGCTCTGATTTAAGAAAGAATAAAAAATCTTGGCATATTTGAGATCGGGTGTGACCTCGGCTGCGATAACGCTCACAAAAGCATTGCTCACACGGGGGTCCTTCAACTCGCGCAAGATCTGCGCCACCTCTTTTTGCATCTCGTCGTTTATTCTTCCGCGTCTGTAATTTGCCATGTTTTACCTCTTGATTTTTATTTAAGTCCGATATATCTCAGATTTGCCGTTGCCATGGTGTCGATTCCATAAAGCACCAAGGCTCTTTTAACTCCGTTTTCCTGCGCCAGCTTAAGCGTTGAACCGGTGTAATACCGCGTGTCAACCAAAAGCAGGTCATAGTGCTGTGCCAGATAGGGTACCAGCGAATGGGAAAAGCTGTCCTTTGCCACAAGGAGCATTTCCCGCTCCTCACCGGGCTTCGTTACGCGAATAAGGGGATAGATACCGCCAAGATACGTGCTGTATTTATCCTTCTTTTCAAGATAGCTTTCGTCGTAGTAGCCATTAAAGCTTTGAACAGTCTTGCCCGTAGAGTCGATGCGCTCGGTCAGAAATTCCTCCTCGCCCTCGATTCGCGGGAACTTGAAAGCCTCACCGCCAAGGACGTGTATTCCTGCGTCGGAATAGGTGGTACCTGTGAAATCATCACTTGCGATTTCGTATTTGATAGCTTTTGCAAATGGGCTGTAGCCAAGCCCTCCCGAAAGCATAAGGTACGCACCGTATGCGCCGTCGGTCGTCCAATGGTGGTCGGTCTTAAACCAAGCAGCGCTTCCTATGCTCTGCATCATACCCCGCAGGTCCGTGTACTGCAAGCCTGAATCGTTCAATGTCTGCCAAGCCTGCTCCGCATAAGTCCCGTCATAAAGCGCGGGCAAGTGATCTGCCAGCACGTCGATGGCTCTCGGTGCTACCGAGACCGTCACGTCGATACCAAGCTCGGCGGCGTTTTTCTCAAAGGTCTTTATTGCCAGAGCGTTCAGCTTTAAATTGTCGTAATTCTTGTGGGTATACAGGTGCTTTGATATAAGGTGTCCGTTCTTGCCCACAAGAACGCCGTTATTTTCCCCTCGAAGAAGCGCCAGCTCGGAAAAGCCCTTTAATCCAATCAAAAAATCCCTGCAGGGTATCTGATCGGTGTAAAACTCGGCAAGCTCGCTTGTAAAATCCCCGTGCATGAAGCTGTCATAGGTCAGCTTAGGAAAGGTCTGAAGGTCGCTGTTCTCGTTTTCCGAAAAGCTCTTTTGAGGAAGAATATATATGAGCAGTCCAACCGCCAAAATAAAGGCGCAGAAGAGAGCCGTCAGAATTACATCTGCCGACCTTATTCTTTTTCCTTCTGTCATTTTCGTCCTCCGATTTTATTTTTTCGATGCGTCAAGGTCGACGGTGACGATATACCCGTCAACATTATTTCCCGATATGCTGTATTCGTATCCACGCGGAACGACCACTTGGTTTTTGCCCTTGTCGGTGTCTGCGGGAACGAAGTAGATCTCATAATTTCTCACTTTTCCGTGGCGGTCGGGCGCACTGACTGTCAGATGCACGTCGGAGTATTTGTAGTCGTTACGTAAAAGCTCAATGTATTCCTCAAGGCAAAGATCATTTTCGGTCATGTAATAAGCATGGGGCATTCCCACGTAGCGGAAGTGCCATGCCTCGTAATTTATGCCCGTGATGTTGACCTTGTCCGCAGGGTATCGGAGAATAAAGCCGTACTTATACGCCAAAGAGTAGATCGGCCGGTATTCGGGCTCGTCGGAGATATAGGTGTTCTCTCCGTCAACGTAGACAGACATATCAAATGCAAGTCCCGTCTCGTGCTCGCTGTGACCCGGCTTTGCAACGTATTTCTCCGCTTTTACAACGCCGTCGCTTTCAACTCTTGCGTCGTAAAGCTCCTTTTGCTCCTGACGGGTACGGTAAGCCGAGCGGATAAGCAGACCGCCAAGACCGCTTTCCTCGTAAAACGCCTCGTTCATAGCATTCAGCTCACGCAAAACAAAGTCAGCCAGCTTCAGATCTATTCCGCTGAGCTGGTAAGCTCTGGCACCGCCGTCGTACTTTTTGCGGTTATAATAAATTTCCAAAAACTCGTATTCGTCCAGTGCCTTGTATTCATGCTCGCCGCTGACCAGGATCAGATCGCCGCGGTAGAGTTGAGACAGGTCCACCTCAAGAGATTCAAATCCCTCGGCCAGCGCTCCTGTTTCGGCAGGCTCTGTGTCCTTGGGAGTATCGGAAGGCGTATTTTTATTATCTCCCGGCTTTGGGGGCGCGGTGAAGATCATTATCATAGCCACTATTCCAAAGACGATAAACGCCGCCAAAAGGCAAAGCAACACGGTTTTCGTTATCTTCTTTCTGCGTCTCGCTCTTGAATACGAGCTGCCCGAGTAACCTGACATTCTGTTTGGCATATCCAAAGCCTTCCTTTCTCTTCAAAGATCTTTTGTGCGTGCGTATTTTCATACATAAAACCCTTTTCACGGTTTTATGAGTATATTCCATATTATTTTATCACAATCAAGTGAAATTTGCAATAGCAAACTCATTTTCCGTCAAAAAACAGCAGAGAGCTTCAATCCCTCTGCTGTTTTGCATTATTTTTTCTTTTCATTCTCTCAAGTATCGCCTTCAGCTTTGGGGTGTTGTACCTCAAAGCAAGGGTCGGCAGAATATTAAGGAAGAGATTAACTGCCGCCACGGGTAACGCTATTGAAAGAGCACACACGTTTGAAAACAGGAGCATTGGCAGAAATCCCACGGGGTAGGACAGCCTGTGGGTCAACACTCCCTTGTTACATTCGATGATGAATTTCTCTATGTAGGCAGGGTTGTCGGGGTCCGCCAGCTTCTTTTTGCTGAAGCCGCCGAGACCGCCCAGCTCCCACACACGGTCCTTCCACTTTCTCACCTTAAGCTTCTTATAAAGCTTTTTTTCCCATTCGGAAACGCGGTACGCAGGGTTGTCTACCCCAAAAAATCTGTCCGGAAGCTTATTTATCACTATCGCAATAATACCGTCAAGCGCAAACTGCAGAGCCGTGCACAAAACAACTGAGATGATAACATAGGTCACGGACGCCGTGCCGAAAGCTATGTTAAGGACACCGATCAACAGCATTGCTGCACCTATCACACTAAGATACAGCTTCATGATTCGCTATACACCAGAGGCTTTTTGTAAAAGTCCTCGTAAGTCTTCACCCAAAGCTCGTAATTTTCGTTCATCATCTTCTTTTTCGCCTGCGCAAAGGGAAGAGACTTGTCGGGATAAATTGCGGGAAGTATGTGAAGAGTATATTCCTGTACGAAAAAGCCATCACCGTCAAGGGTGGCGCTGTCCTCCATAGTAATAAAAACAGGAACGACGGGCGCATTATTGCGCACCGCAAGAGAAAAGGCGCCCTCCTGCATGGGACGGGGCTTGCGGTAATTCCACCACATTCCCTGCTCGGGGTATATAAGTATCGTTTCACCGCGACGCAAAAGCTCTGCAAATGCGCGCATAAACTTCATCATAGTCGATTTCTGACTTGACAGGGGAAGCGTATTACAATGCTTCATAAAAAGTCCGAAGGGCTTTGGCGGGTTGGTATAATTTCCCTCGCGAATGACCTTATAAAGCATCTTGCCGTCCATGTGATCGCGCAGGGCTACCCAAACTGCGTAGTTGTCACCGACGCTGAAATGGTTGCAGGTGACTATTTTGCCTCCCTCAACCGCTCGGAAATTCTCGATTCCCCGAACCTCTTTTATGACCAGCTGTCCGTCGGCTATCATTTTGTCAAAGAAACGTGCCCCGAAGAAATTTGCGATCTTGTTCATTATCTTACTTGAAAGCTTTTCGTTCAGATAGTCCACCTTATCCGCCATCAGCGGATAGGTCTCGGGGTCGTCCTCAACATCCAGGTGCCAAAGCTCCTTTTTTTCAAGCTCCGCGATCCTTCTGAGCAATTCCAACTTGTGAGCAGATTTTTCCATGTTGCCTCATCTCCCGTTCAGCATTTTTGCAAAAGTATAATCCGAGCGAACTATTGCATTTGCGTGCTCAAGTATCTCCTTTGCCATAAGTTTCCCTTTTGCCATCTCCTCGGCACCGAATCCCGCCTTTCTTTGCAATATCAGCCGATAGAAGGGGGAACCTTTTGCATAATGCCAGAAAAATTCACCGTCGACCACGTCATCATACTGCCAGGGCTTTTTGTAAAGCGCATAGTGGACGATCTTCTTCCCGTCCGCGGGGAACGAATTTACAGGCTCCTTGTTCCAGCCGCCGGGGAGAATATGTATCTTTCCGCGGCACAAATAATTCAGATACGCCTGATCCGGATCAAGCAGATCAAAATCATATTCCGTTATAAGGCGAACAAACTTTTCTTCAATTCGGTTCTTTCTGAACTCCTCAAGATCTATCACCAAAACGCCCGCATTTATGTATTCGTCGGGGTCTACTCCGATGGCGGTCTCGGCATAATTCCTGAATTCCAGCGTGCCGCTGACATAACCGTCGGTAACGGCGGCCAGAATATTGTCTTTCATGTCCGCAAAATAAAGCTCGGATATATCGCCAAGCACCACTATGTCGCAGTCAAGATATACGATCTTCTTATACTGCGGAAAAAGCGTTGCGATAAAAATTCTGTAATAGGTTGCAACGGAGAAGTGATACACGTTTTTGAGACGAGACTTTATCTCTTCTACGTACTCGGATATATCAACAAAATCAATGGCAAAGCCCGCGCATTCATTTTCCTTGATCTTTGCGATATTCCGGGAGTCAAGTCCCGTATTGAGAACGACGATTCTGTATTTAAACTCCTTTGAAGCGTTGGTTATCAGCGATCTGATAGCCACCTCAAGATAGGGCGCGTAATTATCATCTGTCGAAAAAAACACGGGAATATGTTTTTCTACTGTATTATTTATCATATAAGTTTACCTTTTCATCTGAAGCCTTGCGTCAGAAGACACGGAGGCTATGCTGTCAAATTGTCCCGATCTATGTTGTTGATAATTCAACAAGTTAGTGCCATTGTACCATATTTCGCCTCAAATGTCAATAATTTAGTCCAAATTTGTAACACCTTGGACAAAAAAAATCGGGACCCTCTGAGAGGATCCCGAAATTTCAGCTTTTAATTAGCCCAGCTTAGCCTGATTGATCTTGATACCGGGGCCCATTGTAGATGCGAGAACGCAGCTCTTAATGTACTGACCCTTTGCAGATGCGGGCTTAGCCTTTACGATAGCACCCATGAGTGCATCGAAGTTTTCCTGAAGCTTAGTTTCGCCAAAGGAAGCCTTACCGATGGGGCAGTGGATGATGTTCGTCTTATCAAGACGGTATTCGATCTTACCTGCCTTAGCTTCTGTAACTGCACGAGCAACGTCGGGAGTTACGGTACCTGCCTTGGGGTTAGGCATAAGTCCCTTAGGACCAAGCACCTTACCAAGACGACCTACAAGACCCATCATATCGGGGCTTGCGATAACGACGTCGAAGTCGAACCAGTTTTCCTTTGTGATCTTCTGAACGTACTCTTCAGCACCAACGTAGTCAGCGCCTGCATCGAGAGCAGCCTTGACCTTGTCGTCACCCTTTGTGATAACGAGGGTCTTTACGGTCTTACCTGTTCCGTTAGGGAGAACGATAGCACCGCGAACCTGCTGGTCTGCGTGACGGGAGTCAACGCCCAGACGAACGTGAATTTCGATAGTTTCATCAAACTTAGCCTTGGAAGTCTTGCAAACGAGTGCAACTGCCTCAGCGGGATCATAGAGCTTGCTCTTTTCGATGAGAGCAGCGCTTTCTGCGTACTTCTTTCCTACTTTTGCCATTTTACACTACCCCCTTAGTCTTCAACAGTGATACCCATGCTGCGGGCTGTACCTGCAACCATGCTCATAGCTGCCTCAAGAGAAGCTGCGTTGAGGTCGGGCATCTTTGTCTCTGCGATCTTCTGTACCTGTGCCTTGGTAATCTTTGCTACCTTTGTCTTGTTAGGAGTTGCGGATGCTGTTTCGATACCGCAAGCCTTCTTGATAAGAACGGGCGCAGGGGGAGTCTTTGTGATGAAAGAGAAGGAACGGTCTGCGTATACTGTAATAACAACAGGGATAATGAGACCGATATCATTCTTGGTTCTCTCGTTGAATTCCTTTGTAAATACGGGAATTGCAACGCCGTACTGACCAAGTGCGGGACCTACGGGAGGCTGAGGAGTAGCCTTGCCGGCAGGCAGCTGAAGCTTAATGTAACCGAGTATTTTCTTTGCCATAGTTAATTACACCTCCAATGTGGTAATGAATACGGGAGAATTAAAAAATTTTTCTCCCTCCCACGTACTGTGCAAACGCTTATGCGTTGCGAGAGCACATTTTGGCTTTATGCGCCCTTTACTGTGCGAGCTTGACGTCTGTTGCGTCCAGCTCAACGGGAATGTCACGGCGACCTCTCTGAACGAGGACCGTAACCTTTTTAAGGTCGTCCGAGATAGACTGCACAGTACCTGCGTAGCCCTCGAAAAGACCTGCGGAAACCGTGACCGCGTCGCCGACGTTGAACTTGAGCTTTTCCTCTTTGTGCTCGCCTTCAAGGTTCAGCGCATCGACCTCCTCCTGAGAGAGAGGAGTAGGGCGGGATCCGGGGCCAACAAAGCCCGTAACGCCCGTTATATTACGGACAACGTGCCAGCTCTCCTCGGTCATTGTCATCTTTACCAGCACGTAGCTGGGGAAGATCTTGACCTCGGTGACCTTTTCCTCGTCGCCGTTCTTTTCTACGATGGTCTCCGTGGGGATTCTGATATCGTAAATCAAGTGACCCAGTCCCCTGTTTTCAATGATTTTCTCAAGGTTGGTCATAACCTTGTTTTCGTAACCGGCATAGGTGTGCGCCACATACCATCTCGGTCCGACGTTCATTTCATTGATATCACTCATTTAAATCTACCTCAGAGATTTCCGAGAAGACCTACACCGCTCGAGAAGATCAAGTCAAGAAGAGCAACGAAGATTGCTGCGACAATAACCACAACAATTACAACGAATGTGTTCTTTACAACCTGATTCTTAGGTGTCCAGGTGATCTTCTTAACTTCGCTCTTACACTCGCGGAAGAACTTTGCGACCTTCTGTCTGTTCTTGATGCAGTAAACGACTGCAACAATAACGATTACAAGTGTAATAGCGATGCTTACGATCTCACCTGTTGTGAGCTTCTTAGACTCTTTTTCCGTGTTGCCTGTCGTCTCTGTTTCGCCGTCTGTATCAGCTGTGTCATCCGCTTTATCGGAATCGTCAGCCACCTCAGCCGTATCGGCGGGCTCAGCGTCTGTACCGTTCTCTGCGTCGGGCGCAGCGGTGTCGCCGGTATCAGCCACATCAGCCGTATCAACATTAGAGTCGGCTGCCTCTGTTGCGAATACACTTACAGAGGAGAGAACAAAAACAAGCACGAGAGAGAGAAGCAAGCAGGCGATCTTGTTAAAATTCTTAATAGCCATTTGTTTCCCCTTCCCTATCACTTAGACTCTTTGTGAAGAGTGTGCTTGCGGCAGAAGCGGCAGAACTTATTCATTTCAAGTCTGTCAGGGTCATTCTTCTTGTTCTTCTTTGTGTCATAATTTCTCTGCTTGCATTCGGAGCAAACGAGAGTAATCTTGACTCTTGCATCATTAGCCATGATTTCGGCACCTCCCAATTCTTAATTATTTGCCGTCCGAGGACGGCCGTGTACCTCCCTCTGATGTCGGCAGGACCTTGAATCCCGAAGGATTTGGCGCCAAAGTCCGATAATTTGCGGTGCGAAAAAGGAAAAATGCTTGTCCTTTTTCTTTGCACAACAAAAAAGCCCTCACGCAGAGGTAGAGTTATTTTACCACTATTCGGGCTGTTTGTCAAGAGTTTTTTACGATTTTTTTCGTTTTTTTACGCAGCCTTGAAAATTTGTCTTACATTATGGTAGAAAATGTTTCGAAATTAACGGGAGGAGCAAGCCCTTCCCCTACCGTCGATGATGAACAATCATTGCGGATCTGTAGGGGTCGACGTCCTCGGCGACCCGCCAATGCTCACTCCAATAATTTCTCTTTAGCGTAATAAAAACGACGACCGAACGCCGTCGTTTTGATGTTTCCAGAAGGAAATTGATATTATTTACCCCATCCAAGCAATCTTTTCGCGTTGCCGGACAGTATTGCGAGTCGCTCGTCGTCGGTGAGCGGCAGAGCCATGAAATGTTTGATCTCTTTGGCCGGCGACCACATGGGGTAGTCGGTGCCGTAAAGCACCTTTTCCATACCGTAGCGGTTCATGATCTCCACCGTCTGCTCGTCCGTCAGGTACTGCATTGAGGAAGAACAGTCGACGTAAAGATTTTCAAAATCGCACAAAGCGCGGCTTGCCTCCTCGTAGACCGACCAGCCTCCAAAATGCGCTCCCACAACCTTCAGCTTCGGGTGGGCACGCAGAACGGGCACGAGACGGTTGGGATTGGAATAATCGTAGCGGTAATCACCCGTGTGGATAAGGATAGGAATATCTGCCTCGGCACAGTGGGCGTAAATACGCTCGCATCTCTTGTCGTCAAGAGCAAATCTCTGAATGTCGGGGTGGATCTTCACGCCCTTCAGCCCAAGTTCAAGCATTTCGTCGAAATCCGCGTCAATATCCTCACTTTCGGGGTGCATTGCACCGAATCCGAGCGTTCTATCGGGATTTTCATGCACAAGCTCGGAAATAAAGCGATTGATGCTATGCACCTGATGGGGCGTGGTCGCTACCGACTGAATAATAAAAAAGTCGGTGCCCGACTGCGCAGAGGTAGCCAGCAGGTCTTCAAGCGTGCCCTCTCCGTTTACCCCCTCGCCGTAGAAATCGCCGGTGGCGTGCGCCGCCTTTTGCGCTATCTTGGCAGGGTACACGTGGCAATGAAAATCTATCGTATAAAATTTGTTGTCAACCATGGTCAAAAGATCTCCGTAAAACTCGGCGGCATCCGCCGTTTTCCGATAATTTTACCACGCAAAGGACGAAAAGTCAAGACTTGCGGGGCAATATACCGCTCAACAGGACAAACTTTTTAAGCCCTCATGGCGTTCAGTATCGCAAGGACCGCAACGCCCACGTCCGCAAAGACCGCGAGCCACATTCCCGCAAGCCCAAACGCTGACAAAGCAAGCACCGCAAGCTTTACGGACAGGGCAAAAACAATATTCTGCTTGACTATCCGCATAACTCTGCGGGATATGGCTATGGCCCCGGGGATCTTTGACAGATCGTCGTCCATCAAAACGACGTCAGCCGCCTCAATGGCCGCATCACTGCCGAGATTTCCCATGGCAATACCCACGTCGGAACGGGTGAGAACCGGCGCGTCGTTTATTCCGTCTCCCACATAGGCAACAGATATCCGATTCGGGATCAAAAGCCTTTCAAGAGCGTTCACCTTGTCTTCGGGAAGCAGCGAACAGAGCGAACGGTCAAAGGAAAGCTCCTGCGCGACCCTTTCCCCTATCTCGGGGCGGTCGCCCGTAAGCATGACCGTCTCTTGAACACCCACCTTTTTCAGACAGGCCACAAGCCCTCGCGCTTCCTCTTTTATGCAGTCGGAAACAGTGATGCAACCGAGATATTCACCGTCCAGCGCAACGTAGACCGACGTACCGATCTGGTTGGAGGGTTTAAAATCAATATTTTTTTCTTTCATCAGCCGATCATTGCCAACAAGGACAGTTCTGCCGTCAACCACGGCCTCAACGCCAAGACCCGAAAGCTCGCATACCTCCGAGGGCTTTTTAACCTCGTCCCCTGCGGCACGCATGATCGACCGCGCAATGGGGTGAGTTGAATAAAACTCGGCAGATGCGGCAAGGGAAAGAAGATCGCCTCGCGTGATCCCGCTTTCGACCTTCGACACCTCAAACTCGCCCTTTGTCAGCGTTCCGGTCTTGTCGAAAACAACCGTTTTTATTCGTGAAAGTCCATCCAGATAACCCGAGCCCTTAATTAAAATTCCTCGTCTGGACGCTCTGCCGATTCCGCTGAAAAAGGACAGAGGAACCGAGATAACAAGTGCGCAAGGACAGGAAACAACAAGGAAGACCAGCCCTCTCGACACCCATTTTGAAACCTCGCCCGTGATTAGCGATGGTATCACCGCAAGCGCAAGAGCGCCTATGACAACGGCGGGGGTATAGTAACGGGAGAAACGTGTGATAAAAGCTTCGCTCTTCGATTTTTTCGACACCGCCCCCGACACAAGCTCAAGGATCCGGGCCACGGTGCTCTGTTCAAACTCGCGCTCGACACGGATCTCTAAAGCTCCGCTGAGATTTACCGATCCACTGACTGCTCTGTCACCCTCGGCAATATCCCGGGGCAGGCTCTCGCCCGTCAGAGCGGAGGTATTGACGCTTGAAGTTCCCCGAACCACCTCGCCGTCAAGAGGTATTTTCTCGCCGGGACGAACAATAATGATCTCGCCCACCTTCACCTCGTCCGGGGACACCTCTGTCTCAACACCGTCGCGAACCACCACAGCAACGTCGGGGCGAATATCCATAAGCGCCGCAATACTTCGGCGGCTCCGTCCCACGGCAATATGCTCAAAAAGAGTACCCACCGCATAGAAAAGCATGACCGCCACGGCTTCAAGATTTTCGCCGAGCACGAATGCTCCTGCCGTTGCTACGGTCATGAGCAGATTTTCGTCGAAAACACTACCGGAAAACAGCTGTCTGACCGCCTTCCATACCACCTTGCCGCCAACTATTATATAAGGAACAAGGTATGCCAAAAGCGAGAGGATTTTGCTCTCGATGGGCAAAAGCACTGCCACCGCAAGCAGCAGTGCGGCAACGATAATAGATATAAGATCCCGTTTATCCGATCTTCTCATATGTATCTCCGATCAAAAGATTATCCTGCAGTCGGCTTCAATCTTTCTGCAGGCCTTCTGCGCTTCCCTCAATATCCGAGGGAACATTTCCTCGGGAGCTTCGATTGTCAGCTTCTGCAGCAGAAAATTCACTCCTGCACTCTCAACCCCCTCAATTTTAGAGATCACCGCCTCCATTTTCGCGGCACAGTTCGCACATTCAAGATTCTCCATTTCAAAAGTTCTTTTCATAGCACAAATTCCTTTCCGAATATTATTTCTCTGTCAGATGGTCAAAGCCCTGCCCGATAATGAGACGCACATGATCGTCGGCGAGGAAATAGTAGACAGTCTTTCCCTCCCGACGGCAGGAGACAAGATTGTTATCCTTGAGCACCTTGAGCTGGTGGGAAATAGCCGACTGGTTCATCGAAAGGAGCTCGCAGATGGCGCAAACGCAAAGCTCGCCTTCAAGCAGCGAATACAGTATTCTCATTCTGGTGGTATCCCCAAAGACCTTGAACAGGTCCGCCAGGCCGCAAAGTAGCTCCTCTCTCGGGCTGTCTGCCTTGATCTGCTCCAGCAGCTCACTATGATCGTGTTTCTTCATGTGAATCTCCATTCATATGTTTATTCATTCATATGATAGCACATTCATGCGACTTTGTCAAGAGGAAAATAAAAAAACAGGGACCCGCCTATGCGGATCCCCGTAATTTGTTTTTGATTACTCAGCGTCTGTTGCCTCAACAGCCTCTGCAGCCTCTTCAACTGCTTCCTCGACTGCCTCCTCAGCAGCTTCCTCTGCGGGCATAGCCTCTTCAGCCGCCTTTGCCTCCTCAAGGAGAGCGCGGATAGAAAGGCTTACCTTGCAGTTCTCGAAGTCGATGTCTGTGATTCTTGCATCAACTACCTGACCGATCTCAAGAACGTCAGCAGGCTTTGCGATCTTCTCAAGTGCGATCTGGGAGATGTGGATAAGTCCGTCAACGCCGTCAACGATCTCAGCAAATGCACCGAAGGGCATCATGGAAACGATCTTAACGGGAGCAACGTCGCCTACCGCATACTTGTCGGCAAAGATCTTCCAGGGGTTTGTAGCCTCTGTCTTGTAGCCAAGAGAAATTCTCTTCTTCTCAACGTCAAGAGCCTTAACGTAAACCTCGATGGTGTCACCAATGGCAACGACCTCTGCGGGAGACTTGATTCTCTTCCAGGACAGCTCCGTGATATGTACCATACCGTCAACGCCGCCGATATCAACGAACGCGCCGTATGTTGTCATGCTCTTAACGGTACCCGTGTACTGCTTGCCCTCTTCAACCGTTGCCCAGAAAGCAGCTTCTTTAGCCTGTCTCTCCTCACGAGCAACGTCGCGGATGGAGCCGTATGCACGGCGACCCTTAACCTCGATTACTCTGAACTTAACCGTCTGACCAACCAGAACGGAAAGATCACCGTCGCGGCGGATGCCTGTGTGTGCGCCGGGGATAAATACGCGGTTATTGTTGGCAAAGACGATAACACCGCCCTTTACAGCCTCAATAACCTTGCCTTCAAGGATCTCCTTGCTCTCAAGAGCATTCTCGATCTCCTTCCAGCACTTGTCGGAATCGGTTCTCTTCTTGGAGAGCTCTGCGATTCCCTCGATGTCACTTACGCGGATAACGAAAGCTTCAACTTCGTCACCAACACGGAACATCTCCTTGAGATTTACAGAAGGATCGTCTGTGATCTGCTCGGCCTTGATGATGCCGGTAACCTTGTAGCCGACGTCAAGCTGGATCTCGGCATTGGATACTGATGTAACGTATCCTGTAACGGTGTCTCCTGTATTTAAAGTTTTGTTAAGTGATTCTTCGAGCATTGCTTCAAAATTTTCGCTCATTTTTTTGTATACCTCCTCTATTATGCCTGCGGGTGTTGAAGCACCTGCGGCTATTCCAACCCGTTTTTCGGGTGAAATTTGCAAATTTGTTATGTCCGAGACCTCTTGTATCCAATAAGTCTCGGGGCAGACCGCGCGGCAAATCTCGGCGAGCTTTGCGCTGTTTGAGCTGTCTTTTCCGCCGATGACGATCATCACGTCGGAGTCCTTTGCAAGCTCTTTTGCCTCGGTCTGTCTCGTTTCAGTCACACTGCATATTGTATCAAAAATAATCGGATTTGTACAGAGTTTTTTCAGAACTTTTTGACTTTTGTGCCATTCCGACAATTTTTGAGTTGTTTGTGCCACCATTACGGGCGAATTGTTGGTGATTTTGCTCAGATTATCCCTGTTTTCACCGCCAAAATATGCCTCGATTTCGTCAGCCGATCCAAAGACGAGACATTCGCCCCGAAAATGGCTTACGATACCCTTGACCTCGGGGTGGTCGCGGTTGCCCAGAACAATGGAAATTTTGCCCTCTCCGCCGTTCTCGTCGGCGATCCTGTGAATCTTTTTCACATACGGACAGGTGCAGTCCACCACTTCAAAATAGGGATTTTCTTCCTTGCATTTTGCAAGGAGCGCGTCAAGATTTGCCGTGATTCCGTGAGCGCGGATAAATACCGTTGCGGGATTTTCCTTTCCGCTGTGAGCGGCGATGCGCTCAATGTCTTCCTCTCCGATGGTAACGACACCTCGCTCGGAGAGGGCACGGTTGTAGGTATCGTTATGTATAAGGTGTCCGAGAGTATATATTTTCCTGCCCGGCTCGGCCGCATTTACCACCGCTTCCAATGTATCTGTCGCACGCTTCACGCCAAAGCAGAAGCCTGCGTTTTTCGCTATTGTTACCTCTGCCATGATGCTCCTTTCAGGCGAGTTCGGTTATTTGCCGAGCTCGCAGATCTTTTCCTTTATTATCTGTGCCATTTTATTGTACGAATCGCGGTCGCTCTTGTCATAGCCCAGCTCCTCGAACTTTATCATTTCGCCAACGTAAACATCTATTCTGCGGAAAAGGCGCCAGCGGTTTTTCTTAATTACTATCCTCACGGGAAGAACGTCCGCCTGATTTTTGGCGACGATAAGGGACGCGCCCGTCTTAAATTCCGTATTCCCGATTTCGACTCCTCGGCACCGTGTTCCCTGGGGGAAAATGCCGATACAGCCACCCTCGGACAGAATTTCGCCGGTCTTGCGGATAGCCGCCAGATCACTGCCGCCGCGCTTTACGGGGAAAGCGTGAAAAACGTTCTTTAAAAGTCCTCGCAGGATCGGTATCTTGAAAAGCTCTGCCTTTGCCATGTAGTAAGGCTCCGTTTTGCCGAGAATTATGTTTATGCAGATAGGGTCAAGCTCGCTTATATGGTTGGCGCAGACCACAAAGGAAGTGCCTGTGGGCGGTTCATTGTCCTGTCCGTGACCGTGCACCCTGAAAAGCACCTTCAAAAGCGGTGCCAGAGTCCGATAAAGTATCTTATAGGTTCTTCTCATCTTTCTCTCCTATATATAAGACGGATTTTGAGTGCCGTTTGTTACAGCTTGTCACCGCATTTTTTCAAAACCAGGTCAATAACGTATTGAATACTGCCCTCAAGATCAACGTCGGAGTTGTCAAACATGACAGCGTCCTCTGCCGGCACGGCAGGAGCCGCAGCGCGGTTTCGGTCGTTTGAGTCGCGTTCGTTCATTTCATTGAGCACGTCCTCGTATTTCACGTCCTGTCCCTTTGCCTGAAGCTCGGCAAATCTGCGCTTCGCCCTCGCCTCGGGGGATGCAAACATGAAGATTTTTACGTCGGCGTTTGGCAAAATGACAGTTCCTATGTCACGGCCGTCCATGATAACGCTGTTTTTCGCCGCGATATTTCTCTGGGCGTCAAGAAGGAACGCGCGGACTGCGGGAATAGCCGACACGGCAGAAGCATACATGGACATTTCGGGTGTGCGGATAGCGTCACCGAGATTTTCACCATTGAGGTAGACCCACTGACAGCCGTCCTCGAACTTGATCTCAAGGTTTATTTCGGGCAGAAGCGCCGCAACCCCCTCTGCATCGTGAGGGTCCACGTTCTTTTTGCGAACGTAATATCCCACGGTGCGATAAAGCGCGCCCGTGTCAACGTAAATTATTCCGAGACGGCTTGCAACCGCCTTTGCAACCGAGCTTTTACCCGCTCCGCCGGGTCCGTCAATAGCTATGTTTATCATAATATCGTTCCTTTCGTTTTATCCCCAAACCGCCGATTCGCCTGCCAAGACCGCAGTTGAAAAAGCAATTTGCAAATTGAATCCGCCCGTATATGCGTCAACGTCAATGACCTCGCCCGCAAAATACAGCCCCGTGACCAGCTTTGATTCCATGGTTTTGGGGTTTATTTCCTTCACCGAGACCCCGCCCGAAGTGATTATCGCCTCGTCGATGGGACGGAAGCCCAGAAGAGGCACGGTAAAGTGCTTTAGGAGTCGGACGAGAGCCGTTCTTTCCTCTTTGGTGATCGAATTGACTTTTTTATCGGGCGCAATACCACTCAGACGTATAACCGTGTCGATCATCTTCTGCGGAAGCAATTTTCCAAGTGAATTGGCAAAGTCCTTGTTTTTAAACTCCGCAAAATCGCTCAAGATCCGATTGTCAAGAGTCTTTTCGTCAAGAGCGGGCTTCAGGTCGATCTCCGCTGTATACTTCCCTCTTTCAAGGTCGTGCATATGCGCTGAGGCAGAGAGCACAAGCGGCCCCGTCAACCCAAAGTGGGTGAACATCATCTCGCCGAAATCACGGTATATCGCCTTGCCGCCGGACTTTTCCAATATCGTCAACTGAACGTTTTTCAGAGACAAGCCCTGCATCGAAGCGCAGATTCTGCCGTCCTCGACGATAGGCACCAGAGACGGAAGAATTTTCGTCACCGTGTGACCTGCCCGACGGGCAAATTCGTAGCCGTCGCCGTCCGAGCCTGTTCTCGGGTAGGACTTACCACCCGTGCAAACGATGACCGCGTCGAAATCGTAGTCTCTGCCCGTATAAATTCCCTTTATGACACCGTCCTCGATCCTCAATCCCCGCACGCGCTCGTAGATCACCCGAACACCTGCCTCGCGACACTTGTTTTTCAGGGCCGAGACGATGTCCTCCGCTTTGTCGGAAACGGGAAAAACTCGCTTACCTCTCTCGGTTTTAAGCGGCACGTCCGCGTCCTCAAAGAACGCCATGGTGTCCTCCGTGCCGAAGCGGTTCAGCGCGGCGTACAGAAAACGGGAGTTTACGGGTACATTGGACAAAAACTCCTGCAGGTCGCAGTTGTTCGTTACGTTGCAACGCCCTTTGCCCGTTATCCTCAACTTTTTTCCCAGGCGGTCGTTCCGTTCAAAAAGGGTAACGTCGCCGCCTGCTCTTGCGGCAAAGATCGCCGCCATCATACCTGCGGCACCGCCGCCGACAACGGCTATTTTCTTACTTTCCGGATTTGTCATAGACCTCGTATTCGTCCCAGATCCCCTCCAGTTTTTCAAGCTGACGGCTGATCTCCTCTCCTTTTACTCTCGAAACCCCGACGATGATCGCGTTTATTATACTGAGCGGTGCCACAAGTGAATCGACGAATGACGCCATGTCGCTCTGGGCCGTCAGAAGCTGGTGAGCGTGCTCGGCGATGGGAGACGATGCGCTGTCGGTAAGCGCGATCACGTCGGCTTTTACACTGCGCGCGTACTCCACCGCATTGATGATCCTCTTTGAATATCTGGGAAAGCTGATGGCTATCATCACGTCCCCTTCTCCCATGTGCATAAGCTGCTCGAACATCTCACTGCCCGAGGTGGTCTGCACAAAATGCACGTTGCTGAAAATAAGGCGCAGATTGAAATTCAGAAATCCCGCCAACGATGAAGAAGAACGAACACCGATAATATAAATATTTTTTGCGGTCACGATCTTTTTGATCGCCTCGTCAAATGAGCCTTTGTCTATCCCCTCAAGAGTTCTGCGGATCTTCTCCGCGTCGGCTGTCAGAACGCTTTCAAGCACGTCCCCGTCACCGATTCGGCTGTTTGTCACCTGTATTCTCTGAACCGAGGTCAGCTTACTGCGGATCACCTCCTGCAGAGACCGCTGGAACTCGGGATAACCGGCATAACCGAGCTGAGTGGCAAAGCGCACCACTGTGGATTCGGAAACGCCCACCAGCGTGCCCATTTTTGCCGCCGTCATGTAAGCAGCCTTGTCGTAATTTTCAAGAATAAAGGTGGCTATGAGCTTTTGACCCTTGGAATAGCTCCCAAAATCCTGTTTTATTCTTCCTAAAATGTCTGTTTTCATTTTCGCACCTACGCAAAAGAACAAATTTTTCATTTTATATTATATATCCGACCGACGGGAATGTCAACAAAGATTTTTAACCGATTTTGTGAATAAATTTTGGATTTTGTAACAAATCAACAAATTTTGACACGTTTTTTCTATCTTTTGGCAATGGCAAAAAAGCGCTTTTTTCCTTTACAAAAATGCCGTTGCGTGATAGAATAATGTTGATATGTGTCGGAACTGCAAAATGAGCCCGACACAAGAAAGGACGAATAAAAATGAAACTTGTCTACGGTGTAAAAGACAAACCCAAATTCGGTCAGCTTTTGATCTTCGCGTTCCAGCAGGTGCTGGCGATCATGGCTGCAACAATCGCTGTACCCGCCATCGTCGGTAACGGCATGACAGCTTCTGCGGCACTATTTGGCGCAGGCGTAGGTACTATAGTTTATCAGCTCTTTACAAAATTCAGAAGCCCTGTATTCCTCGGCTCCTCCTTTGCCTTCATCGGCTCGATGCTTGCAGCCTTTGCAGGTGCTGTCGGCAACGGTGCCCTCGGCTTCCTCGGTCTTATCCTCGGTGCGGCATTTGCAGGTCTTGTTTACGTTGTCCTTGCGATTGTTGTTAAGATCGCCGGCGTAAAGTGGATCGCAAAGCTGATGCCTCCCGTTGTTATCGGCCCCACAGTTGCTCTCATCGGTCTCTCCCTTGCAGGTGCGGCTATTGACGACGTATTCTCCTACGGTCCTCACGACGGAAACGGCTTCGTTATGACAACGAACATCTGGGTATCCTTCATTTGTGCTATGGTCACTCTCGCTGTTGTCGTTCTCGTTTCAACATACGGCAAGAAGATGGCAAAGCTCATTCCCTTTATCATCGGTATTCTCGCAGGATATGCGGTGGGTCTGATCTTCACCGTTATCGGTATCGTAACAGACAACACAGCTCTTATGATCGTTGATTTTGCTCCCTTCAAGGCTCTCGTTGCCGACGGTGTAACTCTCAGTACATTCCTCGCAATTCCCAAGTTTTCCTTCCTTGAAGCAATCAAGGGTGTCGGCGATTTCAACGCATCTTACCTTGCAACCGTTGCAGTAGCATACGTTCCCGTTGCGTTCGTTGTATTTGCAGAGCACATCGCAGACCACAAGAACCTCTCCTCCATCATCGAGTCCGACCTTCTTGAGGAACCCGGTCTCCATCGCACACTGCTGGGTGACGGTATCGGCTCTGTTGCAGGCGCGATCTTCGGCGGATGCCCCAACACAACGTACGGTGAGTCCGTTGGTTGCGTAGCTATCACAAAGAACGCTTCCGTTGTAACTATCACAACAGCCGCTATTATGACGGCTATCATTTCCTTCATCTCTCCCTTCGTTGCCTTCCTTGATTCTATCCCCGGATGCGTAATGGGCGGTGTTTGCATTACCCTTTACGGCTTTATCGCAGTTTCCGGTCTCAAGATGATCCAGAAGGTTGACCTTGAGGACAACGCAAATCTCTTTACGGTTTCCGCTATCCTTATCCCCGGTATCGGCGGCATGGCCATGTCTATCGGCAAGGTAACTCTTACATCTATCGCTTGCGCTCTCATTCTCGGCATTCTCGTTAACGTAATGCTTTCCAAGGGTCGCAATACGCAGGAATAATCAAAGCAAAACAAAAATCACCCCGACAGGCAAGCCTGTCGGGGTATCTTTTTTATTTGCTGATCTGTCTGTACGCATAAATGCGGAAATCGTTGGGATCGAGCTTTGCCGCCTCACGGATCGCCTGCTCTGCGCCAAGGTAATCACGCTTGCCGTAGAGAGCAAATGCACGGAGAGTATAACCGTTCATAAGATTCAGTTTTTCTACGTTCAGCTCAAAAGGCATGGGACTGGGAGAGCCTACGCCGTAGTAGGAACGCATATCGCAATTCTTGATGGAGTTCTCGGCACTCTCAAGCATTTCGTCAAGCACAGCCTCGGCTTCAAGATCCTGTCCAAGCTCGCGCAAAGCAAGGGCACGGAAAAGGGATATCTCGGAAACCGCCGCCTTGTATACAGCCGCCTCGGTGTATGCCTTGTTTGCCTCCTCGGTCTTGCCCTGTGCCTCGTAAAGCTTACCAAGGTAGTAGTAGATGTGCGCCTCCTGGTTGAAGAAGGTCTTTGCCTCACCGTAGGACTTGGGCATATTGATACCGTTCATGAAGATCTGCTCTGCCTTTGCGCCGTCTCCCGCCTCGGTCAATTCCTTGCCGTAAAGAACGTGCATCCATGCGTGCTGCTTTGTGAGCTTGCCCTCGCCGCCCTCGTAGATGTGGAAGCGCTTGACCGCCGCCATGTTGATCGCTTCCTCATACTTGCCCTGCTGGGAAAGAAGCGTCAGACGGTCGAGATAGCAGTCGTCACGCTCGGAGAGAAGCTCGGGATACTTGTCGTAAATTGCAAGACGATCTTCAATAGAGTAATTCATGTTTTTGAGCAGCTGCTCGTATTCAAACAGAAGTCTGGGATCGTCTCCCTTGAACTCCAGTGCCTTTTCCATGCAATATTTTGCACGCTCGCCGTCGTTCTTTTTGTCAAAGTAGTAAAGGGAGAGATTTCTCCAGGATTTGCCCTGTGCACCGTTCTTTGTGACAGATGCGTTCCAGTGCTCAGCCGCATCGTCGTAACGGAAGCGGTCGTAGAGGAGACAGCCGAGATAATATTCTGCATTTGCTGTCTCGGCAGAGCTTGCAATAGCAAATTCAAGCACCGCAATGTCCTCAAGCGCGTTGGGGAAGCAATAGCCTGTGTCCTTCGCCTCGGCAGCCTTTATGTCAGCGGCGAATTTGCGACCAAGCTTTGCGTTAACGTAAGCTCTGTAATAGTCGATAAGAGGAGAATTGCCGCGGTCAAGAGAAAGCGCATAGAGAGCGTCCTCATAGAGACCTGCTTTCATATAATCCTTTGCAACGTCAAGAATATTTTCGCTCTTGAGGGCGAATTGCGCGATCTTGTTCGAGCAATCTACAAAGTGAGAATACTCAACGAGAGCAAACAGGTCAAGAAGGTCGTCCTTTACGTTGATCTCGGCGTTTTCCTTTGCCTTATCGCAACCAAGCGCACGGAGAATAGCCGTTTTCAGATTCTGAGCCTTTGTGTGACCGCGATTGAGACCGATAGATTCTTCTATCTTTTCAAGTGCGGAAACGTAATCCTTTTCAAGGCAGTCAAGGCAAGCAAGCTCGAACATAGCCGCACTGCGGTGAGCATAGTTCCATGCGGCGCGGTAGAGAATGTCATAGCTTTCCTTGTACTGACCAAGATACTGAAGTGCCAATCCCTTGAGATAGAACGCCTCGGTGTCGGTGGGGTGCTGGTTTCTGGAGGTGAGGCGCTCTATGGCCTTATCGCAGAATTTTACGCTCTCGGCAAACTTGCCGTTCTTCAGAGCAAGGCGCGCCATTGACGTGTTGCAACGAATGTCGCCGCTGTCACGGCGCAAGCCTTCCATGTAGTAGTCCTCGGAACGGTAGTTGTGCTGCTTGTACTGTTCCAGGTGGTAGCCGTTGATGTAAAGCTCTTCAACGGTATCATACTCGCTCGGACGCTTTACGGGCTGTCTTACCTCGATAGGCTGCTTCTGACCTCTCTTGTAGGTCTTGTAGGAAACAAGTTCTTTTCCGTTCACGTCATAAAGCGCGACCTTTACGTTGTGAATATCGGAGATCGTCTGAGTCAAAGTTTTGTGATAAGCCTTATCGGGAGAAAGAGAAGCGGTCTCGGAGTAGATCTCCTTTATGCCGTCGGTAACGACGATCTTTGCGTTCTCAAAGGTTCCCGTTACGTTGAAGCCGAAGTAAAGCCCCTCGGCTCTCTTTTCCACGTTCACAGCCGCGTCAATGGTAGCGTTCTTGATCTCGCCTATCTCGCGGATGGGGTACCAATACTGCTCAAATTCGCGTGTCTCGTAAGGAGCGATCCAGGTGAAGTCGGGCTGGTTGTCGGTATAAACACCCGTCATCAGCTCAATATAAGGACCGTTTTCGTCGGTCAGGTTGTCGCACCACATATCACCGAAATCACCGATACCCCAGTGCCACATCTTCTTACCGGGCGAAATATGGTGGTTTGCGACGGTGGCGATACCCTTGCCTATCCCTGTGTCGTAGCCTGCGATGTAATCCATATCGGACTGTCCCTGGGAGATGAGGTAAGAGGAAGGAACCTTTACCGCATCGTAATGGGAAAGATCGGTTCCGTCACCGAAGTTGTAAGGACGTGCGGTCTTGTAAGTGCCCTTTGCAATAGGCCACTCAAGAACAGCACGGCGGTCGTGGTCGTTTACCCACTCACAGTCGGGCGGGAAAACGGTTCTGTAAGCATCGTTTACGGGAACAGCCAGATTCGCCCACCACATGAAAATCTGAGGGAGTGCGGTGCGGTTGTAAACTCTGACCTTTGCCTTTATGTAGCTTCTTCCTTCGTCAACGGTTATACCTGCCATGCCCTTCATGCGGTTAAACGCCTCGACCTCGCCTGTCCAGACGGTCTTTGAGCCGTCTCGGTTTTCCTCAATAACAGCCTCAAGAGGCATGAAAGTGGTGGGACGGTGGTGCTGAGGCCAGTTGAACTCGATACCGCCCGAGATCCAAGGCCCTGCGATGCCGACCAGCGCCGGCTTTACCACCTCGTTGTAATAAATGAAATCATAGTTTCCGACCTTGTCGAGACCGCGCAAAATCTTGCCGCCAAGCTCGGGTGCCACCTGAACCTTTATGTACTCGTTTTCAAGGGTGTAGATGTCGTATTCCACGTCCTGCTTTTCATCGGTGATGCCGTCCGCATAAGGGATCGGATAAATTCTTCCCGATGCGCCCTGATAGGGCTTGTTCTCAAAGAACATGGGCAGATCGTGTGCCTTTTTGGGTACGTAGGTTGGAATAATTGTCTTTTTGTTCTCTACTGTTACCTTCTTCATTTCGTCCTCCAATAATTTTTGCCAAGGTAAAAGTTTTCACCCGCCTTTTGGGGAAGGCGGCGAGGTCCCAAGGGCGAGAAGCCCTTGGTCACCGTCCGCTGACGGCGAAACCCTCTTTTCGGCATTTCTCTTTTGCCAAGCTTTTCTCTTTGTGCCTTTGGTACCAAAGAGAAAAGCGGACAACCGAACAAACGGATCGCCCGTTTGTAATTATACTCCCAAGCTCCTTTCCGCAAAAGACAAAATAATATGTATAAAAACACATGATTTTTTTGTTGCCAAATCTGCGTCCGTGTATTATAATGTAATCAGAGAGGTGAAGTAAAATGGTATATATACTCACGGATCCCGGATACACGGACAGCGTGTGGTGCAAAAACTTTCTTGCAAGTCTCACCGAACAGCTGAGGAAAAACCGCATGACCTTCGGAGAAGTGTTCGACTGTGTCCCCGCCGATGCGGAGGCTGTGTTCATCATCGCATCCGACTACAACTGGACGAGGAACACCATAAAACGCCTAAACTCCGCAAACATATTCCCTATCCTTATAAGTAATAACACCGAGCACCTTGCAGGCTGTATATACAGCAGTGTTTCCTCAGATATCTACGGCTCAATACAACAGCTTCTTGCACAGATCGGGGACAAGCCCGCCGCCGTCTACGGGGTCAATACCAACAGCCTGTCGGATATAAGCAAGGTGGACGCTCTTTTCTCGTACAGCGAGGACAAGTCCGAGAAGCTCAGACTGTTCTGCTACGACGGCAGTCTTGAAAACTGCTTTAACGATTTTGAGAAAAACGGGGACGATATCGAGGCAGTCATTTGCACAAGCGATCTTGCCGCCGTCTCTCTTGTGCGGAATCTTCGGGAAAAAGCCCCTGACCGCCTTGACAGGTTGACGGTCTACAGCTTAACGGGCGGCACGCTGTCAAAATATTACAGTCCATATATTAAATCGCTGAATATCGACTATTCCCCCTTTGGAAAAGCGGCTATCCACCTGTACAAAATGATCTGCAAGCACAAGTACATCTCGGGAGTTTCCCTAAAAGTCTCCTGGGACACAACGGATACCCCCGCTGTCACATCCCCCATCGAAATAGACCGAACCTGGGAGGGCGGAGATTTCAACCGCGACGGTGAAATACGCGAGATGATGGCGATTGAAAAGCTGCTTGACAGCGCGGACGACACCGACCGCAGTATAATACGCGGTCTTCTGGAACAAAAAACTCTGGCAGAGCTGACCTTTGATTGCTTTCTCACGGAAAACGCGCTGAAATACAGAATAAAAAAGATACTTGCCGTATCCGGCTTTGCCGACAGGCAGGATCTTGTTGACACACTGAAAAAATACGTTCACTCAGCGGAGGAATTATGATAAAATACGGAATTTTGGGCGCAGGCTGGAGAGCGGAGTTTTATCTGCGGATCGCCGCACTCTGCCCCGAAAAATTTGCCGTGTCGGGAATCTGCGCTAGAAACCCCGAAAAAGCAAAATGCATATCCGAAAAATATTCGGTAAAGGTGGTCGCGACCACCGAAGAGCTTCCGGCACTTGACAGTGACTTCATCGTCTGCTGTGTAAACAAGGCAAGCATGATAGACGTTGCCGCAGACCTTTGCGAAAAGGGAGTTCCGGTCCTCATGGAGACCCCCATGGGAGTGGACGGCGAGAGTCAAAAACGCTTTTTTGACAGATACGACCCCGCATGGCGTATTCAGGTGGCAGAACAGTTCCACCTCCAACCGCGAAACATGGCAATTAAAGCCGTCATCGACAGCGGAATTTTAGGCAGCATCGTCTCGGTGCGCCTCTCCTGCTGCCACGATTACCACGCCGCAAGCCTTATCCGCTATTTTCTCGGCACGGGGAACGGGATTCCCGACATTGAGACCGCGTATATTCCCGACCGCGTGAAAAAATACAATTCCCGTCAGGGATTTTTGACTCCCGAGCTGACAGACAGCGACGAAAAGCTGAAGATCTTCCGATTTGAAGGAAAAACCGCCATTTACGATTTTGAAAGCGTTCAGTATTTCTCGGATATACGTTCAAGGCAGTTGATCGTCAGAGGAACCAACGGCGAGATAGTCAACGACCGTTGTACCTACCTCTGCGACGGTCTGCCCGTCAGCTTTACTCTTGAGCGCCGGGAGCTTGGACAAAACGGAAATTTAGACGGTCTGGGGCTTCTCGGTATCACGGGCAACGGGCAGGAGCTTTATCGCACACCGCTTCCCTATGCGCGCCTTTCCGACGAGGAAATAGCCGTCGCCACCTGCCTGCTGAAAATGGACGAATACCTGCGCACGGACAAGGAATTTTATTCCGTGCAGGACGCCGCACTTGACGCCAAAATGTTTTTTGAATAAAAAAAGCAGACCTCAGTCTGCTTTTTTTATTTTATCCACCATTCGGGGGTCAGGTCACCCAGCTTTGCTATGCGTCCGCTTTTTATATCGAGCATTATTTCAATATCTTGATATTTCCCCGCCATCAACTGCACCATCAGCTCACGGCAAGCACCGCAGGGTGCGCCGTTTGAACCGTCGGGCAGGATGCAGAGCACCTTGTCTATCTCCTGCTCGCCGTTGGTTATCATATTGAAAATGGCGTTTCTTTCGGCGCAAATTCCGAGAGTCGAGCAGGTGTCAACACACACGCCCGTATATATCCTGCCCGATTTTGATCGGACCGCCGCCGAAACCTCGCCGCAGGTCACATAATCGGAAATTCGACGTTCGCACAAAACCGCCTTTGCGGCATCGTACATTTCTTGCCAGATCTTGTCCATATCAAGGCTTGAATGAGGGACTCCAGCCCTTGTTGTCAACTATCACGATGTCATCGTCCTTGCCGTTCTTTTTGTCGTCCTTCTCGTCATCACAAGCCGTGAGCGCGACCGCGCCGAACGCCATAAGAAGTGCCAGAAGGAGAGCTGTCAGCTTTTTCATATATATTTCCGTTCCTTTCGTTTTTTTTACGATATAAATATACCACAAATCAGAAAATCTGTCAAGAAAAAGCGCCCAAAATCTTGACAAAAGACCTGCGAGGTGGTACAATATGAGAACAATTCTCATTTTGGAGGATAAAATGACAAAATCAGGTTACAACACGGGCGGAAAGACCACCGTCCTTGATTTTTTCAGATCAAACCGCGACCGCCAATTCACCGCCGACGACGTGATAACAGCTCTCGAAGAAAAGTGCGAGAAGTCAGAGGTAAAGCTCCCCGGTAAAAGCTCGGTATACAGAATAATCTCGAATTTTGAGAGGGCGGGCGTTTTGCGTTGCTTTGTCGACCGCGAGACTTCAAAACGGCTCTACCAATACGCCGGTGAAGACTGCGACAGCCACTTTCACTTGAAATGTTCGGAATGCGGGCAGGTGGTGCATCTTGAATGTAAGATCGGTGACGAGTTGCTTCGCCATATTTCCTCCGACCACGGCTTTTCCGTGTCGGCGGGAAAATCCATGCTTTTGGGCGAATGCGAAAAATGCAGAAAAAAGAAGGAAAACTTATGAAAAAAATCGGATTTTATATATTGCTTGCCGTAATGCTGATGGCACTGGCAGGGTGCGGCGTCAAAAACGAGTCGGCGGGTGTCAGCATAGTTTGCACCGCCTTTCCCCAGTACGATTTTGTGCGTCAGATAACCCAGGGCACCGACGCAACTCTGACCATGCTCATAAAGCCGGGCAGTGAGGCTCATTCCTACGAGCCTACTCCAAACGACCGCATAAAGATCGACGAATGCGACCTTTTTATCGGCATCGGCGGAGTCAGCGAGACCTGGGCAAAGACGGTGCTTGGCTCGGGCGAAAGAAAAATGACCGTGCTTAACATCACCGAGTCCGTCGAGCTTCTCGACACCGCTGACCACGACGGTCACGGGCACACGGAAAAAGACGAGCACGTGTGGACGTCTCCTCGAAACGCGGCAAAAATAACGCAGAACATATGCAACGCCCTTTGTGTTATTTCCCCCGAAAATGCGGAATCATATCGCTCAAACACGGAAAAATATCTTTTGGAGCTTAATGCTCTGACGTCAGATTTTGATTCTCTTGCAACAAACGCAAAGACGAAAGCTCTCGTTTTCGGCGACCGAAACCCCTTTGCTTATCTTGCCCGTGACATGGGACTTGAGGTCATCTCACCCTTCAACGGTTGCAGCGAGCAGACCGAGGCATCGGCAGGAGACATTGCAGATATTATCGACCTTGTGCGCGCCGAAAAAATCGGATACATTTTCAAAATGAGCCTGTCAAACGAGAAGATCGCCACCTCAATAGCAGATGAAACGGGCGCAAAGGTACTGACCCTGTACTCCTGCCACACCCTTTCCGCGCAGGATTTTGGGAGCGGTGTTACCTATATTGATCTGATGACAAGAAATCTCAAGGCTCTGACGGAGGCTCTTTCATGATAAATTTCGACCAAACCTCACCTCATCTCATAGAAGCACGGGATCTCTGCCTGGCATACGACGGCAGAATGGTCCTCTGCGAGGTGGATTTTCATATTGACGCTGGAGATTACCTGTGCATCCTGGGCGAAAACGGCTCGGGAAAAAGCACGCTTCTGAAGGCTCTTTTGGGTCTGAAGGCTCCCACCGACGGAAAAATAATCTACGGCGGCGGTCTGACTCAAAATCTTGTGGGATATCTTCCCCAGCAAACGCAGATTCAAAAGGACTTCCCGGCCTCGGTGCGCGAGGTTGTCCTGTCGGGCTGTCTTGGGGGTGGATTCTTCCCCTTTTACCGCGCCCAGGACAAGAAAAAAGCGCAGGACGCCATGGATAAAATGGGCATTTCCCACCTCTCGTCCCGTTGCTACCGCGAGCTTTCGGGCGGTCAGCAGCAACGCGTGCTTTTGGCGCGGGCTCTTTGCGCCGCAGGAAAGATTCTGCTTTTGGACGAGCCGGTTGCGGGGCTTGACGTGGGAGTAACGCGGGATATGTATAATATGATCTCCGAAATCAACCGATCCGGCATCACCGTGGTCATGGTCTCCCACGATCTTGACGCGGCTCTGAAATACTCAAGCCGTGTTCTCCACCTGGACCACACGGTAAAATTCTTCGGCGGCACCAAGGATTATCTGAAATCCTCGGTCTTTGAGCATTTTTCCGCGGGAAAGGGAGGAGAAAAAAATGATTGATATGATCCTTCGCTATCTTTCCTACGAATTTGTCCGCAACGCACTTATCGTGGGGTGTCTTGTGGCACTCTGCTCATCCGTTCTCGGCGTAAGTCTTGTTCTCCGCCGTTATTCCATGATCGGTGACGGTCTTTCCCACGTTGCATTCGGCGCGATTGCCGTGGCAACGGTGGCAGGGATCGCACCCCTTGCATTTTCCATCCCCGTCGTGGTTCTCTCAGCGATCCTCCTTCTTCGTATCAGCGACAGTTCCCGTATAAGCGGTGATTCCGCAATCGCCATGATCTCAAGCGGCGCGCTGGCGCTGGGCGTCTGCGTCATCTCGGTCGTCGGCGGCGTCAACGCGGACATTTCAAGCTATATGTTCGGCTCGATCAACGCAATGTCCCGCTCGGACGTTATCCTTGCCGTCTGCCTGTCGGCGGCGGTGCTCGTCATTTATCTTCTATTTTTCAACCGCATTTTTGCCGTCACCTTCGACGAGAGCTTTTCCGCCGCAACAGGAATTAAGACAAAAGCTTACAAAATGCTTATTGCTACCGTCAGCGGTCTGACCGTGGTGGTTGGAATGAGAGTTATGGGCGCGCTTCTTATCTCGGCTCTTATAATCTTCCCCGCGCTTACCTCAATGAGGCTTTTCAAGAGCTTTCGGGCGGTAGTTGTCTCCTCGGCGATCATTAGTGTACTTTGCTCTTTTCTGGGCATCATGGCATCCTGCTTTTTTGACCTGCCCACAGGCGCGGCGATCGTGGTTTTGAACGGGATAATTTTCCTTTTGTCATTGGTCGTCTCACGTTTTGTCTGAAGCGTAAAAAAACCGCCGGATACCCGTGTATTTGGGGTCAAAACACTTGACAAAAGGCGCGTATTACTATATAATTATATTATAAAACAAGTACAGGCGAAAGGTGCAGATATGGAACAGACCACTGTAACTCAACTTAAAAAACACGCCCTCAATATACGCCGCGGCGTAATCGAAGGCACCTTTAACGCAAAGTCGGGACACCCCGGCGGATCCCTTTCTATCACCGACATTCTCACATACCTTTATTTTGTGGAAATGAACGTTGATCCCGCAAATCCCCGCGACGAAAAGCGCGACCGCTTCGTGCTCTCAAAGGGTCATTGCGCTCCCGCTCTTTACGCAACGCTTGCCGAGCGCGGATATTTTGAAAAGGATCTTCTCAAAACACTTCGTAAAATCGACAGCATTCTTCAGGGGCACCCGGATATGAAGCACATTCCCGGCGTTGACATGACCACAGGATCCCTTGGTCTGGGCATCTCGGCGGCCTGCGGAATGGCTCTCTCGGCAAAACATTTCGGTGACGATTTCAGAGTTTACACCGCTGTGGGCGACGGTGAAAGCGAGGAAGGTCAGGTTTGGGAGGCGGCCATGTTTGCCGCTCACTACAAGCTGGACAACCTCTGCGTTATCCTTGACTTAAACGGTCTTCAGATCGACGGCCCTACGGCACAGGTCATGAATCCCGCGCCACACGACAAAAAATTTGAAGCATTCGGCTTTAACGTGATCACCATCGACGCTCACGACTTCGATCAGATCGAGGCGGCGTTCACGGCGGCAAAAGAATGTAAGGGCAAGCCTACCGCAATTATCGCAAAATCTGTAAAGGGCAAGGGCGTTTCCTTCATGGAAAACAGCGTCGGCTGGCACGGAAAAGCACCGAACGAGGAAGAATATAAGCTGGCTATGGCCGAGCTTGACGCACAGGAGGGTAATATCTGATGGCAGACAAGAAAGCAACAAGAGAAGCCTACGGTGCGGCACTTGCCGAGCTTGGCGAAAAGCATGATTTCGTAGTCCTTGACGCAGACCTGGCTGAGGCTACGAAAACGGTAATGTTCAAGAAAAAGTTCCCCGACAGATTCTACGATTGCGGAATCGCCGAGGGCAATATGATGTCGGTAGCGGCAGGCATCGCCGCAACGGGAAGAACGGTTTTCGCATCTTCCTTTGCAATGTTCGCGGCAGGACGTGCCTTTGAGCAGATAAGAAACTCTATCGGCTATCCCCACCTCCCCGTAAAGATCGGTGCGACTCACGCAGGTATCACCGTAGGCGAGGACGGTGCAACTCACCAGTGCCTGGAGGACATCGCTCTCATGCGAACGATCCCCGGCATGACTATTATCAACCCCGCGGATGCAGTCGAAGCGAGAGCGGCAGTTGAAGCTTCCCTCTCTGTTGACGGTCCCGTTTATATGCGATTCGGCAGATACGCAGTTCCCGTTTTCAACGACGCCGAAAGCTACAAGTTCGAGTTAGGCCGCGGCGTTACAATGGCCGAGGGTACAGATCTGACTATCGTAGGCTCGGGCTTTACCGTTCAGATGGCACTTGAAGCACGCGAGCTTCTTGCCGAAAAGGGAATTTCCGCAAGAGTTATCAACATTCACACAATCAAGCCCATCGACCGCGAGATCCTCGTAAAAGCCGCAAAGGAAACGGGGGCTATCCTCACAGTTGAAGAGCACAGCATTATCGGCGGTCTCGGCTCTGCCGTTTGCGAAGTCTTGAGCGAGGAATGTCCCGTTCCCGTCATGAGAATGGGTACTCAGGACACATTCGGCAAATCCGGCACGGTTCCCGCACTGCTTGAGGAGTACGGCCTCACTCCTGCACACGTGGCAGAGAAGGCTCAGGCACTTCTGGCAAAGAAATAATCATCAAAAATATTATAAAGTGCGGTCGATGACCGCACTTTTCCCATATTTTGCAGAGAGGTCCTGCTCTCAATCACCTTTTGTTTTTCCCGCCGTGACATTCGTCTTGCCCAAGCCTCCCTCCGGGAGGGAGGTGGCATTTTCGCAAGAAAATGACGGAAGGAGCCTGCGTGATGTGAAATTTGTGATAACTATAAGTCAACACGCTCTCCCTCAGTCGCTTTCAGCGACAGCGTCTCCCTGCGGGTCGGTCACGCTCGGGATCTGACACCACACCGTGGTGTCATTCAACACCCTCGCGCCGCTTCGCTACCTCCCGGAGGGAGCCTTATGAACACGACATTGATCCGGAAACACAATGGCAATTTTTTCTCAAAAACCGCACAAAACCGTCAACTTGACAACACAAAAATCGAATATAATTAAAACGTACATTTTTTCACGGAGGTATCGCTTTGATAGAGGTAAAAAATCTCGTAAAGCAGTACGGAAATCACCGGGCGGTGAACTCGATCAGCTTTACGGTCGAAAAAGGCAAAATCTACGGACTTCTCGGCCCCAACGGCGCAGGAAAGTCTACTACAATGAACATAATCACAGGCTGCTTGGCGGCAACGTCGGGCAGTGTGACCTTGGACGGTCACGACATTTTCGAGGAGCCGATTGAGGCAAAGAAGCTCATCGGCTATCTTCCCGAAATGCCGCCCCTTTACACTGACATGACACCCACAGAGTACCTTACTTTCGTTGCGGAGGCAAAGGGTCTGCGGGGCTTTGACGTTACAGGTCAGGTCAGCGAGGTAATTGAGGTCACGGGACTGGAGGAGTACAAAAACAAGCTCATTAAGAATCTCTCAAAGGGCTACAAGCAGAGAGTGGGTATCGCCCAAGCAATGCTCGGCAACCCCGAGGTCATAATTCTGGACGAGCCGACGGTCGGTCTTGACCCCAAGCAGATACTTGAAATACGCGACCTTATCCGCCGTCTGGGCGAGACAAAGACGGTCATTCTTTCAAGCCACATTCTGGCCGAGATAAGTGCCGTATGTGAGCATATCATGATAATTTCAAGGGGCAATCTGGTAGCAAACGACACATTGGAAAACCTTGAGGCTATCGCAAACAAGTCAAACAAGCTCCGCCTTGCGGTACGCGGCGGGCTTGAAGTCATTCTCGAAAAGCTTCGCGCGCTTGACGGCGTGATCTCCGCCGAGGGCGAGGAAAAGGACGGCATTTCGACCGTCCGCCTTGAGCTTGAAAAGGAAGGCGATCACCGCGACGGCATCTTCTTTGCTATGAGCGAAAACAAGACCCCCATTCTGTCAATGGACTACGAGGAGACAACTCTCGAGGACATCTTCCTTGCCATGACCGAGGACGACGTTTATCCCGATGAGGAGGGCAACCTTCCCTCGATCGAGGAGATTCTCAGCCGCCGCGGAAAGTCGGTCGAGGACACCTCCGACGAGTTCGACGAAAAAGAACCCGAATCCGAGGCTTCCGACGAGGATTACACACCCCTGTTCAGCGTTACACGAGAGGAGGAAGAATAAATGATCTCGATTTTCAAAAAAGAGTTCCGTTCTTACATGAACAACGTGACCGGCGCGGTATTTATCGCTTTCCTGCTCTTTTTCGCGGGAATCTACGTCACTGCCGTCAACCTGCGAGGCGGCTACACCTCCTTTGAATACGTGCTTTCAAACTGCACTATCGTTTTCCTGCTTTTGGCGCCTCTGCTTGGTATGCGTTCATTTGCGGAGGAAAAAAGATCAAAGACCGACCAGCTTCTCTACTCTCTGCCCATGAGCGTCACAAAGATCGTGCTGGGCAAGTATTTTGCTATGCTGGCAGTATTCGCGATCCCCGTATTTATCATGGGGCTTTACCCTCTTATCCTCAGCTTTTTCGGTGAAGTCTTCTTTAAAGGCGCATACATTGCACTGCTTGGATTTTTCGTCCTGGGCGCGGCGCTTATCGCCATTTGTATGTTTATGTCCACCTTGACCGAGAGCCAGGTCATTTCCGCCGTTATAAGCTTCGGCGCTCTCCTTGTTATGTATATGATGAACGGTCTTTCAACCACCGTTCCCGCGTCGCCAGTGGCTTCCTACGTCTGCTTCTTCGTGCTTTCGGTAGCACTTGGCGTTGTGTTCTGGCTGCTTACCCGCGATTACGTTATCTCTGCGATCGCGGCAGTGGTTTGCCTTATTCCTCTCAACATTTTCTACTTTGCAGACAACGCCGCATTCGGCGGCCTTTTCGGAAAGGTGATCTCCTATCTGGCGGTGTTCGACCGCTTCACGGATATGACAGGCGGCATTTTTGACGTGACTGCTCTCGTCTATCTCCTTTCCTTTGCCGTTTTCTTCGTATATCTGACGGTGCAAGCTGTAGAAAAGCGCCGTTGGAGCTGACAGGAGGTGGATACTATGGAAAAGAAGAATTTTATGAACCGCACCTCCAAGGTCGGCACCTATACGGTGGTCATGACGGCCGTTGTACTGGCCGTTCTGATCCTGGCAAACGTTTTCGTGCTATCCGCACCATCAAAGTACACAAAGCTTGACATGACATCCCTTGAGCTTTACACCCTTTCGAAGGTGACAGAAAGCACGATCCCCGAGTTAAAGGAAGACATCAATATCTATTTCCTCTGCCAAGGCGGCACCGACAACAGCGGAAACGCCATGGAAAATATTCCTCACCTGACGACCTTCCTGTCAAAATACGAGGATCTTTCCTCTCATATCTCGGTAGAGATAATCGACCCCGTGGCAAATCCCACATTCTATTCAAAGTATTCGGAGACCGAGCTTCAAAACTACACGCTCATCGTGGAAAGTGCAAAGCGTCATAAGATAATTGATTTCTACGATCTGTATTTTTATGCGGTAGAGGGCTATGGAAATATTCCCTACGCCGAATACGCACAGATCGAAAACTATTACAACATGATTTACGGCCAGACACTGGGCGGTGTTCTGAACTTTGACGGCGAAAGCGTTATTACAAACGCGCTGGATTACGTCACCACCGACAAGATTCCCGCCGTGTATTATCTTTCCGACCACGGAACGGCACCCTCTGCGTCACTTGTTGCACAGGTTGAAAATCAGAATATGCTTCTGACCGCGCTTTCTCTGCGAACAAGCGACATTCCCGCAGACGCCGAGGTTATCTACCTCAACGCGCCCACCGCCGACATCAACGAGGACGAGGCGCAGATGCTTACCGACTATCTTGCAAACGGCGGAACTCTTATCGTAAACACCCTATGCAACCGTCTTGACCTGCCAAATCTCATGCGAGTGTTGGCACTGTACGGTCTTATGTCGCAGGAGGGCATCATCATCGAAACGGCGTCCGATATGTATTACCGCGGTCAGCCCTACGGGCTTCTTCCCACCCTTTCCGCCGATAGCGCGATCACATCGTCAATGATATCAACCTCCGTTTATACACCCTTGGCGCACCCGATTGTGACCGACCCGGATCTTCCCGAGAGCGTCAAGGTAACCCCCTTGCTCACCACCTCGGCAAAGGCCTACACCGTTGCCATTGACGCAACCACCACCGATAAGACCGAGGCATCGGTCGAGGGTCAGTTCACAGTTTCAGCTCTCGCCGAAAAGGAAAACGGCTCAAAGATCATCTGGTCCTCCACCAACGTCTTCAACGACAGCGATAACAGCTACGTCAGCGGTGGAAACTACAAATATTTCCTCTCAATTCTCACAAACGTATGCGAGCGCGAGCAGGTGGTGAAAATCATTCCTTCAACGGCTTTGACCAACTCCAGACTGATAGTTGAGGAATCACAGGCAACACTTTGGGGCACTCTGCTGACGGCCATTCTGCCCGTTGCGGTGCTGCTCTGGGGCATTCTTCGCTGGTATTTAAGGAGAAGAAGATAATGAAGAAAACTCCAAAGCT
>JAZODH010000026.1:0-19865 GCA_045596925.1 Eubacteriales bacterium
GTCATTGCCGCGCCTCCGTCTGAACATTCTTTTGATTTTACCCCAAAGCGACTCGTGATACACGATCACCATTTTTGTGCCGAGAGGAACATTATACGGAAATTCAAGCGTACCTGTCTTTCGGTCGTATTTCCAATCCTCGTTGAGCTTGTCGTTGAGATAGATTTCTTTGATTTTTGGCTTTTTCACTCGCTCGCCCTCGCTTTCACTAAACATTTTTCACACCCATCGTCATAGGGGGATTTTCTATCCCCACAGATCGGGCATACTTCGCTTGGGTGTACGAGCCTGTATGCTATATCACTTCTGTTCACGGTTTCGTAGCTGAAATCCTCGCGCTTGATTTGGCACTTGTCAACTCCGTCCTCCGTGAAAAATCGTATGACTTTCCCGCGGCTACCATCGGCAAGCTCCACGGTGTCATTTGGTCTTAAATTCATTTTAGGTGTCACTTCCTCACATAATATTATTATGATTTCCTTGATCTCCACCGCAGAGCAGAACTCTTCATAGGACATATGCCCCATAGACTTCATTGCTCGGCTTGCCTGTTGTAGCTCTCTTTCGGTCCAGTCTTTGCTCACATCGGTTCCTCCACATAGCACCAGGATTGAGGCGGTCTTGACAAGGGGATCTTGCCGTTCAGATATTCGCAATCGTAATCGCGCTCGTCTGAATTTACCTGTTGGTATTTGAGGTGTTCGCAACCCTCGCAGGCCATCGCTTTGCACTTGGTATAGAACTCACCCAATGATCTTGGTTTGTCGTAAATCACAAGATTGGATATGTGCCAAAAATACAGGTATTTTCCTTCGCCAAGATAGTCAAGAATTTCTTTGGAGGACAAACAAGCCATCTGAACATCTTCGTATTCTTCGCAGTCGTCGTCTAATTCAAGCCAATCATACTGTGCTATAAAATCACACACAAATTCGCCTATGACTTTGGCCGTCAAAAACTCTGCATATCTTTTACCGCCTGTATAGATATTTCCGCCCTCTTTTTCGTAGCGCATAGGGATAACAGGGTTGTATGGCGTATTCTGTGTGCAATAGATATACGCCTTGAATGGCACATCAAGCTTCGGTTTGGTTTTTCTGACCTCGTTCGTTTTTTTACCTGAGGCTATTTGCTCGCACCACTTGGGGCGAATGCTAATCAATACAGATTTCATACCTTCCTCCCATCCGCGAGTGCTTTCTTTGCGTCGTCATAAGAGAAATAGCACTTGTTGAGATCCAAGATAAACACTCTCCACCATTTCGTTGAATATACGGCAAGTGTTGTATTGCCACCTCTTGTAACGCATATCCCGTCAACAATGACCGAGTGAATTTTTTTTCGCTTAATGTAGAACACGCTTGCCCCAATTTTAAGAGGTGGAGCAATAACACCGTTTTTTATGAGATAGTCTGCGCATACCGCAAAATCTTCCGATGTTCCGTCCATACCGTCCAAAGTCGGATTATTTTTAAGCAGTTCTATCAGCCTGTTCCTCATTTGCCGCTCCCTTCCGCAAGAGCAACCATTTCCGACAAATCCATCTCGCGTCTTGCGATCCGCAACGTCTGCAGGTCGGTCAGACCGTACTTATCGCGGAACGGTACGCAAAGGTCGCACATTGCTTTTTTGGTGAGCTTCTTTTTGTCTATAAGCTCTTGGTAATCGTCCTGTAACCTGGACGCTTCTTTGAAAAAATCGTTATTCATTTCTGCTCCTTTCTTTGCCTTTTCAGCCGGAGTAACTCTTTCATTCGTGCGGACGAAAGCTCGTTGTGGAGGCAACCGCAACTCTTTTGACGGCTCCACTCATACGCAAAATTGTTCTTTCGCACAACGACGATCCGTCCGCACCTCGTACATTGGCAACGCCAATAACTCTCTCCATTGTGTATGTGGGATAAGCCGAGAACGTGGAGAAAATTGTAATCGTTGCCTGTTATGTCAATCAGATTGCCCATAACTTTCTCCTTTCGTCCTTATGTATTCGTCAACCATAGCGTCCACCTGTTCGAAGGTCTTTCCGTATTGAAATCCCTTGGTGGCGGTATTTGTTTCTTTTGCAAGTATCGCAAGCTCGTTCCAAAGGTGCGGATATGACATTTTGAATTCTGCCATCTCTGCTATGCTTTGGTTGGGGCAAAACCAACACCCTTGACGGCATCTTTTTTCATAGACCGGGGAGAGCAAATTCTTTGATCTGCATATCGGGTAGGTGTCTACCTCGTATATGTTCAGTTCTTCCAAAAGCGATCTGTGCCCTCGGTTTTCGTGCATACCTTTCAGCCGATCCTCTTCATCGGCGGCTATGCCCTCAAACATAATTGTTTTGACAAACAGCTTTTTCAGAAAGTTGCGGATAGGCACGACCTTAGATTGATTGAATTTGCACATACCGCCAATCACGAAGCCGTATTTCATACCGTTTTGCTCAGGGTGCTTGCTTTTGTATTTTGATTTGTGAAACCAATGCAGATAGTCGCGTGGATCACTCAAAACCTCCACTCTGTACCCCCAACTCTCAAAGGTTGGAATTGCTACATCAAGCACCCATTGAACGTGCTCGGGGTGGTCGGCGTATATCTTGCGCTTTCTGTCAAACCACGGCAGAGATATGAGGATAAGGTCTATATGAATACCGAGCTCGTGAGCAAGAATTATCGTAGCAGTGCTATCCTTGCCCCCACTCCACGACACTACGTTCAATGTGCGCTTTTTCACTCCAAAGCCTCCAATTCTTTTTGGATGATGTATTCGACAATGCTATTTTCCACATCAGACTGCTTTTCGACATCTGCTACAAGCCAAGACAAATCTTTTTCGTCAAGCTCGTAGCCGCAGTTTGCGAGATAGCTTTTTGCAAAGTCTCTTTTTTCGCCGGGGAGAAGCCGCGTTATTTCGTGGCTTCTCGTGAAACGCCGAGCTATTGCTTTATCAATGACATCGATCCTGTTGGTTGCCGCAAGAACTACCACATTGTTCCCCAGGAGATCGAGCGACTGAATAAGCGATATTACAACGCGAGACATTTCTCCCACGCCCTTGTCGCTTCCTCTCTCGGAGCCAATGGCGTCAATTTCGTCAAGCATAAGAACGCACCGCTGCTGTTTCGCAAAATCGAAAACGCGCTGAATGTTCTGACCAGTCTGACCGAGAAGCGAAGAAATGAGGTGAGATATATTGAGATACAGAAACGGAATTCCGAGCTTGTATGCCACATATTTACCGAACGTCGTTTTTCCTGTACCGCTCTCTCCGTATAAAAGAGTGGCGTTGAGATGCCGAATGCGCTTTTCTTGGAGTTTTTCGCCAACCTTGTCCGCGGCGGCAATATCAACAAGCACATTCCACTCTCGTTTAGAGAGATAGTATCTTTCCTCGATAAAGGTTTCGGACACGTCCTCCATTGTGGCAAAAGCAGAAATGTTTGGAGGAAGCTGCATCACCATAGGCTCGCTTCGGAGTCTTTTTATCGTTCTTTCACAGTAGCTCTTGTCCTTTTGGGATTTGTCGGCTTCGAGCACCAAAATGGCGTTTTTCTTTGCTCTGTTTATATCGCCGTTTGCAACTGCATTTACAAGGTTTCTTACGTTCTCTGTCATATTCACGACCTCGATGGCATAACGCCCATTAAGACCGCCGAGCCCTTGTCGGTACTCACGTACAAGCTGTAAGTGGGGCGCCTTTGAAACGTTCCGCGTGCGCCATACGCGTAAGTTTGAACGGTTGCCTTTTCATCAACACCGAGCACGCGCCACACCGCGTCAACGAATTTCTTTTGAACATACGCGGTGCCGATTTTAAGCACCTCGTAGGGAGGCTTTTTGATATATCGACTGTCTTTCCAAAAAGTTTCGGTAACGTCCTCGTATTCACCGATCGGCTTGCCCTCAATGGTTTCCTTTGGCGTGATATTAAACTGCGAAAGGCAGTATTCCTCATTCATCGGAAACTCTCTGTTTTCTTCAAGGAGAGGCGGGCGCTCGTTCAGAGCAACAAGGAGGTATGTATTGCAGATGATGAACTTGTCGCGGCAAATACCGTATCCCTCAAAGTTCCTGTGTTTTTCCTCTTCGTTCTTGCCCTGCAAAAACAGGAGGCTATATCCATACTCCCCGAGGTCGCCTGCCTTGACGCGCATTTTCAACTCTGCAACCTCTTGTTCAAGAGAAGTCTGCTTTTCTTCGGCGTCCTCGATTTGATTTTGGATTTTATAGGAGAGGTCATACAAACTGTCAATGTGATCGCTCAGAGTGTCGAGCTCTTTTTGCTTCACTTCAAGTGTTGTTGAGAAAATTTCGTTCATAGCCGCACCTCCTCAACATTCGTAGTAGACCTTGACGTACTGTCCGGGCACGTCGGTCTTGAAATACAGATAACCGTAGTAATCGTCCTCGCAATATCCCGTCCACTGATTGACGAAATAATCTCCGTTTTCCTTTGCAATGCGCTCGTCGCCCTCGCAGAGATATTCTCCCTTCACCGAAAGTCCGCTGACAAGCTGTGCCTCAAACCACCGAACACCGTCGATGTCGAAATCCTTGCCCGCGAGCTTTTTTATAAGGTGCTCGATCTGAGCGACCTTGCCCGCAATCTTCTTGATTTCCTTGTAGATTTTCATTCTTCATCTTCCTCCAAAAGATAATTTTTCCCGAACAGCTGACGGAATTCGTCAACTGTCCATCCGTAGTGTTTCATTGCGATTTTTTGAACTTCTGATTTGAGCGCCTTGTCTACCTCGGCGTTTACGTGAACGGCGTCCTCCCCGAAAATATGACAACGGAAATGACACAGGGGAACTTTTAAGCCGTAGCGTTCAGACTTTTTGCGGAACGGTCCTCCAAATACGTGGTGTACGTCAAGAGGATCGCTCCCTCCGCGTCTGCCGCAGAGGTAGCAACGCTCTTTGCTTGGTTGTATTATGCTTTTAGCCATTCGCCCACGCTTTCAGAATTTCAAGCGCCCTGTCGAGCTGCTTCAAATCGAAGTAGCCGAAATGACAATCAGCCACAGGAATGTTCAGAGCTTCGGCGAGCCTCCTGTAACAGCTGCGCCGTTGCTTTCCATTTCGCCACATCGAGTCAAAGAGATTGTGGCACTGTATTTTCTTTTCCCGCATCTCTGCATTGGCGAGGATCCCAAGAGCTTCCCTCGGGCGCGGTTGGTGCGTACCGACATAGGCTCCGCATCGTCGGCAGTGATAACAATATCCGCTACCGTACGGCTTGCCGTAAATCTTGGCGTTGCTCACATACTCGACCGAGCCGCCGCAGAGATTGCAAATTTTTGGATATAATGGTATCATTTCGCCCTCTCAAAAGTTGGTCCATATTTTTTCTGTTCGCGGTAATCCCATCTGCGCCGTTGTAGCAACCGTATCGGTGTTCCAACCTTGCAGAACGGAATTGTAAAGGTCGTTGTCATATCCGCTGATTATTACCATAGAGCGACTGCGCTTTATAGCTTCCAACAGTACGATGTGGTCTTGTGTTGACATTTCATCGGCATAGATATTTCGCTTCCGCAATTCCTGCAGGTACGGAGGATCGCAGTAGATCAAAGTGTTCGGGTCGCTGTATCGCTCTATTAGCGTTGCCGCGTCCGTATTTTCGATTTGAGCGTTCTTTAGTCTTTGGCAACACGAAACAATGATGTCGGGCAAATCGTTCCACATAGTCGCGCATCGTGGTCCTCCGTGGGTTTGCACGTTGCGCCAGCTGTTCTTGCTACTGTTGCTCGTTCCAAAAGATTGGTGGTAGCGAACTAAGGTGCGCCGAGCTTGTTCCACAGGGTCGCTCGTAGGAGCGTAACAATATTTGAATTCATCACGCGCAAACGGTGTGAGGCTGATCGCCCTTGCAAGTTCTTCCGGGCGCTCGCGGCACACGCGGAAAAGGTTGACTATCTCGCCGTTTATGTCATTGACGGTTTCAATGTAAACAGGATCCTTTTTGAAGAACACCGCACCCGATCCGAAGAACGGTTCCAAGTAAACCTTGTGCGGAGGAAAGTGAGATATAACCCAATCCGCGATGCGCCATTTTGCGCCGGGGTATTTAAGTATCGCTTTCATACTGCATTCCAGAGCCGAGCAACATCTGTTGAGTATTTGCGGTCAGATAGTAACGAGCCTCAGACATCACCTTTTCGTAGGCTTCTTTGCCTTGGAATTCGTCAATGACGGTCTTTTCCTCGTCGGTCATATCGGCGTAGTGCGTCTTACCATAATTCGGGGGAAGCCAATTCTTTCGTTGACTGCCGAAGATGTTGAGCTTATCGAGCAGGCGCTCGTTGGTGAACTCAATATGGCAAGTGCCTTTTTTGTAGAACGTAACCACAAAATACTTGCAAGAGATTTTTCGGCTGACACAGCGGTTTTTCGCGGCTTCAAGCACATTCCAAAGATTGACCTCTTCTGTTTCGCAGTTGTCGAGATAATTCAGCGACTTTTCGATGTCGGAGAGGGTGCTATAAATCGTGTTCACGCTTATCGTATCGTCATACTTGCGATACCAACTGTCATAGGCGAAACAACCGTGTATGGGGATAATGACCTTTTTATTGATGCGGTGTGCTTTGTTGGTTTTCCAACCGCTGTAATAGTGGATATTGTTCTGACATTCGGGGTACCAAGAGTGTTGAGAAGAAAGCTTATCAAAGGTTGCAAGGATAGTTTCTTCAACTCCGCGAGAGAGCGAGGCTTCAATGCGCTTCAATACCTCCTGGATATTGAACATCGAAAAATCGTATTCTGCCATCTCCTGCACTTTCTCTTGGAATTCCTTTTTCAGATTGCTCGTGAGCTGACCTGTGAATTGGTCGTTGTGGAAAAAGCAATGCCAATATTTCATCCGCACCTTTTTGAGATACTCGTTGATGTCAAGTCCGCTTGAACATTTGTGATCGCCGAGTTGCAGGGTGAGGATTGAGTCAGACCACCGCATACTTTCCGCTCGAGCCTCTTCTGTTTCGCCAACAGGGAGCCTGTCTTGTATGTACGGCTCTACGGCTTGGTACTCACGAATAAGGCGAATTGTTGCCTTGCACTCAAAGTTGTATTGGTCGATCAACTGTTGGATGGGGTCCGAGCTTATGAGCTCGGAGTGTTCGCCTTGCTCACATTCCACCTTTTCGGCTTTTTTCAGAGCTTCAAAGAACAGGCTATCTCTCTGTTTCCTCGGTATCTCGATTTTTACCATAGCAATCTCAACGTCGGTTTCGCGCTCGGCGTGGGAAAACTGATTTTCAAGATAAGTGATTTGTGCGCCGTGTTTCTCCAACTTTTTCTGCAAGATTTTTCGGATTTTGCTATAAGGATTTCGGATTGTTTCTGCATTGAGCAGACAAACAATGTCGCCTCCGCTTTCCTCTTGGATTTGTATTGCTCTCATAAGGTGTTCGGCTCCGAACTCAAACGGAGGGTTCATTACGATAAGGTCATATTGCTTGTGGGTGATGAAATTCAAAAAATCGTTTCCGACAATGCGAACGGAGTCGCTGTCGTATATAGCACATTGCCGGCAAACCTCTTCCTCTTCGGCTCTGATTTCGTCGGTTTTATCGTCATAGCGAATTTCGCGGAATTTTTCTTTTTTCTCCCAATACTCGTTTCGAGCTTTCTTGCCGAAAAAGGTATAGTCTAAAACGCCGCGGAGGTTGGGGTCTATCTCAATGCAGTCGATTTTGATACCCATAAAATCTCGACTGTCATAAAAGGATCTCCAATTCCTGTGCCGATACTTGTAAATGGCATTTAAGACACCGTACACAATGTTGCCTTTACCTGCGCTTGGTTCCAACACTGTTTTGATGCTTCTCCATTCCACGCCCTCCAACATCTTTTCCACAAGCTCGGGAGGAGTCGGGTAAAACCCGACATCCTCTTGAACATAGGAAACGACATCATTCATCATCGGTTTCGCCTCCGTACTCGGCGCGGAGTTTTGCAAGAAGCTCGTCGCGCTCGGCATCTTCGTCAGAGGTTTCGTCCTCGTCCGCAGGATCTTCGTCCTCGATCAGCTCCGCTTCGATGATTTCATCCTCGTCCGCTTCGTCTGCTTCCTCAGGCTCGGCGTCTTCGTTACCCTTGAACAAGGAATTGGTACCGTCGATCAAGCTACGTTCTTCGTCGGAAATTTCATATCCGAGTTTTTCAAGAAGAGCGTAAATCAGATTGAGGCGCTTGTTCTCAAACCACTCACAGTTGTAATTGTGATAAGCGAGAACGTCTTTGTCGGAATAGCGCGTATAGATGTGGCGAAGCAATGTCCTGTACGGACTATCCTCGACCTGTTGAGCGATTGCTGCATAACCTGCTTCGTCGGGATCTCTGCCGGGGAACTTGGTCGTGTCATAGCCGTTATTCCAACCGCCGTAACCGTCAACCATTTCCCAATCCTTGCGAAGATCCATTTCAACAAGCGTTGCAAACGCCTTCTTTGCATCGGTTTCGGTGATACTCAAAATGAACTCGTAGCGCAGTTCATAGGCTCTCTTGTGCGCTTCCTCCAAGGCTTCTTTGCGAGCGCGTTGCCTTTCGACATCTCGCTGATATTTCGCAGATTTTGCATCGTCTTCGGCGTTGCGCTCTCTGCGGAAATAAGCCGTTCCACGATTGAAAGCGAAGAACTGCATATCCTCGTCGATAACAAATTCGGTCGGGGCGACGGTTGAGCAGTTCACATAAGGACGAGAACTGTTGCGGTACATATCGTTGCTGAACACATCGTTGTAGGAAATCTCGGTCAATCCTTTTTCAAGAAGCACCTCTCTCCAAAGTTCGCAAGTCTTTTCTTCCTCTTGGCGCTGAATGGCCTGCTTGTACTGCCATTCAAAATTCGACGTGCCGATAATGTCTAACAGTTCGTTGCGCTTATCGACGTCCTCGATCTTGTTGAGGCGGTCAAGGTCCTCAAGAGTGATCTGCCTTGACGATGCCTTTTTCAGCTTGTCGCCATCAAGCTCCGCGAGCTTAATTCTGCGACGGACGGTGGTCTTGGAGAAGCCTGTCTTTTCAGCGATACTGTCAAGGCTTTCTCCAAAGTCAAGCATCATTTGGAATGCCTGTGCCTGTTCGTACATCGTGAGATCGGAACGCTGCATATTTTCCAAAAGCATCGTGCCGATCTGCTCCTGCTCGGACATCTCAACAATCACACAGGGCAATTCGGTGAGTCCCGCAAGCTTCGACGCGCTCATACGTCTGTGTCCGATGATTACGGTGTAGCCGCCCTCGGCACGAGGTACGACGGTCAAGTTCTGCATTACGCCCTTGACCTTGATGCTCTCGGCAAGCTCTGAGAGGTCGCCGAGGTCTTTTCGGGGGTTGTCGGGGTGAGGGTGCAGCTCGGTGATGGGTATGTAGACGAGTTTCTTTTCCACGCTCTCCGTGGTTTCGGTGTTGATTTTCTTTGCCATAAAATTGCTCCTTTTATGTGACCGTATTATACGGCGCGGTCCCGCTCGATATTAGATTGTTGCAATTTGCAAGATAACCTCCGTGCGAGGATTATCTGAATAGAATTTTCTGACCTGCGCATCTACAATACACTTGTCGTCGTCATAAGCAACGCCGTTGAGCGCATCTGCGATCAGTTTGCCGATATTGTCAAAATCGGGTTTGACAGTCGGCCGTATTTCACCGCTTCGCATTTTCTGCTGAACGGTTTTGGGTTTGCTTTTCGGGATAGGAAGATACGCTATCACTCGCATATCCACGTATGTACCACTTGGGAAACGGTAAGCACCGCAGGCTTTCTTGTACGCCCACGCGACCAGAGCTTCTTGTGTTCGGGTCTGCTCTTGAGTGTACTTTGCGCCGGTTATATGGTTGTAGCCTGTGCGCTGCCATCCTTTTGGGGCGCCGGGTACGGTGAAACGTATCATTTCTTATCCTCCAATAGATTTGGTGTTTCTGGCGCATCGAGCGCATCATAGGAACGGTGCATTATTCTGTACCAATCTTCCTCGCTCTTGCGCCGAGCTTCTTGGGTAGACTGCAAATATTGAGTTGTGCCAGGGGAGAGTTGAGCCGCTTTTGCGATTGTTGCTCTTAGAGCTTTCGGCAACCCTGCCTCCTGTCGTGCTCTCTCGTATGCAGGTTTGTAAAGGTCCATAAACGCCACACGGTCAAAGCCATCTCTTTGCCCTCCGTAGCTTCCGCGTCGAAGCTCCTTAAGGTGATGCCAACCTATCGTGTCAATCACTCGGGCGATCATTGGTGGGAATTTGAATTCGTCCCGGCTTGAAAACTGACTACTGCTTTCAAGCACATCTACCACAGACGCCCACGCCACATCGGGCGGTATCAATTCGGGGTGGAAGATATCGACCATATGGTTTCGTATCTCTGCTATGCTTGGGAGCCATTGGCTCGTCGCAACGTGCTTTGCAACAGCGGCTTCAACCACGCTTGCTTCATCGTCTTTGAAATATGCAAACCAAGCGGTTGCCATCGGTGCAATGTTCTCGGCTTTGAGTTTGTCCGGGTACGCCATAGCCAGCACTTGCACAACGTCAAGTATCTCGCCTTTGGTCATTAGTCCTCACACTCCTCTCTAAGCCTTGCTATTGCCGCCAACGCCCCTGTTGCTTGCGGTTGTCGTGCGCTCGGTTTATCGTCATACTTGTGTTCGAGGATTTTTGCCATATTGGTAGGCTTCATCATCCAATCAAAGTCAGCGGTCCAACTGCTATCACTTTGACCCTTCATAAAGCTACTCGCTTCGGCAATCTCAAAGACCTCCCGAAAAACGTCGATTGACTTATACGCTCTCCAACGAGCCGCGACAGCATCTCTTCGCTTTCCGTCTATGACTCTGATCTTGGGGTAAGAAGCGCAAATACTGTTATAAAGTTCCTTGATTTTCTCAAAAGGACACGGTGGTAATTTCGACGTCGGCGTTTCATTTCCATTTTCATCGTCAATTTCAACGCCACTTGCATCTTCATTTCCATTTACATCTTCATCTTCAAGTAGGTTACCCGTAGGCAAACCTACGGGAAACCTATCGGTTTCTGTTCGCTTTGGTCTGCCGCCTTTTTTGCCGTTTTCCTGTCTGCATTTAACGAATTTTGCCCGTTTTTCAATTTCCTCGTCCAAACGGTCGCTATAATACAGACCTTTTTCGTCAAGCTGAAATTTGCTCATAACCTTATCCGAAACAGAACCTACACATAACCTAATGGTTTCTTCCGAAAGATGCCCCTTTTGGTGTTGCAAGCACATCAAAGAAATGTATTGTCCGCGCTCTTCCATTGTCATGTCCATTACACCGATAAGAAAATCTGCCGAATAGAACATAAACGCCGGATCCTTTGACATTACTTTCACCTCCTGTCGGGAGGACTATCCCACAAAGGAGATAGTCCCGCTTGTGTCAAAAAGGAAAATCGTCGTCGGAGTTGATTTCCTCAAATTTGGGTGCAGCTGTGGGCGCGTAGGCATCGGGCACATATCCTGTTGTGCCGGGGATAAACGAGCCGTTCTCCGCGGGCTGATTGTCGGATTTGCTATCAACAAACATAGCCTCCTCCACATTGATTACCATTTCGTATCGCTTTTTTCCTTGCTGATCCGTCCACGGATTTTTTTCAATGGCACCGATTACACATATTGCGGAGCCTTTTCTGAAATAGCGAGTGATAAACTCCGCAGTCTGTCTCCAAGCAACGCAATCTATGAAATCCACCTTTTTCTGTTCTTGTTCTTTTGAGTATTTGCGATTTATGGCGATGGAGAACGACGTAACGGAAATTCCGCTTTGTGTCTGTTTCAGCTCGGGATCAGCGGTGAGCCTGCCTGCAAGAACAACCTTGTTCAGATTAAGGCAACTCATTCTTTCTCCTCCTTGCTTGATTTCTTGATTACGCGATATTCAATGATGTACTCGACATCATTGACTGTTATTGTTGCGCGAACAGTGGAAAGTCCCGAACGCAAAATGGCGTTGATTGCTTCGATAACTTCATCGGGAACATCTTTGCCATTGTCTCCAACTTTAATAAAAACATCAGCCATCATTCTGCTCGTCCTCCTTCTTGGGATCCTCTTTCGGTTCTTCCTCGCCAAAGAGAACTTTTGCAAAATCCTCGACCTCGTGCGAATAGTGCGACTTTTCGAGGAATTTCTTGAACGCCTTGACCGCAAATGCGTTTTCCACAAGGGCGCGGTATTCTGCAAGAGGGATTTCTACCTTCTGCTTGGGTTTCAGAATGAACTCAATCGAGCCCTGCTCCTGCAATACAGGAATGCCCTTGGAGTCTTTCATCCAATCGTATCGGTCAGATCTGTTCGGGGTGTTCTGCTTGTTGTGCTTCTTATTTTTGCTCATTGCGCTTCTCCTTTGCTTTTGCTCGGGCGTCTTCCTCTGCCCAGAGCGCTTTTATTTTTGCAATTTGTTCGGGTGTGTCGGTTTCGATGCCGAGCTCTTGGCAATCTTGAACGAGGTTGTCAATGAGGCGCGACATCTGCTTGGAATTGTAACGGCTACTGCCGTAATAAAAACGGATAATGACGTTCTCGCCATTCTTGCTATAATCGACCTGCTCTGTAAGCCACCCAGAGCCAAGAGCCGTCCAAGCGACAGAGAGTGTTTCGGCGGCATCAGGATCGAGCTCCACGTCTTTCCAAACGCCAACTTCTTTGATGGCGTCGCGGTAGATATCCAATTTCGTGTACTTTACCTTTTCGTCGCTCAACCGTTGGGCGATTTTCTCACAGAGTACCCAACAGTATTTGTTGGCTTCATTGGAGCGCATATTGCGATGCTTTTTGATTTCGATATCTACCTCAAAATCTTTCAGCTCGTCAAAGCGTTCCGTAAAGTCGGCATCGACGGCGAGAGTGATTATCTGCTCGCCGTTTCTGCCGAAAGAGAGGTCTTTCAACCTACCCGTCATAGAGCAAGCCACTTTTCCTCGTAAATCGACATAAGGCCCATAGCCTCAATCGACTCAAGGAACTCCGCGGCAATTTCTTCAAAGGGTCGGGAGGTCTTGGGGGTGTACGTTTCGGTGTAGATATCCTCACCGTCAGACACAAGGTAATCAAAGCGGTACGCTTCGGGAACGATGAAGAAATACGCGGAATGCTGTGCGCTATCAAGATACTTTCCTGCAAGTTCAGCAGAATTGAAGCTCTTGTTAGAAAATTTCACGTCGGTAATCACGCCCGCTTTGAGAGCGTCCAAAACGCCGTACACGAGAAGAGTTTTTCCACCCACCGTACACTCGCGTTGCGCCTTTACCTGCGTTTGAGCGCCTTTTATGACCGTTGCAACAGCCTTTATACCGTTCTCCCAAGAGGGATGGGGAGTTCTCGGAACTCCCGCAGCCTCTGCGTAAACCTCGTTCTCAAAATCAATGCCGTTCTGCATTTCGGGAGTGGTCTCCTTGGGAACACGGTTAAGAGCGTTCAAAAATTCTTCGTAGGCTTCCTCAGCGCAAGACTCATAACAGGTATGAGCGTAGCTCCACGCGGAGAGGAGCGACTGCGTAATGAGGTATCTTGCCATTACTTCGCCTCCGGTACTTTGTACGCCTTGGCGGTCTTATCCCATACAAAGCCGAGCTCGGTCGCCTTGGCGTTCAGCATTGCGCTTGCTTCCTTCTTGGAGGTCAGCGCGTGTTCAAGTGTGGGGAGTGTCTGAGCGGCGGCGGTGGCTTCGTCAACAGTGCTGATGCCGTCAATGATTTTGTGTACCTCCACCATTACCGCGTCGTACTGTTCTTTCACAGGAGCAAACGCCGCATTGTCGGCTTCGATGTTCGCCCTTGCTTCGTTGAACAGACGAGTGAGAAAATCGTTCTTGTCATTGGGACCGATTGTGGGGATTTCACGCATTCCCTCGATACCGTAACAACCCTTTGCAAAGAATTCGTCGGTGGGAGTGAAATTGATAGTACGGCGCGTGCCGATCATCTGCATATAACCGCCGAGGTCGCAAGGCTGCCATACGAGGTTTCTCGCGGCACCTTCGCACTGCAATCTCTGCTGAGGATTGCCGTCCTTGTCCTTCTGCTCGTCAGAGTGGAAGATGTAGATCACGTTCTTGTTGAGGACGTCGCGGACGTGGTTGGTGAAGCGTTGGAATTCCTGCTTGACCGCACCGAAGCCTTTGAGGGAGAGGGCGCCGTTCTTCTGCTTGTTGACCGTAGGATTGGTGCGCATTGCCCAGTCCTGCAGATATGTAACAAAGGATCCTCCTGTGTCGATGATAAGGGTCTGACACTCTTTGACCTCGGGGAGCTGAATATCGTCAAGCACCTCTTCATAGGTGGCGCTCACGATCGTGGGCTTACGATGATACGCCTTGACACGAGCAATGCCGCGGTCAAAGTCGATCAGAATGGGATCGGGGGCAGAGAGCGCAAGAGTGGTCTTACCAAGTCCGGGGGATCCGTAGATAATCATAGAGAATTTCTTGTCGTTAAAGGTCATTTCAGTAGGTTGCTTAATCATTTGCATTTGTTCCTTTCTGCATTTTCAAATTTTTTAATGGTTTTCAAAAGAGATTTGCGAGCTTTACACAGGCTTGTGTAATATCTCGTGTATGCGTGGTCGCACGCTTCGGCGTATTCGATTGCCTCCTCGACTTCGCGTAGGGTTGCGTAGAGCTTATCAAGCATCACTCTTTGCCTCCTTTCGTGCAGCGAGGCGCTTTCGGATATGGAAAGCAAGCCACGCCTGGATTGTGTCAAATCCGTCCTCGTGGACGAGCTTGACGACTTCTGCATATTCCGCGTCTTCCAAACGGCAGGTCACGCGGCACGTAAGCCTGTGACCGCCCCTGCGCTTGCGCTTGATTTTTTCAAGTTCTTCGGGAGCGTACTTTGCTATAAGGGCGTCCATAGCCTCGGGACGAATTCTCACACCGTATTCGGAGCTACGCTCGCACTTGCTTTGAAGTGTCTTATCGTACTTGGGGAAAATCCCTTTTACGACATCGACCATTTCCATAGCAGGAATTTCCTTGCTGATACGCAATTCTCGGAGAGGTTCCGTCTTGACATCTTCTGAATTCTGTGATACAATAGAAGAGGTTGAAAAACCATTTTTCTCAGGACTGTTCCCGTTGCCGCGGGGCAGTCCTTTTCCATTGCATTCGCACCTTTCGCCAAAGTCAAGGTTGGCACCACAAGCGGAACAGGTTTTGCACTTAGCCATTTTATACCTCCTTTCTTGCAGCGGAGAGAATGCCGCGCCAAATCGTAGGTGCCACGGTCAAGATACTGTAACCGATCTGTTCAAGCTCGGTGGATCTGTCGTAGCTGTTTACGTCCTGGGCGTACCGAGTGACCGCATTCGCCATTCCGTAGAGGGAGAGGTCGCCACCGCCGATAAGGTGTCCTAAAACGCCCTCGCTCTCAAACTGCGAAATGTGGAACTGCTTAGATGCAAGCTCGACCACCTTGGGAACGGTAGCGGCTTCAATCTTTGCCTCGGTTGCATCACGCATCTGCTGGACTATCTTTTCAAAAACCGTCTGATCAACCGCCGCGTTGACCGCGTCCTGTACTTTCATAAGGAACGCTCTGTCGTCCGCTTCGATTGTTTCATCACGGAATATGCTCATGTCTACGTCCGCGTCGTTCAATCTGCCGACGTGGTTTTTCCGCACCTGTTGCGCGGCTATCATACCGTTGGAACATACAAGGCGGTAGATAAGGGGAGAAATGCTTACGCTTCCCATACCGACCTCGGAATTGCTGATAACGATACCTGCCTGGACGATATCGCCCTTGCGCACCTCTGTTGTGATGCGAGGATTGACTACCTTGATATACATCTTCTGCTCGGTGATCTGACAGCTCTCCACCTTCGCCCCTTCCATTCGGGAGATAATCGGGAGGACGGTTTCGGCAATCTCCATATTGTCAATACGTCTGTACTTTGCGGAGAGGAACGCCCGGAGGTTTCCGTCAAGCGTTCGGAGCATTCTGCGCTCGGGAGCGCGGTTATGTAACCAATGGTTGATGTTTTGGGAAAGCAGCTCGGGACTCTCTGTTCTCATACGCTCGTAGTAGCGAGCAGGGATTTCGAGATGCTGACCGATCTGTGAATGTGCGATATCATTGATACCGAAGTCTGCGGACATACCTTCCGCTTGAAATCTGATGCCTTCCTCGTGCGGAATAACGCTCATTGCGGTAGTGTCCACGAGGAAATCTTTTTTTGTTCGCGCCTGCCTATCAATCTCGACGGCAAGCTCCTGTAATGTTCTGCCTTGTTTCATTTGTTTGCTCCTTTTATTCTTTTTATTGAGCGACAAGAGCCGCCTTTTCTTTTTTCTCCTGCTCGCGTATTTCCTCCGCACGTTGCTCGATCATCTTTTCGTGCTCGGGATCCTTAACGAAATTCATATAGGCGTTGTAGAACGCCCTGCCGATTGCTCGTCCACGATATGTAGAGATTTTTGAGGTGTCGATACTTGGTCCTCTTTTTTCGGGAGTTGTTACACAATCCATTTAACACACTCCTTTCTCGTTTAACCGATTAAACACTTTCTCCAAAAAAAAGATTGTCCACGGTGGTACCGAGACCCTTTGCGATTTTCAAGAGCGTTTTTGTGGTTGTCGTTCTGTCCTCGTCGTTTTCAAGCGCAACAATGGTACCACGGCTCACTCCGCTCTTTTCTGCAAGCTCTTCCTGTGTCATTTTCTGCGCTTCTCTCAGGTCCTTAATCTTGTAACCCACGGTCATTCCTCCTTTCAAAAACTCGTCGATGTTTAACCGACTAAACATATTGTACACCAAGATTGAGCGTTTGTCAAGTGGGTTGCACAAAAAATGTTTAATTTTTTTGACAAACCGATTGACACGGCGCGTTTTTTGGTGTATAATGTATTAAACAAAGAGAGGTATTTTATTATGACATTAGGTAAGATAATAAAAGAATATAGAGAGAAAAACCATTTATCGCAAAGACAGTTTGCGTTGACCTGCGACGTTTCAAACGGATATATTTCTATGCTTGAAGAGGGGCGCAACCCCAAGACCAACGAGCCTATTGTTCCGTCGCTTGCCACGATGAAGAAGCTTGCCAAAGCAATGGGAATGAGCTTGAATGATCTTATGAGCCAGGTGGACGATATGGAGATATCCCTCTCCGAAAAAAGAACGCCCGCCGACAAAATCAGCGGGCGAACGGTTGAGTTCGTTACATTATTTGAAAAGCTTACCGCAGAGCAGCAGGCACTCATTGTTTCTCAGATAAAAGGCATTTTATCAAATCAATAATGGCGTCTTGTGCTTCCGGCGAAAGCCGCGAGAAAAGATTGGCAGCCTCGGTCAGCTCCACTTCGGTCTGAACGTCTGTCATTTCTTCCGCATATGTGGTTTTCTTTTCTTCCATATCGCCTCGCTCCTTTCATCAGAGTCGCTGCCGGCAGTATAACCATTATAACACATTCGCGCCTATTTGTCACGAGAATGTGATTTTATAACATTCGCGTGATATTGACAAGAAAATACATTATAATCTATAATCGGGGTACTATGAAAAGATTTATTTCAACAATTCTTATTGCATTTCTTCTTTTATCGACAATAACTTTTTTATTCGGTTGTAATACCGATACAGGAAACGAAACGCCCGGAACGCAAGAAACGGGCGGTCAGACAGGCGGTCAGACGGACGGCAGCTCTGACGAAAGCTCCACTAAGACCTATACCATCCAAGATTTTTACGATGTTATGACACAGGCTTCTCAACTGCTTATGAAAACATCAGATTTTCAAACAAGCACGTGGGAAACTATCTATAAATATCCCGACGGCAAGGACGTAGAGGACACCTTTGCGTTTCTGTTGGAGAAAACAGATCCGAACGGCACAAACAAGCAGTGCTATGAGAGGATCCAAACCATCTACAATCAGCTCGTGGCAAAAGAAACCGACGCCACAATGAAGAAGCTACTCACCAACTGCTACACATCTTATTGCCGTTTCTACACCGTAGTGACGGTTGCAACAGGCTCTTATGCTGAATATAAGGAAGAGTATAACGAGGCATTTGATGAACACGTCTTTGACTATGACGAGCTCGTCGCTCATTTATACGAGATAGGATATTTCAAGGATTGAGGAGGTGGACGCCTTGGCACGAAAGCCGATAAATACGCCCGAAGCCACGGGCGTCATATACGCTCGCTTTTCGTCGCACAATCAGCGCGAGGAAAGTATAGAGCAGCAGGTCGCCGAGTGCAAGGCTTTTGCCGCCCTCTCGGGCATCAAGATCGTTGGCGTTTACTCTGATAGCGCAAAGACCGGCAGAACAGACCGTAGGCCGCAATTTCAGAAGTTGCAACGCGAGGCACAGAAAGGCGGCTTCAATTACATTATTGCATACAAATCCAACCGTATAGCGCGAAATATCCTCAATGCGCTTATGTTTGAAAACGAGATGGAAAAGCTCGGTATCAAGGTTGTATATGCAAAGGAAGAGTTCGGCAACAATGCCGCGGGTCGCTTTGCTCTCCGCACGATGATGAACGTAAACCAATTCTTCTCGGAGAATATGGCAGAGGACATCAAGCGCAACCAAGCCGATAACGCTCTGAACTGCCGCGCCAACGGACCCGCGCCGTACGGCTACAAGACGGGAGAGGACGGCAAGTTTGCCATAGACGAAACGAGAGCTCCCATCGTGCAGGAGATCTTCAATCGCATTGCCAACGGTGAGAAGTTCGTAGAAATCAGCGAGGATCTGAACAGACGCGGCATCAAGACCAAGAACGGAAACGAATGGGGGAAAAGCTCTTTCTTTACCATTCTCCATAACGAGCGCTACACAGGCGTTTATATCTTCAATGATGTGCGCATTGAGGGCGGTATGCCTGTAATCATAGAAAGGAGCCTGTTTGACCGGGTACAAAAGATTATGAAAACAAAGAAAAACCCACAGGGGCGCAAGAGAGCTGACGACGGCATCTACCTATTGACAGGCAAGCTGTTCTGCGGACGGTGCGGCTCTCATATGATAGGAATGTCGGGAACGTCGAAGAACGGCGACAGCCACTATTACTATGTATGCAACGAGAAGCGCACCAACGGAACGTGCAAAAAGAAAGCCGTGCGCCGCGACTTTTTGGAGGGCGAGATTGCCAAAGCAATCCGTAGGTATATCCTCCAACCGAACGTGATGGAGTGGATCGTGCAGCAGGTGCTTGACTATCAGAAGGGCGACGTCAGACAGACCGAGATCACCAATCTGCAGGAACGGCAAAAGGAGGTCAAAAAGGCAATAGCCAATGTGATGATCGCCATCGACCAAGGCATTATCACCGCTTCCACCAAAGAGCACTTGCAGGATTTGGAGTCTGAACGAGCGCAGCTCGACGCTCGTATCTTGGTAGCTCAGGCAGAAGCAGGCAAGGCGGTCACAAGAGAGTCCTTGCTCGCGTACTTGGAGCATTTCAGAGCCGCGAACGTGGAGGACAAGGACTGTCAAAAGGAACTGTTCGACGCGTTTGTAAAGGCGGTTTATCTCTATGACGACCACATCACGCTTACCTTTGATATAAATGACGGTACTACCGAGGACGTAGAAATCAGTATGGACGACGTGGAGCAGAGTTTATGTGAGAATGTTCGCTTAAACTCTGTTGTGGGTCACCAAAGTAAAAGAGGAACTTCACGAAGTGCGGTTCCTCTTTTGCTTTGCAAGATTTCAAGCACGAGTCGAGCTCTGCGAACCGCAGGTTCGCCAAGAACGCGCGGTCGGGACAATTAAAGGAGATAGCCGTATAAAAACGCGCGTTTGAGTTCAGACTCTCCGATGGGTCACCAATAACAAAAGAACAGGTATCGCAACGCGGTGCCTGTTCTTTTGTTGTTGACGGGTTCATTGAGCCAGAGTCGTACTC